>DATNPS010000443.1:0-18761 GCA_036703095.1 Crinalium sp. | reverse complement strand
TGGTGGAAGCATGTCTATGGAAGGGAGATGTCGATGGAGCAATGGAGCAGTTGCAAGACTGGGAGTATGAACAGGTAGACAACTTCATGGTCTATCTCAACAAGCATCGTCATCGGATTGTCAACTACAGTTACTTGCAAGCCGAAGGGGTATCGATTGGCTCAGGTGCGATTGAATCGACCGTCAAACAAGTTGGAGCACGCATCAAATTGTCTGGGGCACAGTGGAAAACGGAAAACGTTCCTCAAGTTCTGCTTCACCGTTGTGCCTATCTCAATGGGCAATTCTCAAACTGAGACTTGCAAGACTGGGATGCACCCCGGTTTCATCCCTAACCAAACGGATAGCCGAACGGATAGTTTTGAACGTTTAATGGTATAGCGTTATTGATCGAGAATCTGTTGGATGTCTTCTGGAATAGCCATTCGGTCTGAATCATTCACGTTAGCTTTGCCACCCCTCAAAGCTCGAATTTGTCCACAGTTCAGCATCGAAATGTTTTTGTAAAACTGCTTTCACAATTTCCTCCACTATTTCTCGTTTAAGCCGTGGGTGAAGCGGTGAGTTGTTCTAATATGAAGTAGTACGAAGCATCTCCCGTTTTGAATAACCCGTACCAAGCTTCCAAAACAGGAGACTCGTAGAGGTTAAGTTTTTTGAAGATATGGAGCTTGAAACGCTCGGTAGAAGATCTGACTCAAATTTACGACTCCAATTATTTCATTGCTATTTGAATGACAAATCAGTAAGCCTTCAAAGCCCCAGTAATTCCCATTTTGAAATCGGTTGCGGTTTTTGAGAAATCACCCGTTTGGGTACTGCGATCGCCCGTTTTAATCAAGCAGAATGAAACAGATAGAGCGCATTGGATATGTCTAGAGCATTTGGAATCTGTTGAAACATATCTGTTTAATCAGAAAAATATTTTGTCAAACCGTTAATTCTAATTTTCAGGCGGATGGATTTAGTATCCAACTCAAGGATCTTAAATCCATCTCTAAGTAGCTGGTGTAATTAAACTAAAGATGATTTAGGGGAGTGGGACCTCCTGCCTGCGGGCAAAGCCCCCACCCGCCTTCTTACGATTAATTGCGGCTATTTACTTAATGCATAGGTTGAATGCTCTTCATTCACCAACTTTTGCACGACATGGAGGATTCATGGTTAATAGTTCTGCATTTACAAGAATGGCACGTTCGAATGCGATCGCCTCAAATACGGTGGCGCTTAATCAAATGGTCGCGGTTCAGTTAGCTCAACCGGCTCCCGTATCGGTGGTGTCTGATGCTCGAGTTTTCCAGATCGATCGATCCGTGCTGGCAGATGCAGTGGTGGCAAAGCGGCCCGAAGCGATCGCCAAAATTCGGCCACGTTTATTTACTCAGATAGAACAAATTCGCTGGATTAACCCCGACCTGGGAAAGGCGATCGCTGATATTCATACCCCCACCGACGGCGCACCGCGCAATCAGATTACTGTTCCCGTTAGCTTGATGGCAGATGTCAATGACGAAACGGTGTTTGAAGCTCCCACAAATCCGGAGCAAAAATATTACCTGCCGCGCTACCGTGTCGCAGAGCGCAATCGACAGATACAGATGATGCTGTCGCAAACTCAGACCGGATGGAAGCTATCGATCTATCTTGAAAAATTTCCTGCTCCTTCTCTGCAATTAGCCGCACGAGAGTATCAAGAACTGACGCATGAACTGAGCGTGGTACTACAGCACCGCTTGACGGCGGGGGATGCCAACGGAGGCCAGAAAGAATTAGCGTTTTCAGCTCCCGTGCAGGATGCTGGGATGGTGAGAGCCGATTTGTCAGTGGCCACCTCAGCAGAACTGAGTCTGCTATTTCAAGTCTTAACCTCTCCTGACTATGGTGCCGTGCTGACAGTCCGGCGGGCAGTTAAAGTGGGCATCCCGGTTTCCGCCGCCAATACAACAGGCACAGCCGCACCAAACAATGTTCCACCGTCTAAAGCCGCTTGTTATCCCAACCTGCCTGCGCCTCAGTTGCGCGTTGTGAGAACGGAAGATTACGAAGCAGGGGGGCAACAGTGGACGCGGTATTGCTTGAGCGTAGATAACAGCTCAGCGTTTCCGGTTGATCTGTTTGAAGCGGCTCCTGACCTGCCGCCCTGTGGACTCAACCGCAATGCCTCCCGCACCTGGGTAGACATTAATGCGGCAGGTGGGGTCAGGCTGTACGGCTTTTGTGCGCTCTCATCACCGAATAATTTACAGGATCTATGGTTTGCTCAACCGCGTGGACAGCAACCACCTGCTGCGGTCTACATCACGCTGAACGATCGACGGTGCAATATTACTTACACGTCAAATTCGGTTAATCCTGCGGCGATCGCTCCGCCTCCCGACAACACCCCTCCCGGAGAGCCTTTATTCCGAGAAGTGACTCGCGTATTGGATAGTGTTGTAGAACCACGTCCGTTTGTCTTTCCTCAAGCCATCTATCCCTACATTTATCAGAGCATCACCGGAACATCGAATCAAACATTTAAGGCGATTCGCTGGTCATTTCCCTGGAAAGGCAAGCAATACAGCTATTATCAAGACCCCGTATTGCCTCAAACGATTTACTATCTGCCCAGTTGCTTTAAGCTGGTGCGACGACGTGAATCGCCCCACTATCCAATGGTTTCGATGCGATTCTCCAGCGTGAACGATGACCCCACGACACTGCGTGCAACGCTAGATTACTGGGCGTTTCCTGATGTAGAAGCCGCTCGACTGGATGCAGCAGCACAAGAGCTAAATCGTCAAGGAGTACAGGGCAAGTTAACTTTCCAGCCGCTTGTGGCCGGAAAACCACGATTATTTTTGAAACTACCGCAGGCGGATGGATCAATTAAACGGCAGGAATTTGCAGATGTTCCAGTGGAACTGCGGACTGGTTTTAGTGACTCGCTCAGCCTTTCCTTTGAAGCGGCTCAGTCGATTTACGAAGCGCTGTTTAGCGACATGACACAACTGTTTCAAGGGGAAGTGGAGGTTGACTTTCAGGACGGTACACCAGAAATTATTCCCTTCTCTGCTCAGATCAGTGATCTGGTCGGTGAAGTGTTTGATTACACCAAGACCGTCGATCCGATTAACAAGATAGTTACTTTCTCATTGAAAAATGCGATCGAAAGCCCAGTGCGAATTGAACAGTTATCCTGTGTGTTTCAGGATGGTGATTCACAAGTTGCTGGTGTAATCAGTGGATTTAGTGCAGCATTGCCAGTTGAGTTAAAACCTGGAGACGCGATCGCCTTCACGGTGACACCGCAAAGCCCAATCTCTGATGCCAATCTAGGAAATATTCTGTTTGACCTGGAGAAGGTGAAGGTTCTGCCCGACCGAGATGCCATTTTCAACGCGATTTTGCGACCGGATTGTCCGTCTACGTTTAAGAAAAAGTTGACGGTGGATGTGCGGAGAGTAGTGTTTGGCGATCGCATTACCGATATCAGCCTGGTCTTCAAGCGTGGCAGCACCCTCAAGCTGGGCTACGATGACTTTGCTCCTGGTGTTGATAAGCTCTCGGCCACAACCACGCTATTGTCGCCCATTAAGAGTTTATTTTTGCGGGAAGAAGACTCTGGCAGCTACGAATTTCAACGCATCGTGTTGTTAAAAGATGGCAGCAAAATTCAAGACCCGCCAGACTCCTGGCAAACAGAAACAGAAAACCCCTTTGCGTTAACCAATTCTGATTTACCTGCTTTGCCTGCTGAGGTGCATTAAGATGTCGCTGCAAGGGCTTCCAGATTTTTTTCAGCCCCTGACTGCAAATGGCAATTCCATTTACTATCCCTATGAAAATGCGGGCAGTTTTGGGGTGATGCCCGCTGGCTTAGAGGTGGCGCTGCGCCCAGATGGATGCCCTGACTTTCTGCTAGAGTTGGTGCGCGGTGAGACGCCCGCCCTCACCCCGTATGGCTTGCTAAACGTCCGATTGCAACCTATCTATGATATGGAAGCCGCGCTGGCAACGGTGCGCGATCGCCATCCCCAAGGCATGGTAGAACCTGCCATCTTTTCAACAGGCTATCTGCGGCTGTTGCCTGCTGCGGAGGGAATCGAGTTTCCGGCTGAATTGCAAACCCCTCTACGGCTGGCCTGGAATGGATTAGGCAATGTTCGCCTGAGTCTAAAGTTGTCGGCTGCAACCGCAATGTTACTCAAAGAGGCGCTGCAACGAGGGACGCTGTTGTGGTCGGCTTTGGCAGAGATGGAACTGGTAGGAGTAGCACCCCGATTGCCGTTGCAAGTTCGTTTTAATCCGATGCGATTGCTCCAGTCACTGTATGGATTGAGTGATGCAGAACGACGAATCGCAAGAGCAGACTTAGAGAATTTTTTTCGACAGGAGATCAGCCTGTTACCTCTAGAGATTGTGGGAGACGTGCAGGATGTCGTCACCTTTGCCGAAACGATGGCGGATTGGGTACGCACTCACTTTGGCGAATTTGTTGCTGCTCCAGACCATCCTGGAAAATCCTATCTGCAACTCAGTGCAGTGACAGACGTAAGCGACGGAATGACCGAATGGGATTTGACCCAACCGTTGCAAACGGCACGTCCGTTTGTGTTTAGTTTGAACCCCTTGAAGGCAGTTCAGCAAGCCGTTCAACAGTTCGGGCTGGATGCGCTAGTGCGCAATACGGTAGTGCCATCTTTATCGAGCGGAATGCTGCCCATCTTGGTGCTGGCAAATTTGCCAGAATATCGTCCGGGGGTAGATGCCGTTGGCGTGACGCTGCGAACGGCTCCGTTTCTGCCCTTCCGTCCGCAAGCCGTGGTACAAACCGTGGAGTTTCAACCTCCAGATGATACAGCGATCGCCATCCTCCGGCTTTCCCCAGTGGAACCGCCCAAATACACCGCAATAACCTATGCACTGTTGAGCGACTCGCAGGGAATCCGTAAATTAAAGGGAACGGAGCAACTGTGTCAGGGCAATTTGCTCTACCTCAGTTCAGATGATTTTCCACTCACATTTTTTACCGTCGAAGCATTTGCATCCCTGCTGGAATTAGCGACGATTCAGGGTATTTGCCGCTGGCAGGACGCAGACATTCCCCTGCAACGCAGCTTTGAGTTAAACAAGCAGCAGCCGTCTGTTGCACTGGCGTTTCCAAAAGGTACTCAAGGTGCGACGCTGGAGATGTCGGCATATTCTCCGCAAACTCAGCAAGTATTGAGTGTGGGCACGTTTCCCGCAAAAAGTTTGAAATTAGGACTTCACTCATTTCGGGAATATGGTCCTCATTCGGTGACGTTACAAGTACGCTTCAGCGACAATCTGCCGCTATTTGCGATCGCCCTTCTGCCTGAAGGTCGCCCTGAGACTTCTGACGAAATTACGATTCTATCGTTTACACCCAATCAGCCCAGCAAAACCTGGAGCTATCTGGCGCGATCGCCCTTTCAGTCTGGTTTTCGCTATCGCATTCACTCACCTCTCACTGAAACCGTTTCTGAATGGTCAGCCATACAGTCGCCCTTTGAGCCACTGGTGATTCAGGCGATCGCTCCCACACCAATTGTCGAAGTAAATTGAACCTTAATTTCTAACGCTTTGCACAATTCATCGATTTAATCCAGATATGTAATTGGTACGTCGATGTTTCAGGTTCAAGGTACTGAGTTCAAATTGAATTCAAGCAGTTATACGCTTTAACAGTCTTTTAAGTAGATGGTAGCGGTGGTAGGGGCAGGTTTGGCAAACCGCTTAACGGTTGTGACGTAAATTGAAGGACAAAAGCTGCCCTGACAAGCATTTGAAGCGATCGCTATTGAATTAGCGTTAGTTCACAGAATTCCCAGTCTTTACTCACAGACTTCATTCAGACAGCATTATCTACGAGTCTACGGTTATGAACATCCAGATTCCCAATGGATTTGAATTTCAACGGGTGTATTGTTACCCGAATCCTGATCAGCCTCTGTCCTATTACTATTTACCGCTTCAAATTCAGCCGCAGCGTGACACTGATGGCAATCCTATAATCAATTTGGTCAGCGTTGGTACAGGAGGATTCTTGCAACTCAGCGTCAGTTGGAATGCACCGTCTGAGCTACTAAACTCATTGCGTCAAACAATTGCGCAACACGAAAACGTAGAAAATCCTGATGTTTTGCGGTTAGCCTTTGCTCCGGTAACAGTGCAGCACGTTGCGCTGTTGTTAGGAGACGGAGAAGACCATTGGGAGGCGATCGCGACCAGCAAATCGTCGGGGTTCCCACCCTATACTGCTCTTTTTAACGCACAGCTCAACGCCGAGCGACAGACTCAGGTAGCAGCCGCATTAAATGGACGAGAGAATTTTTTGCAAATTGAATACTGCGCGTCCTTGAGTGGATTTGTAGAAGCCTCTGCTAAGTTAACGGGCGATGCTTCAAACATCATGACTCAGTTCAAAGGAACCCGCAGAATTCTTGATCAGCAAGAAGTCCAACGTGTTCTGGAACAAGTGATTTCAGAAGGTCAGCTACAGATTACAGTAAACGCGTCTCAGAACGCTTCAAACAGATTAATCGAGCAGGTTAAGACTCACGTTTTAATCCAAAGTGCAGAGCTACTTCTACAGTTTCTACAGGGTGAGGAACGTATTCCTGACATTACTCATCTAGATATAACGGTCACGAATACTGAACCCCAACAGCTTTCCCTAAATCTGACAACCGACGTCGCAACCTGGTTCACACAGGGGAGCGGACTGGATCAGATTCAACTAGCATCGGGCGTAGTGCCTTCCCCGTCACCCGCTCCTACCCTCTCACCTGTTCCTTCTTTCACGCTCCCCGTTCGTCTTAACTTTCCTTCTGCGGATGTCCCGATTGAGCTGATTATGCTTCAGCAAGGGGCAAGGAAAATAACGTTAACTCCACCAGATTTTTCTGCTGAGCGGCCTGAGTTTCGTCAGGATGAGTCAGTTGATGTTGAGACGAGCTATTCCTTTGGCGGAGTGTACGCTAAGAAACTCACTCTTTCTGGATCGAAAGAGCTAGCGCTTTCTCCCGCCGATCTAGGATTGGCGCAGGTGACAGTAGACGCTACTGCATTAGAAGAAATGGGAGCAAAGAAGGTACGCATTTGGTTGCGTTACCGTCCCGATGGAGACGGAGTTGCGAATGAGACGACGATTTACTTGCGCGATCGCCCCTGGCAAGCAACCTGGTTTGTCATCAGTCGGAGCGATACCCTACAAGGTTTTTTGGAATACGAATGGCAAGTCACGTTAGAAAACGGTGACTTCATAAAACGCGAGATGACAGAGACGACATCTCCACACATTGTTCTCACGGCAAACTAACGACCTGAAAACAATAATAATTTCAACAACTCAGGAGAGAACTCAATGACACTGCTGATTGATAAGGTTCAACAAATTGAAGGTGTAACGGTTTACGGAGATGATTCTAATTTTGAAGTCTTTTATCTAGTACCAGAAAAACCTCGCTATCGGTTGAATCCAGACGGAACGCCTGCGTTTCGCTTCCTGAAATATCGTTTCCCGATCGATCGTCCCGACGGTCGTAAGGGTGGTGGTGCAGCACTCTTTGATGCAGAATTTGTAGTACCCGAAGACAAAATGCCCAAAATCATGGAGGTGTTGACTGCACAGGTACAGCAAGAAGCGAACCGTCGAGGAATTCAAGCTCCTCCGGTCAAAATTGGCACGATTACCTACACCAAAGGGGAAGTGCAACTCTTTGTGATTGGTGCTGATGGTACGTTTGTCGATAAGGTTCACAATCCTGGCAAACCCTCCCTCTACGGCAATAACATCACCACTTTCATGTTGGAGTTTACGCCAGAAGGAGCCACCTTCTTTGAACAGGCGATGCAGGGGAAAGGCGGCGCTGTGTCTGTCGTTTATGATCTGTACTTCTGGGCTAAACTACCTCCTGTCACGATCAATGCATGGTTTAATGCATCAAAGTTCTACAGTTTCTATCAAACTATTGATGTAGATTGGCACCTGTGGAGAGAAGATGACTACCGCGAAACCGTGCGGGAGCAAATGATTTCCTCCGAATCGATGGGAATTGAACCCAACTGGGGTGGACTGACAGACGAGAAGATTAAATCGCAATTGCGCGACTGGGCCTTCCGTTCTTTGGAAGATGCTGTGGAACGCAACATGATTAAAGCGATCGCCCCCGTTCCTGAAGATCAGCGCAAACTACCCGAAGGAATTGAGAACGTCACCCGCGATATCAGCAACACTCAGATCTCCAGCTTCAACCTGTTCTATAAAGAAAGTCAAACCGTTGAGTGGAATTTGGTTCCTCAAGGACAACTGCAAAATATCACGAACTTGCAGGATAAGGATGGCAATTTCCTCAAGTGGGAAGATTATGCTCAAACGATTGATCTGGATGATCCATTCTTCCGTCAACTGCGAGTAGACACCTATGTGAATGCTGATTTTGAGCGACTGCCGATTCACAGTGTCGAAGTGAAGTTACTCTATGGCGATCGCCCCATGCCCAACCTGGCCCCCAACGCTCCAGAGGGTGAAGTGGTATTGCGTAAACCAGATGAAGTGGGGCACTTCGCTACCTATGTCGAAAATGACAACTGGAAATACAAGTACAGCTATCAGGTCAACTATAGAGGTGAGAGCCGCATCTTCCAGTCTGAGGAGATTGAAACCAACGAAGGTAATCTGACGATTGGTGTAGATGACATCGGAATTTTGGCAGTGAATGTTTCCGCAGGCGATATTAACTGGAATGACGTAGATTCCGTTCTAGTCACGCTGAAGTATGAAGATGACGGTATTGAACCATTTGAAGATCAGTTCACGTTGACGAAAGCGATTCCCAATCATCTGGTTCAAGAAGTCATTTTCCAACCGATGCGGAAGAACTATAAGTACTACGTCAAGTACTTCATGAAAGATGGTAAGGAACTGGAGGGCAGTGAAAATGAAGGACGATCTGAACACCTATTTATCCAAGATCCTTTTGGTGGGCGCAAGACTGTTGGAATCCGGGGTGTAGGCGATTTCGTTAACCGCATCAGCCAGGTGTATCTCGATCTGAAATATGCGGACGAAAAGAACAGCTATACCCTGACAAAGGCGATCGCGCTCAGCAAAGATACTCCCTTCTTTGATTGGTCATTCCCTGTCATCAGTTCCACACTGGGCAAAGTCACCTACAGCGGTACAGTAGCCTTTAAGGATGGCACGATTGAACCAATTCCAGACACTCCTGCGCTAACGGACACCATTCTGGTGCCCAAGGCAGCTCAGGATGTGTTGGAAGTAACCATCGTTCCCGACCTGCTGGATTGGACAAAGCTGCGATTGGTGAAAGTATCACTTCGCTATGAGGACACATCCAACAACATCAACGAAACGAAAGACTATATCCTGACCCCCCAGAAGAAAGATATGCAGACCTGGAAGATGGAGTTGAAGGATAAGAACAAGAACCAGTTCACCTACAAGGTTGTGTATTACCTGACGGATGGTACGCAGAAGCCGATCAACCCACCTGCTACAGCAGACGGCACCATCATCCTGGAGCTACCCGCGTAGCTTAACCCCTTAGACACTGGGTGTTTTGAAAACACCCAGTGTCTACCCCAACCGTTATTTGAATGAGGCCGCGATGCTTTATCTTAATCCTCCTTATTACATTATTGAAGGCGTGTCGGTTTATCCCGATCATGCAGACCCAGAGCAATTTCACTATTTGCCTGCCATGCCCCATCTGACCACTGAATTTGATTCAGCTGTCGGGCAGGACATTCCTCAACTCTCGTTGCTCAAATATCGCGGAGAAGCAGGATCGGGGGGATTCCTCACCTTTGAAGTCAACCTGGGTATTAGCGCGGAAACGCTAGACAAAGTGCGGCAGCAGTTGCAACAGTTGCAGGGGTTGAGAAATGCTCCCCGTCTGTCTCCAGTGATGGTGGAGGATGGACATGTCCGACTGATGATTCTGGGCAAAGAGACGCCTGACGCTACAGGTGGGTCACCCGGAACGTCCCCCAACGGAGGAACAACACCCCAATCCCCCCCTGGACAGCCGCAGTTCGTTTTGAAGCTAGATCACTACAGCAAACCTGCCCTGTATGGCGATAACCAGGCAATCTTTTCAGTGCAATTGGATAGCGCAGGGGCGATCGTGATTGAAGATGCGCTAAAGGGAGAAATCATGCCCGTAGGGGTCGTTTATTCCCTTGATTTTCTGGCTCTACGTCCTGCCTATAATGTCAGCATTGTGGCGGATTGGAATCGGGTACAAACGCATTTTCAAGAATCTTTTGGAGCAGAAATTCTATTTTCTTCACTACAGATTGACACCGTTGTTGACAAGCTGATTGAAGACCGAGTGATTGAAATTAATGTCGATACGTTTATTCCTGAAGGTGAAGACTCGTCAGGAGTTCTAGGACGACGTGATGAGGCGATCGCTGACTTTAAAGATATGGTTCTGGAGAACTTCTTTGAGCCTAGTCTTGATCCCATCAAAGAAAAAGACAATGAATTTTTAGACACGGTTGAGCGACTCAGTCAGATTGCTCCAGCAGGGGCCGCGATGTTCCATTACAAAAAAGTGGATATCACTCGAATTGGCCAGAAGCGGATGAATTTAACGATGAATGAGCGAACAACGGTGCGTCGCAGCATTTATCCTCAGGCCCATCTGCGAGGTATGTTCCAACTCCTGCGTGATAGTCAGGGAACAGTGGATTTGAACCGTTTTATTCGTGAAATTACGCTGGACGATCCCTGGTTTAAGCAGCGGGAGATATCGGCGCGATCGCTCATCAACTTTGCCAATGATTCAGTCGATTCAGTAAACCTAACCCTCTGGTATGGTAATGAACCGAAAACACTGCTTTTAGATGCAACAAATTCAACGGGAATCACTCACTGGAACAGCATTTTAGAAAACCGGATGATGAAGCGCGAGGTACGCTACAGCTACCGGGTGAATTTCAAAGATGTGGATACAGCAGAGCGTCCAGGCATATTGCAATCTCCAGAACTGGTTACAACGGGCGATAAGTTTGAGATCAATCCGCGAGGCGAAAATCTATATTTCCTGGATGATATTCAAATTAGTGTGACCGATCGCTTTCCGTGGAATAACTATTCATCCGTTGAAGTGAGGGTGAAATATGTTGATCCACAGAAACAAATTAATCTTGAGGAAAGTTTTGTCCTCAAGTCTGAACGACCAGAAGTAACCTGGAAACGATTTCGTTTAGACAAAAACAAAGATGCGTTTGATTACAAGCTGATCTATCGATCGGTAAATTCTAGCGATCGCGAAACCGAGTGGACAACGACAACTCAAGAACGCCTGACGATCCCCAATCCAACTCCTCGTAAACGAACAGTGACCGTTGTTCCAGCGGTAACGTGGAGCCTAGTTTCCATGATTTTTGTGGATCTATCCTACGAAGATCCCGATCATGATATCTGGGTTAATCAGTCTCTATTCTTTGATAAGGACACCAGCAAACCTCAAAACTTCTCAGTCGATCTGGTCAATCCTGAAAAACGATTGGTCAGCTACGTGATTCGGTTGCTGCTAACTGATAATCGCCTGATCGAAGTGCCCCCATCCGAAACGATGAGCGACAAGATTTTTGTGCGGGCAGATATGGCAGGCCATCGGATTGTCACTGTGCAGCCGGAACCTGTGGAGTTTGGCGATCGCAATGTAGCTCGCTTAGAGGTCAAGCTGAACTACGAAGATCCAGACGCAGGGTTACGATTTGCCGACACCTTTACCTTCAACTCATCCCAGGACAAAGATCTGTTTGAGTACGATTACGCCGATGCCCAGAAGCAAGCCTATTCCTGCATCGTCAAGACCATCTACACCAACGGCATGTCCAGAGAAACCGATTTGGGTGCGATCGATCGCGAACAACTGGTTGTAAAGGTGAGCTAGCCGCCATTCCCGTCATTTCAACCATGTGAAATTAACGATGTGAAAGACATCAATCCATTCCTGTAAGGAGGTGCCATGCTACAACTTGGCAGCAAAACAATGACCATTGATGGGATCACGGTCTTTGCCGACCATGCTGATCCCCAGCAATATTGGTTTTTACCCAACCCCGTCGAACTGGCGCAGCGCGGCCCGGACGAAGACCCGCAGTTCACCCTGATTACCTATCGTCCTGCCGTTGCCAATAGCGGCGTTTCAGGAGGTGGCTTCCTGACAATGGAAGTCGAGCTGAAACTCAACAAAGACCTGGAACAAAAAATTCTGGGTAAGTTAGCCTCTGTGACTCGTGGTCGTCCACGCCTTGCCCCCGTTCCCTTTGATGAAGGTACGGTACAGGTCGTAGCGCTGGATTTGCAGGGGGGCGGTGGCACCACGGCTGAACCTGCACCTCCCGGTGCATTTCGCGCCGTTGAAAAAATTCTCGGTGCCACGAAGCCTGCACTTGGCGGCAACAATAACGCCGTCTTCAGCCTCACTCTCAGCCAAGAGGGAGCGATTATTTTGCGACAGGCGTTTCAGGAGGGAGGCAAGCCCGTTGGGGTCATTTATGACTTGAAATACACGGCTCTGCGTCCGGCCCTCGAAGTTGAAATTACAGCAAATTATAAGCGCATTTATGATCACTTGAGTTTCGGTGTGGATTTTAGCGCTGGCGGGGCCATTTACGGTGTTCCTGTATATCTGCAAGCGGGCATCGATATGGCGTTTGAGAAGCTAAAACAGGATGGTGTCATTCAAATCAAAGTCATCAACTTCTCAAATGCACAAGATCAGGCCGACAAAGAGAAATGGGCCTTAGATTTTTTCAAAGAATCTTTGCTCAATGAATGGTTCAAACCCACCCTCGCCCCTGTCACCTTCGACAATAACAGTGGATCGGGAGGAATTCCTGGCATTCCCGGAGGCGGAAATGGGCAAGGCGGTGGTTCCACGTCCAACGGTGGCAACGCAGGTGGTTCACCCTCTTCTGGCGGTTCCTCCGGTAGCAGTCATTCGGGTGGTGGCTCGACTTCTGGTGGTTCGTCCAATGGTGGAAATGCGGGAGGAAATGCCTCTGGTGGTTCAACTTCCGGCGGTTCATCCAGTGGGGGGAATGCTTCTAGTGGTTCAACTTCTGGTGGTTCAACTTCTGGTGGTGGGAATGCCTCTGGTGGTTCAACTTCCGGTGGTCATGCCAGTGGTTCAACTTCCGGTGGTTCGTCTTCCGGTGGCGGTTCAACCAGTGGCGGGACGTCCAGTGGTGGTTCGTCCAGTGGTGGTTCGTCTTCTAGTGGTGGAGCATCCGGTGGTGGAGCGTCCACTGGAGGTGAAATGCCTGAAACAGCAGGATCAGGACGAGCTGCGATCGCCATGCGTGACCAGGTCACTACCTCGCTTGAAACAGATGGAGTACAGCCCTATCAACTCGCCATTACCAGCGTTACGCCGGAGCGTCCTGGGTATACGATTACCCATACTCCCGCTGCAAATGGCACGCAAGTAACGTTGACGTTTGTCGGTGACAGTCAGCCTCCAGTAGTGCGGATCAACGGCGTTGAGCAAACTTTAAATGCACAGCGTCAGGTAACGTTGGACGTTCCTCCCGGTGCCAATCTGCCAATTGAAGCAAACTATCCTGCACAGGTGCGGGAAGAATCCTTCTATCTATTTTTTGATTTCGACAAACCGCTGCAACCAGGCTGGTCAACGAATCCGCCCAGTGCTTCCTATCAGAGATATCTGAACAATGCGACAACGCCTTTAGACAGCTGTTTTCAGGCCAGTACAGGCAATGCTCTATCGATTGGAGGTGGTTCTCGCGGTGCTGCGGCATTGCGCGATTGGATTCAAAATTCGCTGGCAACCCCTAAACGAGTTCGCATTGATGCCTACGCCAGCTATGAAGGCAACAACACCCCACAAATGCAACAGCGTAACCAGCAGTTGAGCGATCGCCGTAGACAGGTTGCAGAGGGTATCGTCGGCACGTCCGCCACCATTCTCTCTAGCGTAGCTCATGGACATGCCGATGCATTTGCCGCAGGCCGAACGAGTGACCCAAGCGACCGGGTTGCCGTCATTCGGGGCATGGTCAATGGAGATGCAGCGATCGCCCTTCGAGCGACGCTCTCTCGTCCTGCCAATCAACCTAACGGGGGACAGCCCAGTGGAGGGCAGTCCAGTGGTGGCGGTCAACCCACAGGTGGACAGCCGAGTGGACAAACGGGTGGGCAACCGAGTGGACAAACAACAGGTGGGCAAACAACAGGTGGGCAAACGGGTGGGCAAACGGGTGGACAAACGACAGGTGGGCAACCCAATAAACAACCCCCGATAGGCGTAAGGTTAGCCTTCAGCCTCAAGAAAATTGAGCAAATTGAAGACAAAACAGTCACGCTTCGATACAACCGCACGGATGCAGTACAACGCACCTACTCACCTCAGGGGTTGATCGGTTTATTGGCCAAAGATTTGGTGGGGACTGGACACTTCATTGATGTCGATCTCGACCATCCTTTTTTCCGCCAAATTGACGTGACTGTAGATGCGCCTATCGATTTGCAGCGCCTTGGACTGACTGCGATCGATGTGGCGCTAGACTATGGCAGTCCTGATGAACCTGCTACTCTGAAACACAAAGATCTCACGTTTGATCACACCAGTCCTAAAGAGCAGCACTATTCTTTCTTCATGAATCGATCGCTCGATTTAGGCTATCGCTATCAGGTGCAATATCACTTTGATCCACTGTCGGGTTGGGATGGCAATGCGTTTAGCTACGAATTTCCATCGCGTCCTACACAAGATCGCACGCTGTTGCTCAATCCATTTAATGACTTTGGTTTTTTAGAAATTAAAGTCATTCCAGGAGATATGGATGCAGGTGTTTTGGACTCAACCGATGTGTATTTACATTACGAAGATCCCGGAAATTGGTCACGCGAAACGGTAATCACTGTTAAACCAGACTCAGGCGAACAATTTTGGCGACTGCGGCTCACGCATCCAGAACAGCGCATATATTCTTATCGCTTTGTTCATCACTTGAAAGATGGATCGGTGCGAGAAAGTTTACTGACAACAACTCAAGCGACTACGATCGCAGTGAACGATCCGTTTGAAAGCTCGCTCAATCTTGAGTTTTTCCCCAACTATGATGCATCTACAATTCAGATGCTCATTGTGGATGTGAAATACGAAGATCTCCAAAACCAGTACACGCGAGAAGAACGGTTACGCTTTGAAGGACAAAATCCTATCTCACAGCAGTTACGCATTGCTCGAATGAATCCTCAGCAAAAGACGTATATATTTCAGATCACTATTTTGGGAGTAGATCATTCCGTTCGTCGAAACGATCCAGTTACTACAGATTCAACAATGGTTTTTATTGGAGAACATCTGTAGCTGAAACACTATTTCAATGATTTAGGAGAAACAATGGTCAACACAATCAAGTCCAATAATAATCAGCAAATTCAACAGCTTTTCCAACAGGAAAGAGATGCAGAATTGACGCGTCGTAAATCTAAAGGACAGCGCAAACCCAAAGAGCAGGAGTTCAATCCTGGAGACTCTGCCTCTAGCCAGGATGCAATCAGCAGAATGAAATCTGAGCCGGGTTTCGGGCAAATGGAGCGATCGCAAACTCAAGATCTTGAAGTCACTGCTCCGGTTCCTGCCATAGCTGCGCGTGAATCCAAAGCAACTGAATCGGTGCAACTTCTGGATGCGTATTGGGGTAGCTATGGCAGTCCCGTTTCTCGTGCGCTAGCTCGCTCTTCTCATTCAGTAATGGAAGTTGTCATCGGTACCGACGATCGCATTCAAGTAACCCGCACCAATGAATATCCCTGGCGTTGCATCTGCTCACTGCTGATTACCGCTGCTGATGGCACCTCGTGGATTGGTACAGGTTGGCTGGTTGCACCTCGCCTGGTGTTGACAGCTGGACACTGCGTTTATATGCACAACCAGGGAGGATGGGCAAGTCAGATTGAAGTGATTCCCGGACGCAATGGCAGCGATCGTCCCTTTGGTTCCTGCACCACATCAAACCTACGGAGCGTAATGGGGTGGATCAATAGTCGCGATCGCAACTACGACTACGGCGCAATTTTGCTTCCCGAAACCTGTCGCTATGGGGATCAAGTGGGTTGGTTTGGTTATGCCGTTAAGAATGACGATGAACTCACTCAGATCGTGACAAACCTGTCTGGCTATCCTGGCGACAAACCTGATGGAACCCAATGGTTTCACTCCAAGACGCTAAAAGATGTTGACCCTCAAGTGTTAACCTATGAAACAGACACGGCTGGCGGTCAAAGTGGTGCCCCTGTTTGGATTCGCACAGCAGATGGCAACCGCTATGGTGTAGGCATTCACACGAACGGTGATCTCGCCGGAAATTCTGCCACTCGTATTAATCAGGAAGTTTACAACAACATTGTGAACTGGATTGCTGAAGTACCTTAAACTCTGAAAGCACCGGGTGTCAGTCAAGACACCTGGTGTAGCTCCACGTTCAAAGAATCTCAACTATGAACTCCATTTACGGTAGAGTCACCGATCCTCAAGGAAACCCTATTCCTCAGGCAACCGTTCTCTTTACGGGGAGCAGTCCTACCCATACCGACATTGCTGCCCGCACCAATGCCACCGGAGAGTATCGCTACACCAATCTGACACCAGGGCTTTACACACTCATGGTCAATGCAGAAGGGTTTCCAACGCAAACTCAACAAATTCAGGTTAATTCAGGAGAAGACGCTCAACTCGATTTCCACCTGGACTCGCAGATTAAATAGGTCACTTATCATGATTGCAACGGTTGCATCAATTCACCGAGCTGAAATTCAATCCTGTTTAGATATCTTTGCGCAAACGATGCCTCCTGCTGCCCAGCGTGCAGATTTGGCACTGCACATATTACTCCAGGAAATGTATCGCGAACCCGATGAAGCGATCGCATGGCAGGGAAGTTCTCTCACGGGCGATGGCTTCCCCCTGGAATTTGCCTTCACGTCTGCCGATACCAATCTGCGCTACACGACCGAAGTTGGTACACCGCTAACATCACCTCAATATCGTCTGTCAATGGCTTGTAAACAGCTTGATCGACTCGGTCATTCTGTTCCCTCAAGCTTGATTAACACATTCCATACACTTCAGTACAACGCAGATTTGCACTATGGAGTTTGGGTGGGAGGACGGCACAGCGCTACCCATGACAATTACAAACTTTATGTTGAAGTTCCTCTACAAACTACCTCCTTTATAGAGCAAACCCTTGGCACGCTGAAAATCCCTCAGCCTCAATTGAGCGATCGCCTCGTCCCGCTCCGCATGATCGGATACAATCTAGCCTCACAGCAATTCGAAGCTTATTTTCGCGTTACCGATGCCACCACTTATCATCTAAAAACGCTGATGGCGCACTGTGGATTGGGCGATCGCACACAAGAGCTTTTAGACCTGCTAGAGGAAAGCTATGGCTATCCCTTGCGCGGTAAACTCCCAGGCGGTTCGATTGGCATCAGCTATACCTTCTCTTCTAAAGGAGCGCTACCCGTTTTTAGCCTGTTTTTGTTTACGCGGATTCTTTGGGGAGGGGATGCTACCATTCGCCGCAAGTTCAGCCAACTGACGAGCCAACAGGGGTGGGATAGCAGTATTTATCAACAGATCACACAACCATTGAGCGATCGCAATTTCTGCACTACACATCATGGCATGGTGGGATTTATCGTGCCGTCTGAAGGAGCTATTGTTCCTAGTCTCGGTGTTCGTCCAATTAACGCATGAATATCTCTGATCTTGCTACTCAACTTGCTGAATGGCAACTGCCCAGCGGTGCTTTTCTATCTACCATCACATCGGCAAGAGGAACACAGCTTGATGATAATGGATTTGTTACAGCATTAGTATTGCGAGAACTTCGGCATTTCTCTACAGTAGTAGAACTTGATTCTGTAAGACATCGTGCACTCACGTTTATAGAAAGCTGCGTGTCGCAGGAAATGCCTAACGCATATGGTTTCTGGCCTGCTAAAGTGCGCCCTTCTTGGGCTATACAAGTTCCTGCTGATGCAGACGACACAGCAATCATGGCTGTAGAACTGGCTCGGTATGGACGATTAAACCAGCGAGATCTGCTTCAGATCATTTGTCGAATTCTGCTCAAACATCGTGTAACTCATCATTCCCCAATTTCCCCACAATGGATTGTTCCCGGAAGTTTTCTAACCTGGCTGACAGACGATTTTCAACGTGCGAATGTTATTGATTGCTGCGTGAATGCTAATGTATTGGGTTTAATGGCTTTTGCAAATGCAACACATCTTCCCGGCTATCAGGAAGCCTGTCGTTTAATTGAATCAGGATTGGATTGGGCAGGTGATTCTCTTCCTAAACTACGTTCCCTCATCCCGTTCTATCCCCGGCTGCATGAATTTTATTGTGCCGTACAGCACGCTGTTGAATGTGGAGCGATCGCACTTCAGCCAGCTCTTGAACGGTTAAAGATGGCTGTAAATCTTGACATCCCATATTTGAAATACACTAAGAACCAATCTATTCAAGAAGCTCCAGTATACACCTGTAAAAGAAGCCAGAAGGGAATCAATATTGTTCCCGATTATCCCGTTTGCAGCAGTGCATACCATACTGTGGTGTGGCATTGTCCTGCTCTCGCTATAGTCCACCAGTCATTTCTATAAGCTTAATCAACGATCTCATTGATTTGTTGAATTGCCTTAACTTTCGCAATTCTTTTGAGCCGATATA
>DATNPS010000424.1:0-13022 GCA_036703095.1 Crinalium sp. | reverse complement strand
GGCCCCACCAAACCACCATCGGTAGCCTACAAACTCGCCGCAGGCAAGTTTGTAGGCTACCGATTGACATAGTGAGAATTGCTGGTTGAATTCATGGTGAATTAAGCTGCTCCACGAAGGGCTTCACTTTGAATGGAGTGGTAAAGGGTGTCCCGCTGTTGAAAGGGTCTACCGAGAGAGGCGATCGCCCCCTGCAAGGTCTCAACTTCCATACAGGTTCCTCCCTGTGCTCCAGCCATACTGGTAATGTGTTCCTCCATCAGAGTGCCTCCGATATCGTTGCATCCCCAAGTTAGAGCTTCAGTGGCACCTGCTAATCCCAACTTGACCCAACTGGGCTGATGATTGGCGATCCAATTTCCCAGGAAAATCCGCGCGACGGCCATCAACAGCAGCGCATCGGCTAATACAGGCTGATCGCGACCGACTCGACGGCGCAGGGGTTTGGGGGCTTCCTGACCGACGAATGGCAGCAAAATGAACTCGGTAATGCCACGATCGCCATTTTGAACCGCCGTTTGCTGGAGCGATCGCAACCATCCCAGATGGCGCATTTGCTGTTCCGGAGTTTCAATATGGCCCGACAGCATGGTGCTCGTACTGGGCATCCCCAAACGATGGGCCGTGCCCACAATCTCTAACCACTCAGCCGTCTTCGTCTTTTCAGGACAAAGGATTTTTCTCACCTCATCGTTCAGCACTTCCGCAGCCGTTCCGGGCATCGAACCGACACCTGCTTCCAGGAATGCGTCAATCACCTGAGCGTAAGTTAAGCCATCCTCTCTGGCGATGAACTGCACCTCTTGAGGGGAAAACGCGTGCAAATGCAGGACAGGAAAGGCATCTTTGATCGTGCGAATGAGACGTGTGTAGAAGGGGAGCGATCGCCCATTTATTTTGGCCTGGGGATTTAACCCACCCTGCATACAAATTTCCGTCGCCCCTCGCTGAACGGCATCCGCTGATTTTTCCAGAATGATCGCTTCATCCAGCCAGTAGGCTCCATCCTCACCTTCGTCGCGCCGAAACGCACAGAAGCTACAGTGCTGTTCACAAATGTTGGAGAAGTTGATATTGCGGTTGATCACATAGGTCACGGTATCGCCCGCCTGCCGCTGACGCAATTGATCGGCGGTATTTCGAATGGCTGCGATCGCCTCTGGATCAGTTTGCCGCAGCAGCACCACACCATCCGATTCAGTCAGATCATGCCCCGCGAGGGCACGATTCAGAATAGGGCCAATGAGGCTCATCGTAGAGACAGTCATAAGGGTCGCAATAGGTTCATTCTGACTCTAGACCATTGCACAGCAACACGGATCAAGCCAGTGTATCTGGATCAACCCCCCAATTCTCGCAGCCGAGTTGCTAATCGTTCTGTGCGCTGGTGTTCTTGAGCGACCAGTTCATCTGCTGTTAAATACCGCTGTCCTTGATCATCACACCAGGCCAAGGCTTCTTGTGTGTCTCCAACAATAGGTTTGGGAACCGTAGCCTAGCGACTGAAGGTGTAGCTATCCAGACAGACAATATCCACCTCGACAGATTGGGATTTTGAAACCTGCATTCGCAAGTTTGGTTTGGCTAGCAACGGTTTTAATGGCCACTCCCTTTCCTGAGCCTCAAATGCCCTGCTGGCTTGATTTAGACAAACGGTAGCCCAGCGAACTATTCACCCCAGAGGGGGCCAAATTGTGTTAAAATTTCGTAAGTAACCCACGATATTTGGCCGCTCACAGCAGACTCAATTGCATCTATTTTCCTTTTTGAGCAGTAGCCGCCAAATCGTCGCAAAATTGGAGTTTTTTAGCGCATGAGCACCCCTCAGGAGCGGATTGTTCCCACGGATCTGCGGAACGAGATGTCCCGGTCTTACCTTGAATACGCGATGAGCGTCATTGTAGGTCGGGCGTTACCAGATGCAAGGGACGGTCTGAAACCTGTGCATCGTCGGATTCTGTATGCGATGCACGAATTAGGG
Organism: Crinalium sp.; assembly: GCA_036703095.1. Taxonomy (GTDB): domain Bacteria; phylum Cyanobacteriota; class Cyanobacteriia; order Elainellales; family Elainellaceae; genus DATNPS01. The sequence continues at coordinate 11,041 of DATNPS010000424.1, read as the reverse complement.
CTATCACCCGATCGCCCCTTCCGTAAATGTGCTCGCGTCGTGGGAGACGTCATCGGTAAATACCATCCACACGGGGATTCGGCGGTGTATGACGCCCTGGTACGGATGGCTCAAGATTTTTCGATGCGATCGCCCCTGGTCGATGGTCACGGCAACTTTGGCTCGATTGACAACGATCCCCCAGCCGCGATGCGATATACCGAGTGTCGTTTGCGGCCTATTACGACCGACGCGATGCTGCAAGACATTGAGTCTGAAACGGTTGACTTTGGCAGCAACTATGACGGGTCGCAACAGGAACCGCTGGTGATGCCTGCCCGCGTTCCGCAACTGTTGCTCAACGGCTCGTCGGGTATCGCCGTGGGCATGGCCACCAACATTCCGCCGCACAACCTGGGTGAATTGATTAATGGAGTTGTGGCGTTGATCCATAACCCCGAAATCACCAATGATCAATTGATGCGCTACATCCCCGGCCCTGATTTTCCAACCGGAGCGCAGATTCTAGGCACCAGCGGCATTCGGGAAGCCTATACGACCGGACGTGGCTCTGTCACAATGCGTGGGGTAGCCACCATTGAAACGATCGAGCAACGAGGACGACCCGATCGCGAAGCCATCATCATCACGGAATTGCCGTTCCAAACCAATAAGGCAGCGCTGATCGAAAAAATTGCCGAGATGGTGAACGAGCGTCGGCTGGAAGGGATTGCCGATATTCGAGATGAGAGCGATCGCGACGGAATGCGCATCGTCATCGAATTGCGGCGAGATGCCTATCCTCGTGTGGTGCTCAACAACCTGTATAAGCAAACCCCGATCCAGGCCAATTTTGGGGTTAACATGCTGGCCCTGGTAAACGGCGAGCCGCAGTTGCTCAGTCTCAAGCAGTTCCTGGAAGTCTTCCTGGATTTCCGCATTGAGACAATCACCCGCCGCACCCGATATGAACTGCGCAAAGCGGAAGAGCGGGATCACCTGCTGCAAGGATTACTGATTGCGCTGTCTAACCTGGATGCCATCATTGCGCTGATTCGTCATGCCGCAGACGTGCCAACGGCTAAACAAGAGTTGATTAGCACATACGGGCTGTCTGAAGCTCAAGCGGATGCCATTCTGCAAATGCAGTTACGGCGTTTAACCGCATTGGAAGCCGAGAAGATTCAGCAAGAGCACAACGATCTGCAAGCTAAAATTACCGACCTGGAAGATATTCTGGCTCGGCGGGAGCGCATCCTTCAAATTATCGAAACGGAAGCGGCTCAGCTCAAAGCAACTCATTCCACGCCGCGCCGCACGGTGATTGAGCAAATTGAAGGCGAATTGGGCGATGTTGACCTGATTGCCAACGAGCAAGCTATCATTCTGTTGACCGAACAGGGATACATCAAACGGATGCCCGTGAGCGCCTTTGAATCTCAAAATCGGGCGACGCGCGGTAAGGCTGGCACCCGCATGAAGGAAGATGATGGCGTTGAGCACTTCCTCACCTGCAACGACCACGACAGCGTGCTGTTTTTCAGCAACCGGGGAGTGGTGTATTGTCTCAGAGCTTATCAAATTCCGACTGGGTCACGTACCTCGCGCGGGATACCAATTGTGCAAATGCTGCCCATTCCTCGCGATGAGAAGATCACGTCCATCGTTTCTGTCACCGAGTTCACCAGCAATGAATACCTGGTGATGCTGACTCAGAAGGGCTACATCAAGAAAACAGAGCTTTCTGCTTTCAGCAACATTCGTACCAACGGTTTGATTGCCATCTCGTTGGAGGAAGGCGATCAGCTGCGCTGGGTGCGGTTGGCCTGTGCCGAAGATAGCATTACGATTGGCTCCCGTAAGGGTATGGCCATCCACTTCCGGGCAAACCACGAGCAGCTTCGTCCGCTGGGCCGACCGACACGCGGCGTGCGTGCGATGTCTCTGCGCGAAGGCGACGAGTTGATCAGTATGGACATCTTGCCCAGTCAGGTCGCTGACATGGTGGAAAGAGTAGCTCCCACCGTGGATACGGAAACTGAGGAGCTAGAAGAAGTGCCTACAGGTCAGGGGCCCTGGGTGCTGGTGATCACCACAGGTGGTTTGGGCAAGCGAGTGCCAGTCTCCCAATTCCGATTGCAGAATCGAGCCGGGATGGGTCTACGCGCTATCAAATTCCGCAAAGCTGAAGACAAGTTAGCTGCATTGCTGGTGGTTAACGAAGTAGACGAAATTATTCTGATTACCAATCGGGGTATCATCATTCGTCAGGCGGTTAACGCGATTTCCTGTCAGTCTCGTGCGGCTACAGGTGTGAGAGTACAGCGGTTGGATGAGGATGATGCGATCGCCGCTGTGGCGTTGGTGCCTCCAACCAACGGTGAAGAGGGGCTTGCCGCCAGCGAGGCCGACTCAGAAGAGGGTTAATAGATTCGATAGCGCCATTTCGCTGCACGACGTGTGGCTGAAATAGCGAAGATGGGTGTTTCGCACGACGCGCGGAACACCCATCTTCGTATTGGTTGAATGCGCATTAGTCGAAGGTCGGCAATCGGTTTAACATCATCCAATAAAACCCCACCTGACGGGCTATAGTGATAAATTGCTGAAAATCAAGCGGTTTAACAATATAGCTATTCACACCCAGGTCGTAGCATGTTTTTAAATCCTGATCTTCAGCAGAAGACGTCATTACCACCACGACTAACTGCCGTGTGTGCGGGTGCTGACGAATCGCCCTTAAAACCTGTATGCCGTTAAGCTTGGGAAGCTTGAGATCCAGTAACACCAAACGCGGTAGTGCGTAGACGGAGGGTTCTCCATCTCGACCAAACAAATAGTGCAGCGCTTGTTCTCCGTCAACTGCAACATCCATCTGATTGACAAAGTTATATTCATCCAACGCGAGCTGAATTAACTCCACATCATTCGGATCGTCCTCAACCAATAAAATCCGCGTTGGCTCAACGTTCACGACTTTCTCCAGACTTTAGGGTAAAGTAGAACACCGCACCCTGATTGGGCTGGCTTTCGGCCCAAATGGTGCCCCCATGCCGATGAATAATGCGCTGTACGATCGCCAGTCCAATGCCAGTTCCTTCAAATTCGCTTTGAGCGTGCAGTCGTTGAAACGCACCAAACAGCTTATCAGCATACTCCATCTGAAACCCGACTCCATTGTCTTTAACAAAAAGCGTTTGATCCGTCAGACTGTTCACTTCAACGCGCGGCGTCGGATGATGGCGGCTAAATTTGACGGCATTGCTAATGAGATTACGAAATACCTGTTGCAACAGAGTGAGATCACCGTTGACGGTCGGCAGGTCACCAATGATGAACTCGACGGGATAGCTGTCTTGAACTTCGGGCTGGATGACTGCGATCGCCTCATCCACCAGCACCCGTAGATTCACTGGCTTACACTCCATCTGCCGTCGCCCAATGCGAGAGAGGGTGAGTAATCCGTCAATCAGTAGCGCCATTTTCTGACTGCTGGTTTCAATTACCTGCAAGTAATGAGCCACTTTAGCATCATTAAGCGAATCATGCCCCTCTAGCCGTTGCCGCAGGGCATTGACAAAGCCACTGATATGACGCAGCGGAGCACGCAGATCGTGCGAGACCGAATAGGAAAACGATTCCAGTTCGCGATTGGTAGCTTCAAGCTGTAGCGTGCGCTCAGATAAAGACTGACGGGCTTCTACCAGTTCCGTGATGTCGCGCGTGACGCCAATTAACCCGTAAACACGGCCATCGGCTCGCTTTAAAGGTGTTTTGATCGTGTCATAATAGCGTTTACCAATGGGTAAATCCCAGGTTTCTAGCGATCGCATCGGTTCTCCTGAATCCAAAATGCGATGATTTTGCTCAACATACCCACGCGCCTGAGCCTCTGGAAATGCATCAAATAGCGTTTTGTACTGGAGCTGATGACGTGATTCCAACCCTAACAGTTGAGCATGGCGATCGTTGCAAAACGTGAATTTCAACTCTCGACCTTCATGCACATACACATAATCGGGTATGGCGTCAAAGAAGGCGATCAGCTCTGCGGTTCGTTGTTCTACGAGTGCTTCTAGATTGCGGTTTTGAGCTTCTAATGCTTCATTCAAAAGACGAATTTCTAACTCAGCTCGTTTGCGATCGGTAATATCGCGAATTAAAATAATCGCTTCATGATTGCCACTCACCACAATTCGCGCTTCTTCATCGCGCCATTCTCCATCAATAAAAAACTGATACTCATGAACTTGCACAGTACCCGTCTTAAAGGCTTGCTCAATATAGTACATCCGCTGCTGCGCCAGATTGGTTGGCAGCATTTCCCACACGCTCTTCCCCACTAATTCATGCAGGGGAGCAACCAGCGATACATCTTCTGTGGGAATGCCATCTAAATAGATTCCGTCACGAGTTACGCGCAAGATGAGATCTGGAATTGCATTGAGTAGAGCTTGATTGGTTGATAGCGTTCGATGTAGAGCCTCTTCAGACTGCTTACGTTCTGTAATATCTTCAATCGTGAACACAACACTATCCACCTGATTAGCGGCATTAAAGGAAGGAGCACCATTGATAGATAGCAACACGCGCTGTCCATTACTCCATTGAATGGCATGTTGGCTATCAAAAACAGATTTTCCGGTCTGCATCACGCGTTTAAAGGGCAACTCATCATCGGGAATGGCAGAACCATCAATTTTTTGAAGATACCAATCCGGAGCATTATAGGCACGGCTTATTACCTCGTTTTTAGATAATCCCAAAATTTGCTCAGCGCGAGTATTGGCAAAGATAATTTGACCTTCGGCATCCACTACAGCGATCCCGGCAGGACTGGTTTCCATAATGCGACTGAGCAAATTGCGTTCTTGTCGCAATTCCTCTTCGGCACGTTTGCGATCGCTAATGTCAATAAACGTCACCACAATTTGCTGAAGCTGTTGATTGGCATCGAACTCTGGAAACGCATTGGCGAGTACCCAAACAATCGAATCCGCTGCACGATGAATGCCTACGATATAGTTCCGGATGGGTTTTCTAGTCGATCGCACCTGATTAACCGGGTATTCTTCGCTCGGCAGGATGCTGCCATCGTCACGCAAAAAATGCCATGCCGGATCGATCGCCGTTTTACCCATCAGCTGATCAATCGTTAGCCCCAACAGATCACAGGCCGTTGCGTTGCTGAGCACAATGCGCGTATCGGGAGCATGGACGACAACACCAGCGTGCAGGTTGTTGATCAAATGTCGGTATTTTGCTTCACTTTCACGCAACGCGGTTTCTGCGTGTTTGCGATCGCTAATATCTTCTGCAATTCCGGCAACTCGGTACACTCTGTTAGTCTGATCTCGAATGAGAAAAGCACGATCGCGAATCCAGCGAATTTCACCTGTTGAGTGAACCACGCGATATTCCTGGTCATACGGCTGCTCTTTGATCGCCGCGATCGCCATCCGCACCCGTTCGCGATCGTCCGGATGAATCGCATCAATCCAGGCTTGATTAAACACATAAAGTTCATTCAGCGATCGCCCCCAGAGTTGCTCATACGCAGGGCTAACATACAGCAGTTGTTCATGATCTGGATCTTGTAGCCAGAAAACCTCTCGAATATTTTCAGTCAGTTGGCGAAACTTTTCCTCGCTTTGCTGCAAGGCGATCGTGCGTTCCTGCACTCTGGCTTCTAACGCTTGATTAAAATGATGTAGCGCTAACTCTGCTTTTTTTCGTTCCGTAATATCAATTTGAATTCCAATCATCCCGGTTGTCTGACCGGAGCGATCGCATGTCACCTGACCAATGTCAGCCAGCCACCGCACCGTTCCATCCGGTAAACACACGCGAAACTCAAAATTCAAATCCGCTTGATGTTTTAACGACTGTTGAATCTGTGCTTCGGCAACAGCTCGATCCTCTGGATGCACGGCTCGCAGCCAGTTTTCATAGCTCACCTCGCAACTACCCGGTTCATATCCCAACAGGCGAAAATTTTCGTCTGACCAAATGGCCTGGTCGCTCTCCATCTCCCATTGCCACATGCCAGCTTTTGCAGCGTTCAAAGCTAGAGACAGCCGCAGTTCACTGTCTTGTAGGGCCTGTTCGATCGCTTTTCGCTGAGTAATGTCATTCGAGCATCCAATGATACCAATGGCCGTTCCATGTACATCACGCATTAACGATAGCCGTAATGCAACCTGGATGAGTTTGCCTGACTTGTGGCGTTTGGGCAGTTCAACCTCATGTTCAGACTGCTGCCTCAACGGAATCATGACGCGGGATGCCATCAGAGGCAAATCTTCTGGGAAATACAGCATTGCAGCATTTTGGCCGATCGCCTCTGTAGCGGTATAGCCATAAATCCTTTCGGCTCCTGCATTCCAATGGGTAATATGGCCATCCAAATCCGTCACCACAACGGCATCATGAATGTGTTCCAGAATTTGCAGCTGAAATAAACTATTGGCCTGACCTTGCTGAACTCGGTTGAGCGATCGCTGCTGAGTGATGCCATACATTACAGTCACGATGAGCGTGATCAAACACAGTGCGCTAAATGCCCATAGAAATGAGGACGATTGGGTCAGGCAGGAGCTCAGGGCAGTTGTGCTGCCCTCCCAGACAGGCCGGAAAAATTCCTGGGCGATCGCACCTTTTTCTACAGCAATTGGAACCAACAAAATTGGCAACAGGATCGAGAAAAGAAAACGCTGTTGCGATCGCGATCGGTTGTCAACCGAACTCAGCCTATGCCCTTTCATGATGATTGAACCGAATGATTGAACCGACAAAAATGGTTGGGTATTTCGCTGCCAAAAACCGCTTTAAAGGTTCAGAATGCCATCAATATAGACCATTCTCTAAGTGATCTAAATTAAAGGTGTGAAATATTGTGTCCATGTACTTGCCGCTGTAATCCTTAACTTTTCAGCAAATTGAATCATTCCGCTAGTACAGCGTGATAATCTTTCCAGGTTACGTCACGAAACGTACAATTTACGGGCTGTTTGCTTGAGACAATCCGCTTTAGCAGCAATTCCCGATTGCGGGTTGGGCGCGGCCAAACCCGCAATCGGGGCCATGCAAGTTCGCCTGTGGCGAGCTTGCACGGCCCCGATTTACAGACTGAGAATTGCTGCGCTTTAGTGAGAACAAACGCTGTGGTTGAGGACATGTTATGAGTTATCGGATGGATCGCCGTGCCTATGCTGAAACCTTTGGCCCGACAGTGGGCGATCGCCTCCGTTTGGCAGACACCGATTTAATCATTGAGGTCGAGCAAGACTACACGACATACGGAGATGAGGTGAAGTTTGGCGGCGGCAAAGTCATTCGCGATGGCATGGGGCAATCCCCCATTTCAAATGCCGATGGAGCCGTAGATGCGGTCATTACAAATGCCCTGATTCTGGACTGGTGGGGCATTGTCAAAGCGGATGTTGGCATTAAGGACGGTAAGATTGCCGCCATTGGGAAAGCTGGCAATCCTTACATTCAAGACAATGTGAATATTGTGATTGGCCCCGGCACGGAAGCGATCGCCGGAGAAGGCATGATCTTGACGGCAGGAGGCATTGATACTCACATTCACTTTATCTGCCCCCAGCAAATTGAAGTGGCGATCGCCTCTGGCATCACGACTATGATTGGCGGTGGAACCGGGCCTGCCGCCGGAACCAATGCTACTACCTGCACCCCTGGCCCCTGGAATATGTACCGGATGCTGCAAGCGGCAGACGCGTTTCCGATGAACCTGGGATTTTTAGGCAAGGGCAACAGTGCTCAGCCCCAGGCATTAGAGGAACAGGTGGAAGCCGGAGCGATCGGATTAAAGCTCCACGAAGATTGGGGTACCACTCCCGCTGCGATCGATACCTGCCTGGATGTCGCCGATGACTATGACGTGCAGGTTGCCATTCATACCGACACGCTGAATGAAGCTGGATTTGTGGAAGACACGATCGCTGCCTTCAAAAATCGCGTCATTCACACGTATCACACGGAAGGTGCAGGCGGCGGACACGCGCCCGACATCATCAAGGTTTGCGGGGAATTGAACGTCCTGCCGTCATCCACCAATCCTACTCGTCCCTACACGCTGAATACGCTGGAAGAACACCTGGATATGCTGATGGTCTGTCACCATTTGGATCGCGGCATTCCAGAAGACGTGGCGTTTGCCGAGTCGCGTATCCGGCGAGAGACGATCGCCGCTGAGGATATCCTGCACGACCTGGGCGCATTTAGCATGATTTCGTCGGACTCTCAGGCAATGGGACGGATTGGCGAAGTGATCATTCGCACCTGGCAAACTGGACACAAGATGAAAGTGCAGCGTGGGGCATTGTCGGAGGATAGCGATCGCAACGATAATACCCGTGCCAAGCGCTACATCGCAAAGTACACCATTAATCCGGCCATTACGCATGGAATTGCGGAGCATGTCGGCTCGGTTGAAGTTGGTAAATTAGCCGATCTTTGTCTCTGGAGACCCGCCTTTTTTGGCGTGAAGCCTGAAATCGTGATGAAAGGCGGCCTGATTGCCTGGGCACAAATGGGAGATGCTAATGCCAGTATCCCAACCCCTCAGCCTGTACACATGCGGCCCATGTTTGCTAGCTTTGGTGGCGCGAGAACGGCAACCTCTCTGACCTTTGTCTCCAAGGCAGCGCTGAAAGCCGATATTCCAGAACGCCTTAAATTACAGAAGACGGCTGTTGCAGTGTCCAATATTCGCAAACTCACCAAACGCGATATGAAGCTCAACGACGCGACTCCCCGGATGGAGGTCGATCCTGAAACCTATGAGGTTCGAGCGGATGGTGAATTACTGACCTGTGCACCTGCGACAGTGTTACCGATGGCTCAGCGCTATTTCTTGTTTTGAATATAAATTCGGTAGCCCGATTTTGCGTGCGCCTGACGCACGCAAAATCGAGCTTTTAGGTTATGAACTGCCCATCTTACGGGCCGTAATATCTTTAACCGTTCCTTCATACAGCAGTACAGTTCCGTCTGTATCTTCAACACGCCGAACGCTTTCAGAGATCCAGATAATACTGCCGTCTCTGCGGTAAATCTGAGATTCAAAATCGATCAGCGTTTGCTGTTGCTTAATGCGATCTAAAAATTCATCTCGACGGTCCGCATGAACGTAAAGCTGATGCGAAATGTTATTAATATTTTCCATCAACTCTTCCGGCGAATCATAGCCATAAATGCGAGCCAGAGCCGAATTCACCCGAATATATTCTCCAGTTGGCGTAGTTTGAAAAATACCATCAATTGCATCTTCAAAAATACTGCGATACAGTGCTTCCGCTTTTCTGCGCTCTTGAATTTCGGTTTGCAAGCGTTCGTTTTGCTCTTCCAGTCGTTTCTGCAAATTCCGAATATTGAGCTGATGCTCGACCCTTGCCAACACCTCTTCAATCCGAAATGGCTTGGTAATATAGTCGGCTCCACCCACCCCAAATGATTTCACTTTATCGAAAACATCATCGATAGCACTAATAAAAATCACTGGAATATCGCGGGTTTGCGGATCGGCTTTCAAGCGGGTGCAAACCTCATAGCCATCCATTCCTGGCATCATGATGTCGAGCAAGACTAAATCAGGTTTGTGATTAATCGCGGTTTGCAGCGCGAGGGTGCCATTGATGGCGGTTATAACGTCGTAATTATGTTGTGTTAAGGCAGATGACAAAAGATGTAGATTTACAGGGGTATCGTCAACCACCAGAATGGTGCCCTGCTGAAGCGATTCTTGCAGTTTGAAACCCAATAGCCAAAACAGCTCTTCTTCTGTCTTACGAAGTTCCTGCCGATATTGCGCACCCTGACTGCTAAGAGATTGATGCAGGAGCGACAAATATTCAAGCTGTTTAACTGCCGCAACAATTTCTTCTTTTTCAAGGTATAAGCTTTCAATCACCGCATTGAGATCATTCAGAGGATCTGCCTTAATGCCTGCCCCACTAGCCACAACAAACGTTAGACGATCTAAATTTTGGCGCAGCAATTTACGAATGTAATACGCGATCCCTACCGGAACGTGTTTCTGAACCTCTGGCTGAGAAACTGAAGAATTTATAGATGACGGGTTCGGGAGCATACGACCTTAACGTTACAGATTCTTTAGGATGAAGGGTAAATGGTTAGTTGCACGCAGGCTGATAAAAGTAAGTCCTTTACTACTCTGCCATTGGCAATCTATTTTTTTCTTTGCTAAACGCGGAGTTTGCAGAAAAATTACAGAACCTCGAAAGGCCGCTCAACGAACGAGACGATCGTAAAGTATGGCCCCCTTATTCTAAGAATTCCCCGTTGCTTCGCATGAGGAACGCGAGTTTGCTACTGCGGATAAATGATCTTAATCTGGATTGTTGTATTCGGGCCTGCTAGCAAAAAGGCGGCGTCTCGATAGCTTGGCGGGCCGAGATTAGCAGGCGCGTTGTTTGAGAATCCATAGCCTTCTGACGGAATTCCAAATGCTCCCCGATTTAGCTGCTCATCACCATTGCGATCGTGATAGACCGCAACAGCATAGGTATTGAAGGGCAAATTGTTGAAGGTATAGCTCAAAGAGCCATCTGATAAAGAACCGTCTGATGTAATTTCAGAAGGGGATGTTTCAGACGGGGGCTGGGCGATCGCCACACAGGTTCGCTCCACAGCACTTTCATTGCTATTGGGAAATCCTGAACTACCCGAAAACACTTTGAGGCAGAGATTACCCTCCTGACTGTCTAGCCCATCCACTTCAACGGTCAATGAGCCAGTCAACTGGGCATTTGCATGTCCTGAGAGGTTAATCGCCCCCAGTGCAATCAGGAACCATGCCGTTGCTTTGAGAGTTTTGCCCATATAGCGTATTAGCAAACAACTCGACGGTGACGAAAGAGAGCGATCGCTCCCCCGATAGCTTACCAAACTAGCTTGCCAATGTCTGTACAAAGCTACGAGTGCAGCAATTTTCTCACTATGCAAATTCTCACTATGCAAATCAGTGGCGGTGCAAACTCACCTGCGGTGATTTGCACCGCCACTGATTGCGGGT
>DATNPS010000429.1:0-43490 GCA_036703095.1 Crinalium sp. | reverse complement strand
GATCTCCAACCTTGATATAGTCGCCTGCTTCTAACGGCAAATGAAATGCCTGAAAGAAAGTTTTTAAGGTGCCTTTATCTACCTTCACTTCACAGCTTAAAACACGACTAACAGTGCGGGCATCTAATAGCGATCGCTCGCTTAACTCTTCATGAGTATATCGCTTGCCAAAATTGTCGTGTAGTACTCCGGCTTGCTGTAACTTTTGCCAGCCCTGTTGAGTTAGAATAACGCCTCGCTTACGAGTTGCTTTAGCAGGTGACGATGTGAGTGATGATGTTGAATTTAAACGCAGTTCGTTCTGCAAGCGATGACATTCGAGCGAGACAACTGAATTTAATTGGGAAACTGTTAAACTGGGTGCTTGGCTCATAATTTCACCTCAAAATTACAGAAAAGAGTATTGTTGTTAAAACGCACAGATGTTTGAAATGGCGTTATGCAGTGCTTCTACGGTTAGAGCGTCGCGATATCGCATGTTGTTGATGAATAAAGCTGGGGCATAGACAACACCACTAATGTGACCACTGTCCATGTCCTGGATAATTCGATGCAAATAAACGTGACCTGATACATCCCGGAGAAATCGAGGAATATCCAGCTTCAATGCGTCTGCATACTCAACCAATGAGCTATCGTCTAACGCATATTGATGTTTAAATAAAGTGTCGTGCATTTGCCAAAATTGTCCTTGTGCCCCTGCTGCTTCAGCCGCTTCGGCTGCTTTTTGAGACTGGGGATATTGGCGTATTTGAGGGAAATGACGAAATACAACTTGCAGGTGATGATTCAGCTGGTGTTGAAGCGTTTGAATAGCTTGGTGTGCAGCACCACAATCAGGACATTGGTAATTACCGTATTCAACGAGAACCACTGAAGCGTTTACGCTCTCTCGAATATGATCGCGGCTTGAAACGGGCACAAGCAATCGATCGCCCTGGCCATCGTAAGGAACCTCTGGAGTGGAGATTGGCATAAAACCTCCTCGGATTGACTATCCTCACTCTAGAGGTTCAGTTCTTGGGTGTCGCCAACTCTGGGTTGAGCATTTTAATCTTAAATTGGTAGGCGATCGCTAGCTTTAAGGTGAGCTATCAACTGAACTTAAGTTCAGTTGTATTAAAGATTAGCCAGTCCTCGTCGTAGTGCCATGATGACGGCTTGAGTACGATCGCTCACGCCTAGCTTGCTCAAAATTCGGTTGATGTGAAATTTAACGGTGCTTTCTGTGATGTTAAGAGCTGTACTAATTTCCTGATTCGTCATACCCGTTGCCATTCGATGCAGCACTTCTAATTCTCGTTCGCTGAGTTCTGGTGTGCTCATCCGCTCGATCAGTTTGGCCGCCACTTCAGAGGGGATGTGCTGTTTGCCGCTGTGTACGGCGTAAATCGCGGTTAGTAATTCGTCCGGTTTAGTGTCTTTGAGCAAATAGCCCTTTGCACCTGCTCGCAGCCCGCGATAAATATCTTCATCGCCATCATAGGTCGTTAAAACGATAATGCGCGGATCGGGAAACTCGGCGCAGAGGGCAACGATCGCCTCTACTCCACTCATCTCAGGCATTCGTAAATCCATTAGCGTTACGTCTGGCTGATGTTGCCGAAATAGGGCGATCGCCTCCCGTCCATTGCACGCCTGTCCAACAACCGTAATGTCTGGTTTGCATTCTAGCAAAACGGCTAATCCCTGGCTCACAATGGGATGATCGTCTGCAATCAAAACCCGAATGATATTGCTCATAGGATTACTCACAGTTTACGGATACAAAAACCTCTGTTCCTTGCCCTGGTGCACTTTGAATGGTCAGATGTGCCCCCATTCGTTCTGCCCGTTCGGCCATACCGAGTAGCCCAAAGCCATTATTGACCGATACGACGTTAGTTGCAAAGCCCTGCCCATTATCTTTAATCCTCAGAATACACTGCATTGGTTCATACACCAGATCAATCTGTATTTCTGTGGCCTTTGCGTACTTGGCTGCATTCGTCAATGCCTCTTGTCCAATCCGTAGCAAATTAGCCTCTACATCGGATGGTAACGCGTAAGCATTTCCCACCAATTCGCAATTTACCTGAGTCTCTGTATAGGAGAATAACTGGGACGCGAGTCGGCTCAGCGCACTGTACAAATCACCGTCTTCTAGCAGTTGAGGTCGGAGTGCTTGAACAGAGCGACGAGCCTCTGCCAGTCCAAATCGAGCCAGGTCGCTACTGGTTTGAATACAGCGCTGGGCTGTTTGCGGATCATCGGTTGTCTTGAGAAAAGCGGCTTCTAAATGAACAATAATTCCGGTAAAGGCTTGCGCCAGCGTATCGTGGATTTCTCGCGCCATGCGGTTGCGCTCATCTAAGATGGAGGCTTCTTCTGCCTGTTTGCGTTCGCGCTGAATGGCCGCCAACCGTTCGCGCATGTCTTGACCGATGCCGATATTAACCCCATTCGAAAGCTGAACGCTGGCCCATGCGGTGTCGATCGAATTGCCATGACGATCGCACAATTTGAAATCTTGCCATTGGCCACGGGTGGTCGTCATGTGTTCTAGAATCTGCTGTCGCTCCTGTGGATCAGGAACACACTCTGCCATTAAATCAATATATTTAATGTTTTCACTCGACCACCCTAAAACCTTTTCTAACTCTTGATTAACAAAATAAATGGTTCCTTTAGCATCATACAAAGTCATCATGACTGGAATATGATTGACAATGGCCTGTAATAGTTCTTTCTCTTGTTCTAATTCCAGCGTCCGTTCGTGAATTCGCTCTTCTAAAGTCTCAGCATACTCTTCCAACTGTTTCTTTGAGAGATTGAGTTTACTCCACAATAGCCAACTGCTGCTGATAATAGTCGCGCTTAACAGAGCCAGAAGTGCCGGAATTATAATCAGCCACCAGCCTGTCAAAAACAATAAATAAGCAAGGCCAAATAGCCCTATCCCCAGCAGCAGCAGACTAATTCCAGTGCGCTGGGGCGATCGCGATGACCATCCCAACACGGCTCCAATTCCTGCCCAAATAGTAATCCAGAGCCACTCAAGCGGTTCAGCCCAGGCTCTCAGTAAGGGACGTCCATCCAGGGCCGCACTTAGCAATTGACTGGTGACCTGAGCATGAACTTCCACACCTGCTTGTGCTGTACCAGAATCGATACTAAACGATGTATAAAAGCGATCTTCTAAACTATCGGCAGTCACTCCAATGAGAACAATGCGATCGCGCATCAAGGTTGTCGGTATATTCCCGCGCAGCACGTCAGTCATGGAAATAACGTGGAATCCATGTGCGAGTCTACGAAAGTTAGCAAGAATCTGATATCCACCATCATCCACATTGACATACCCACCATCATTCGACTTCAGTGGTGATAACAGCGCTTTCCCAAACCGAATTTGATTTTTACTCTGATTCACATTTTTTGGGAAAATATCCTGTTCAGCCAGGTACATAAATGCTAGCTTCGCACCCAGCCCTAATTTAGGTTGATTTTTTTGATTCAAGGACAGTAAATTACGGCGAATTCGGCCATCTATATCTAGCAACAGGTCGCTAGCCGCAACCTGTTTTTGTGGATCTAAACCGGGTGGTGGTTTAATCCGTTCGCCACCCGCATCTCGAATCACTTTTTCCACACCAACCAGATTTGGAGTGGATACAAAAATGTCGATTAAATCTTGATACCCTGTACCGACAGGCAGATCTCGAAAAATATCTAGTCCGATGACTCTGGGCTGCTGTTGTTTGATCTGTTGCAATAAACGCGCCAGCGTTGCATCTGACATTGGCCAATCTACCACAGTAGCCAGATCTGACTCATTAATGGTGACGAGTACAATGCGTGGATCAGCAGGTTCGATCGGGCGAATGCGAAACAATTGATCTAATGCAGCCAGTTCCAGCAGTTGCAATGCGCCCATAAGACGCAGCAGAATAATCACTCCAGCCACACTGGCTGCAATCATGAAAACGCATTTCCACTGGCTAATGCGATGCTTGAGGACGACCCACATATAGTAGTTTAGTGAGGAGTGACAGAGAGAGGGGCGATCGCACCAAAGCCACCGATGTGTAGTAGATCTGACCAGCTTTGGTTGATAGCGGGATCGCCAGGATTGGTTTGCTGTAACTTAAACAGGGCCGCAAGGACATCGTACCAGATCCCTGACGCGTGATATAGCGATACCAACTCTGCGGGAGATAGCTGATCTAAAGATTGCGTTTGTATCGGATTAGATTGAATGCGTTGAATGCTGCCAACTGAAAACAGATCTTCGATTCGATCATTCGGATTGCAAATCAGATTAAACGACCAGGTATAGGTGCTACCGATCGCCAAGGGGGGTGAATCAGCAGGCAGACTAATGCTAACGATTGAGGGAGTATGGTTTAACAATATCGTTGTTCGATATACCCCTTGATCCTGCGATGTGCGGAGACTAAATTCTGCGGTTTGGGCGCTGGTTGGCGGTACGTAAATGAGGAAGGTGGGATGTGGAGATAAGGTGAGTCCTGGTTTCAAGGTTGGGCTGAGGGCCGTGAGAGATGGTTCGCCAGTAGAGGTGGCAGCGTCTTGAAGACATGTCGTGCCATCGCGTCGTCCCCCGGCAGATGAACTGGTCGGATTTCGGGGAGGCAGTGGTAAATCACCACTCGTTTGTTTGCGTTGTATATGCGACAATTTTTGGTTTGCGGTAGAAATAAATAACACACTCTTTTTTGAACTGATATTTGAACTGGCAGTAGAATTTTCTGTTATATCTGCTTTAGAAGCGATGGGAAGATGAGGGTGCGATCGCCATATGTCTGCGATCGCCATAGAAGATATACTTTGCGCTAACGCCAGGCTTGCTAAACCAGATGCCAAATAACGTGCAACGTGAGTCCAGATCATGTAGACACTCCGGATTAATAACGCTACTGTATACGCATATCTAACTAAAGCCAATTTCCCAAAAGAACGAAAGGTGCCCAGTAGAAAGGAGACTGATATTCGGTCTGCTGTAATAATGCTACTTGAGCACGACGGAGTGCTTCTGCTTTGGTCACTCCAGATTTACTTAATTCCCGATAAAAGATCACCATGAGTGCAGCCGTGGAGCGATCGCTGACTGACCATAATGTCGCTAATGTACTGCGTGCTCCCGATCGCACGGCTACTCCTGCCATGCCTAAGGCGGCACGGCGATCGCCCGTTGCCGTTTGACAGGCACTTAACACCAGCAACTCGATTGGATTGAGGCGACCTTCTCGCGATCGCAAGATTTGATCGAGCTGTTTCACTGTAATTCGGTCATCCCAGGTTAAAACGAACGTGTCATCTGCGTTAGAACTAAATTGCCCATGAGTTGCTAAGTGAACAATTGAAATGGGACGTGAGCTAATTTGATTTTGAAAGCGGGTATGAGTAAAAGATTGATCGAGCAATACTTGAGCCGATACTTCTGATTTAATTTGTTCAACTTCAATAGTCACGTTTGGTAATCCCGGAAAGCCTTGACGAGCTTGGCTTAAGCCAGCAATTAACACGTTGAGCCGTTGACCCTGTAAGGGTTGAGATGGGAGGAGTTGCAGACCGGGTGTTAGCGCAATGCTATACGTCTCGATTAGATAATGCTGGCCATCATGCAGCGCTGCCATTGGGATATTGCGAAGTGAACCATCCAGCACAAACACCAGGGTTTTAATATCATTAGCCGTTAATATTGATTCAGTTGATCGCAACAGTAAATTATAAAGATGTTGCGCGATTGGCAGTCGGTCTTCAATAAAAGAATTGGGCCTGAGCGACTGCCGCATTTGATTGATAAGCTGTTCTATATCCGCTTGCGGTAATTTGGTTTCATGATAGTGCAGCGGTTGATTTGGAATAGACACAATCACAGCAATCTGATTCGGCAGTAGGATTGGATAAACGACAGCCGCGTGGGGATCAAGCTGCTCGATTTCTACAGGACTGGTATTCAGACATGCTTCTCGAAAGAAATTGTCCAATTCGGCCAACTGCAACAGCTCAATCACCTCACGTGCCTGTCGCAAATGCGCCTGACTGGGCTGACCCGACTGGGGCGATCGCAGCAACAATTCCACAAACTGGCGATAGATCGGCTCTACCCCTTCCCGAAATGAAAATTGTACGTCTGGATTAACGGCAACTAAATCACGACGGAGCGATTGCAACCGATCAATAGCCTCTGCATACGCCGCAATGGCGCGTTCCTGGTTATGGCTGGCGATCGCCCGTTCCGCCCATTCACTTGTTTTGGCTTGCGCGACCCACAACCGACCCGCCTGCCAATTCCAGAGGTAAAGAATGTCAGGTGCATTCAGGCTTTGCGCTAAGTCTAGTGCTGCCTGTGTCAATTTTTGAGCATCATCCCACTGCTGCATCATTTCGTATAGATGCCCCAAATATCCCAACCCATACGACTCGGCACGGCGATCGCCCAGATCTCGCGCCTGCTGAACGGCTGCTGCAAGCAGGCGCGCAATGTCTGAAGGTGCTGGAGCCAGAGAAAAGGAAGAGGCTAAAATACTCGTGTTTCTCTCACGCTCCCGATCGCTCCAGGTCATCAAACTTTGTGCTATGTTAATTCGCGCATAAATCGCAGCTTGATTCAGCGGCAGTTCTGCAAGCTGGGGTTGTATCTGCATCCAAACGTCACGAGCGGCTGACCATTGCTCATCCTCAATCAATTCACTGAATTGAACAGCCTGAGCCTGGACTTTAGCAGATAGGGATGGAGCCGTTGCGACGGACTGCTGATAGAGCGATCGCGCTAATTCCGGGACACCCTGAGCGCGAGCAACATTGCCCAAATTGAGCAGAATACCGCTGATGATTGAGCTAGCCTCATCGATGTTGATCTGTTCTGATTCACGCAACTGCTCAGCTAGCGCTAAGCTGGTTTGCAAAACAGCCTGCGCCTGATTGAGATCGCCTGATAGCCAGAAAACTCTGCCTAATTCCCACAACGCGTTGACTTTCAGGAAGGAGTCTGGCTGAGATTGTAAGGTTTGCGCTACTTGCCTCAGTAAAATCGCAGCTCGCCTGTACAAGCCTAACGTTTGCAATGCTCTAGCTTGATTCACTTGACTGCCTATAATGCCGATCGTATTTCGGATGTCACGGTAAGCAGTTTCGGCCTGCTGCCAGGTAGTTAGCGCTTCAGACTCTTGCCCCTGGCTTAATTGCAGGTTGCCCTGTAGGTTAAGCGCCTGAGCCAGCAATTGCACGGCGGCTTCTGGTCTAGGTTCTGATGCGAAGGGGTGAAGTAGGGCGATCGCTTGTTCAATGGCGTCGCTGGCCTGCTTCCATTCTCCCTGAGCTTCAAACTGGGTAGCGATTGTCATCAAAGTACGTGCTCGTTCGAACGGATCACTTGCTTCAGAACTCGCTTCAGAGCCTGTCATTACTGTTTGACAACGGACAATTGTGGGGCAGACATACGCCCCTATCCTGTCTTTTGCTACTGCGGTACCAGCCTGGAGAGCGATCGCCATCACCAAACTGATCAGCGAAAGACTAAAACGCCTTCGTTTGCGTTGGGAGCGATCGCAGAGAAGCTGGGATATCCAACATACAAGCTTTCGCATGGGACTTACAGCTCACCACAATCGAGGTGTGGCCCGATCTGATTTAGATCCATGATCGGGGTCGCTGCTGCCAAAATAATGTCTCCCGTAGGGCTGAGCTGCCATTCTGTGGCTTCTTGCAACGGTGGAGCTGGAGAAGTGGAGAATGGTAGTGGAGATGGGGCAGATAAGGAAGATCGGGGGAGGAAAGAGCGATCGTGCCAGGGAGGAGGATTGCCTAAGCGCTGTTCAGGAGAGGGGGCGATACCACCACGATTGGTCACAACGAAGGAGTTGGCCTGAGCAGCAGAACACCGCTGGCTAATTAAATGGGTCGCATCAATGATTGTAGATGGCAGTTCTACCAATTCTTGCAGTGGAGTGAAACGTTCGACGTTAAGCTGGACAGTGCCGTTTAGAGCAGAGTTAGCTCCTGTTGCGCTGATGTCACTGAGAGGAGTGTCTTGATTGCGAAGCTGAATCCCCAAAATGCTAACCGCATTAACCGTAATATTTCCGCCAGTCGCATTAAACGAATTAGCACGAATATCGCTATCTTCGTTGGGCACCGCAACCAATAAAGGGGCATCGATTGCCATATTGCCACCATTGCCAGACCCGCTGGCCGACGCTGTAATTTGGCTGTGGCGGCGCATCAGTAAAACATTGCCGATGTGAAAAGTCATGTCACCCCCTTCTCCTGATGTTGTTGCAGATGTAATGGTGCCTCTTCGATCCAAAATAATCTGATTGGTGTTTACTCGCAGTGTTCCAGCATTGCCCAAGCCTTGATTGTTCACGGCAAGGTTCGCTCCATTGGTTACTCGGAGGCGATCGCTATTAATGACGACATTTCCAGAAAAACCACTGGGGGTGGGTGGCAGTTGAAAAATGTCGCGAAACTCTGCACTGACAATTGGTGCAGATGCTTGAATGCTGCTTGGTAACACTACCCCAGCCGTAACTTGACCCGATGCTGCTCCGTCAATTTCAACTGAATCTCGCGCATTGACGATCACATTTCCGGCTCTACCAGCCGCTACAGTAGACGAACTCACTGTTCCTCCATTGTGTAATCGCAATCGAGCCGTGTTAACAATCACCTGTCCGCCATGTCCATCTCCCTGTGTAATGGCGGCGATATTGCTGATCAAAAAATTGTTTCTGACGCCGATGACGTCCACCGAATCATGCGCATTTACCGTTAATGCTCCACCATCACCATTGCCGAGGGTCGAAACCGCAACTGAGCCGCCATCCCGAAGCGTAAGCCGCCGAGTGAATAGTGTGATATTCCCGGCATCTCCAGAATCTAAGGCTACAGCTCCAATGGTGCTGCTGCGGGCACGGTCGAAGGCTGAGAACCCAAGCACCTGTATAGAATTAGCAGCACGAATCGTGACATTACCAGATGCACCGCGCCCAAATGAACGAGTGGTGATGGCGGCCCCATTTCGCACAACTAATCGAGGAGTAGCGATCGCAATCTCTGCTCCTGCCTCCTCTCCTAGTGTTTGGGTATCCAATCCGCTGCGCAATCGACCATCGCGGCTCGTTGAGCGGATGTCTAGCAGCTCATGAGCACGAACGGATAGCCTGCCACCCTGCTGACGATCCTGGTTTTGAATCAGAAGTTGCGAAGCCCCGGCAAGAGAAACGCGATTACCCTGTATGTGAATTGAACCGCCTCTACTCGCATCGGCTAAGGCCCGGTGCGATAGCCGGATCGCTCCAAAACGATTGACATTGGAGTAATCCAGAGCCAATCCCTGTGATAGGGAGCGGAGGGCGATCGCCTCTCCTCTCCCAACGCTACCGAGTTCAATCCGTCCCTGCTCGGCTGTCAATGTGCCACCTTGCAGCGATATATTTCCGCCAATCAGAGCCAGTGTTCGTCCAGGTTGCACCCGCAGCCCATCTGTAGCTGTACTGCGCTGTGTGGGCGAGCGGATGGCCGCTTGTACAGACAAATCATGTCCTGGTCCCTGAATCTGGATCGTGCCTGGGTGTTGATTGAACTGTAGGCCAATGGGGACGCTAACGGTTAATAACGCTGAAGTATTTGCATCGGTGGTGGCGTTGAACGAAATTCCATCCGAAAAATGAATGCGGTTAGCCGTGCTGGCTACAAACGAACCACCAATGTCTAACCGAGCGTTAGCACCAAACACAATGCCATTTGGATTGAGTAGAAACACATTAGCGACTCCATTCGCTCGAATGAGTCCATCAATGCTAGAGCGAGAATGACCCGTAACACGGCTAAAGATCGTAGTGACATCTGCCGGATTGTTGAAAAAGGCGGAATGCCCTGCCGGAATCGAGAATTCGCTGAAGCTGTGAAACAGGTTGCTACCACGTCTTGCACCACCCTCAATCAGCACATTCACATTGCCGGTAACGCGCGATCGCTCCTCTACTGCTAACGTGTCGTCTCCAATCACCTGAGCCGCGATCGGATGAGCACTCATAAGTAAATACAGCGCACTACTGAAAATTAACCACCACTCCAGATAACACTGACTCATCGTTTTTGTCTCCGGAGAATGCAAAATAATTAGATCTCTGAGTGCTTACAAATCGAGAATCAATGTGAATCTTCCATGAGAAAAATCTAAATCATTTTTTAGTAAACAATCAACCGATTGCGTTGAATGGTTTAAGCACAGGTGAATTCGATCGCGCCATTGGATATGACACCAATTCTTTTGAAGATGCACTAAGGGGTTTGATGTTTAATAAAATCCCAACTTCTTTGGGGCGCGGCAGTGCCGCGCCCCAAAGAAGTTGGGATTTTATTTGCTTGCGAATCCCTAAATGCAACTCGTCATAAATAGGAATTTGGGGTGTAGAGGTGGCACCTTTGGTTGGGGGCGCAGCCCCCAAATCCCCCTGGTTTTATTTCCGATCCCATCTCGCGGCATCATGCATGAAAGTAATATTTCGTTACAGGTTTCGTTAAATTATAAAAAATTGTCAGAACTTAATCGCTAAATAGCTATATAGTTTTTGGGACTGAGAGCATTAGCAAAGCAGGACATAAGAACGATGCGTATCCTGATGATTCAGCCCAACTATCACTCTGGGGGAGCGGAAATTGCGGGGAACTGGCCTCCCAGTTGGGCACCGTATGTGGGGGGTGCATTAAAAGCGGCAGGCTTTACGGACGTCCGCTTTATCGATGCAATGGCCAATTATATTGATGATGCTGAATTAGCGCAAATTCTCCGTGATTATCAACCGGATGTGGTGTTGGTGACGGCGATTACGCCGATGATCTACAAATCCCAAAGCACGCTGAGGTTGGTGAAAGAGGTTTGCCCCAATGCCAAAGCGATTATGGGTGGCGTTCACCCCACCTACATGTATCGAGAGGTGTTGAGCGAGGCTCCCTGGGTGGATTACATCATTCGGGGTGAGGGCGAAGAGATCACGGTTAATTTGCTGCGGGCGATCGCTGACGGCACCGATGAGCGCGATCGCTATACTATTCTGGGCATTGCGTTCTTAGACGAGGGAAAAGTCGTCGCGACGCCTGCCCATCCACCTATTAAGGATCTGAATACGCTCAGTCCCGATTGGAGTCTGTTGAACTGGGATACCTACATGTATACTCCGCTGAATGTGCGGGTTGCGGTTCCCAACTACTCGCGGGGCTGTCCTTTCCGGTGTCGGTTTTGCTCTCAGTGGAAGTTTTGGCGGAAGTATCGGTCGCGATCGCCAAAACATTTTGTGGATGAAATTGAACGGCTCGTCAAAGATTACAACGTTGGATTTTTCATTCTGGCGGATGAAGAACCTACGATTAACAAATCACGCTTTATCGCGCTGTGTAATGAGTTAATCGATCGCAATTTGGGCGTTCACTGGGGCATTAATACGCGCGTGACGGATATTCTGCGCGATGAGAAAGAGTTGCCGCTCTATCGCAAAGCAGGTCTGATTCACGTTTCTTTGGGAACAGAAGCTGCTGCACAGTTGAACCTCAACCTGTTCCGCAAAGAAACAACGATCGCGGATAACAAACGGGCTGTACAGCTCTTGCGCGACAACGGCATTTTGGCAGAAGTGCAGTTCATTATGGGTCTGCCTAGCGAAACTCCCGAAACCATTGAAGAAACCTACAAAATGGCACGGGATTGGAAGGCAGACATGACCAACTGGAACATGTACACGCCCTGGCCTTTCTCAGAACTATTTCAAGATTTGCAGGACAAAGTTGAAATCCGCGATTACTCTCACTACAACTTTGTCACGCCCATTATCAAACCCGACAACATGACCCGTGAGGAAGTGTTGAAAGGGGTGCTGAACAATTACGCTCGCTTCTATGGCTGGAAGTTTCTGGAGTATTGGTTTGAGAAAGATCCGTTTAAGCGGCGCTATCTGCTCGGCTGTCTCTGGGCGTTTGTCAAAACGACGTTTAACAAGCGCTTCTACAATTTGAGCCGCGTGAAGCAAAAAGGACTTCATACTGAAATTGAATTCGGCTTTGATGAATCCCGAATTCTGTCGGCTGAACAAATGGCAAAACTGAAAGGAGAACGTCCAGCCGATATCGATTTTGTGGGCACGATTTCTGCCTGTGGTGCGCCTGCTGATGCGTCGGAATGCGACAGTTATGTCAAGGTACAGCAACCCCACGACATTATTCAGGTAGCTGTCGTTGAGGATGATGAGCAAACCCGGATTAATCTACGGGTGAATTTGCGATCGCAACCCGGCATTGAGGTGGCGAGCGAAGCAACCAACGCTGAAACAGGTCTGGTTTTGCTGGAGTCCATTGACGTGGATGTGGCTGTTATCGATAGCACATTGCCGGATATGGATCTGGTCAAGTTCATCCGCTCGGCCCGCAAAGTTCAGGCAGGGTCGTATGTGATTCCCTCTAAGATCCTGATATTAGTCTCTCCCGACCAGCAAACGAGCTTACCCGATGCGTTAGCGGCTGGAGCCGATGCGTTTTGCTTAAAGGATGCGCCCATCGCACAGTTAGCAGAAGCGGTTCGCATCACGCATCAGCAAGGGCATTACCGAGATCCAGCGATCGCCTCTTTACTGGAACCCGTTGTACCCGTAGGTGGGTAGGCTTTCGTGATAGCTCTCAAAGGTGTTCCACGCGTTGCGTGGAACACCTTTTTGATGAATGGGGGACATTAATAGATTGAAAAGGCTTAATTTTTGTTATATGGCCCTACGCACTCAGGTTAGAACAAGAGGGTGCGTGGGCACAGGCCCCGTCGCAGGGGTGGAACCCCTGCACCCATTCCTAACGCCAATGCGTAGGGCCATAACGATTGAAAATCGCTTAAAACCCAAGTGAGAATTGCTGTACCAAGGCAGAGTTAACGTTATCAAACACACGTTATCTTAACTGGCTAATGATGTCTGGTGTTCGTAGGATGAATTGAAAATACTATAAATAGTTTAGATGAGATGTAACGACACATCCACATGAGTGTATATCGAAGGTGTGTCATGTGCATTAGAAATGCTCGATAAAGATCTAATGATCTAAGCTTGCATGTCATCTAAATATTCTTCAAAACATTATTCAACTCGTGCTCAATAGTGTTTTGGTTGTTTCTCATTTTAGTAGTCCAGTGACTCTATTCTGCACCTACTCATTCTGCGAGGATCTATGAAAAATTTGGTGTTTATCTACAGGGCAATCAAATCTAACGGAGCGATCGCTAGCAGCAAAGGGCGATTGCTTAACCCAATAACTGCACGCGTTTCGCCATCTATTATGTTAGGAATGCTGGGTACCGTAGCAGCTGTATCGTTTTTGTTTCAGACCCCAGCTCAAGCCTCTCTTTCACCCGGTGATGAGTGCCCTGCTGTTGGTACTGCTCAAAGTGCTCTTTTGAGAGGAGGGTTTCCAGTGGGTCAAGTTGATGATGTATACGGTAACGAAACTGAAACAGCGGTTGAACAATTTCAATCAAGCAATGGACTAAGCACTGACGGTATTATTGGGCCTGTCACCGCTCAAACACTTGGGTTAAATCCAAATATTAGCTGTAGTAGTGCTGGTGAAGGCAGTAATGTTTATGTGGACACCAATGGCGATCCGCTAAACGTCCACGCTGGGCCAGGTGAAAGCTACGGTGTGATTGGTTCGCTGGCAGATGGTACTCCTGTGCAAATTGTGGGACAGCAGGGCGACTGGGGCCAGATCACCAGTGGTGGATGGGTTTCACTGGATTGGATTGCAGGTTACAACAATAGTACTGGCAATTCATAGTTACCATTCTTGCTTGCCGTAGGGATGTTGTGCGAAACGTCCCTACGACATTCATTTCTTGCATCAGCAATACTCATTAGGAGATTGATATGACTACAACTGATTTGAATGGAATTGTATTGCAGATTAATCAAGGAAATTCATACTGGGTATTGGGCGATTTATATACGTTCAAGGCTATTGGTGAAGAAACAAGCGGTCAGTATGCGCTCCTGGAACTTGTCATCCAGCCACAAGATGGTACACCTCTACATGTGCATAGCCATGAAGCTGAGGCGTTCTATGTTCAGGACGGAGAGATCGAGTTTCAGCTGGGCGATCGCACCATCATTGCCAACGCTGGCACCTTCTTACACTCACCACCCGGTCAACCTCATCGCTTTGTGAATAAGGGAACGACTCCGGCTCAAATGCTTTGTTGGGCGACCCCTGCCGGAGTTGAGAAATTCTTTGCCGCAATTGGTACGAAAGTCAATGACCCGACTGCCCCCCCTCCCCAGGTGACGTCTGCTGATATTGAGAAGGTGATGGCGATCGCTCCTCAATATGGCATCACGATCTTGCCAGAACAGGTGGGTTAACCCTACTGCTCTTGGACGGTTCTCTCGCCCATGCATACTGCAAATGGAATTACTATGAAGTGTTCTAACCTTTGAGGATTGGTTGTTTTGACGACCTCAACTATACAGCACAACGCTCAGCCTGATGCGATCGCTCGTTTGTTGAACATCAAAGAGATTTACTACGAACCTGCTGTTCTCGATTATCCTCGTGGACAGACGCACAATGATCGTTTGCATGAGGTCAATTTAGGCTGGCATCCGCAAGCAGAATCACTCTTGTGGCAGCCTGATTTACAGGAGACGAAATATTCTCAGACGGGTGGATGCAATGTTCGCTATAAGCGCGGCTTTAAGGGGTCTTTAGTGGATGCTATGTGCGCTCTAATGCAAGAGCAATTGCCGTATTGCAATATTCGCTACGCCTTTTAATCCAAGGACTTACACGCTAATGATGTTAAACCCTAGGCGTGTTTTCAGAGTGCTGAGGACTGAGGTTTGAGTGCTGAGAAAGGGTTAATCCTCTAACACTCAAACCTCAACACGGCCTTAACCAGACGTGTGTTCGATAGCGCCATTTCAGCCGTGCGCTGCACAGCTGAAATGGCACGTTTTTGCGCGTTCGTCGAATTCACGTTAATCAGGATTGGAGCGTTTTAAACAAACCCTAGCGCAATCAAGCTCACTAACCCAATTAAGCCAAGTGCTCGACGGAAGTAGTTAACCCCATCGAAGAGTTCTTGCCACGCCCAAGTAAATAAAGCACCAAATCCTATTAAACTGAATGCGGTTTGAAGGTTGCCACTTGGAAGTAGGAATTTTAGGAGAATTGCGCTTAACCCAATCAGGATGGGTAAATTAGGCATTTGAGCAATAACAATATTGCCTTCTCTATCTCGGAAGGTGCGATCAAACAACGTGTCTCCCTTCGCCTCAAATTTATCTAAATCCCGGTTTAGTTGAGATGACATCTGCCCTGGTTGAAATACGACTGAGAACTAATGTTAATGCTGTCCTCTAGAACAGCACCTATATCGAACGTTAGATTCACGAGTGCGATCGCCCGTCTTGTAAGCTACGTTGCTGATCCGCCAATACGCCGTTCCATTAAAATCTAGTGAGCAAGTGGATTGTTGCAAGCGTAGGAGCAAGGGTGATAGCGATACAACGACAAACGTTAGGGAAACTGGGACGACTGGGGTTACCGCTGTTGGCGATCGCCACGGCTATGCTTCTCACGATTCCGATCATTGGGCTGGCGCTAGATTGGAACTGGGCAAACGTCGCGGCTACGTATGGGGGACTGCTGGATGGTGCCCTATTCAAGCGATATGCATTTGCGAACACACTGGTGGCCGCTATTCCATTAATATTTACCGGATTGGCGTTAGCGCTGGGATTCCGAACGGGTGTCTTTAATATTGGAGCAGCGGGTCAGTTTTTGTTAGGCGCAACCTGTGCCGTCTTTGTCGGATATGCTATTCCACTGCCGCCCGTGATTCATCCTCTGGCCGCACTGATAGCAGGAGCATTGGGTGGAGCCTTGTGGGGAGCGATTCCTGGTTTTCTGAAGGCTCGCTTTGGGTCGCATGAAGTGATCAACACCATCATGCTGAACTACCTGGCTTATTTCCTGCAAGATTGGCTAGTCAAAAATCCCATGAAAGATCCGTCGCCCACTATCGTGCGCACACCAGAAATTCTAAACAGTGCCATTCTTCCCCGCTTCTACGATCGCCTGCATGTAGGATTGTTCCTGGCGCTATTCACCGCTGTTTTAGTGGGATGGTTGTTAACAAAAACGACGCTGGGGTTTGAATTGCGAACGGTGGGCAGTAATCCAGACGCGGCCCGGTATGCAGGAATGAAGCTGGGACGATTAACGGTTCTCGGTATGGCGCTTTCGGGTGCGCTGGCAGGTTTGGGCGGTGCTGTGCAAATTCTGGGTGTGGATCATGCCATGCCCGTGCTGTATACCAGCGACTACGGATTTGATGCCATTCCGGTAGCGCTGTTGGGGCAAAATCAGCCGATTGGGGTTGTGCTATCTGCCCTGTTGTTTGGCGCATTGCGCAACGGCAGTGATTTAATGCAACTGCGATCGGGCGGTGCGGTATCCAAAGAAGTTATTTTTATCGTGCAGGCGGTGATTCTGCTGTTTGTGGCCGCTCCAGCGATCGTGCGATCGCTCTACCAGTTAAAACTACCCAAAAGTGAGATTGAAAAAGACGGTAGCTTAACGCGGGGGTGGGGTTGATATGGATGAGTGGGTCGGATTTTTCAAGCTGGCGTTGGTTACGGCTACCCCGATTGCCCTCGGAGCCTATGCTGGAATCATGTCGGAGCGGGCAGGTATCGTAAATATTGCGATCGAAGGCATGATGCTCACCGGGGCCATGATGGCGCAGTTGGTCGCGATGTACAGCTACGAGTCGCTACAGTCCATCCTGGGAAGTGCTCAAATCGGTGACTCTGCTTCCATCACGGCGATGATGCTCAGTTTAGGGCTGGGTGTTGTCGCTGGCATGGCGTCCGGTATGGTTTTGGGTGGGCTGCACGGTATTACATCGATTCGCTTTAAAGCTGATCAAATCATTAGCGGCACCGTGATTAATCTGCTGGCCTGGGGGCTGACTGGATGGATCTTTCAACGCTGGATGACTCCTGCGAGCGGAGCACCCAACTCGCCCGGCACGTTTCCTCGCCTCCCCCTGCCTGGACTTAGTCAAATTCCCATCCTGGGTGACCTGTTGTTTAACCATCAACCACTGGTCTACGTCATGTTGCTCCTGACAGGGGTGATTCATTACGTGCTGTTCTACACGCCCTGGGGCTTGCGCACGCGTGCGGTGGGAGAACATCCCCGGGCTGCCGATACGGTCGGTATTAATGTGGCGAAGGTGCGCTACATCTGCACGATTGTGGGAGGGGCGATCGCCGGATTAGCAGGGGTTTGGCTGACTTTAGAACAAGTGGGTACCTTTACCCTCCGCATGAGTGCTGGTCGAGGCTTCATCGCTCTGGCCGCCATGATTTTTGGGCGTTGGACTCCGCTCGGTGCGTTTGGTGCGTCGCTGCTGTTTGGCCTGGGGACAGCGATTCAGATTCGCGCGGCCAGTTTTACCTCTGCGGCTAGTTCAATTCTGGCGATGATTCCACCGCAGGCATATCAAGCCATTCCGTATGTGTTGACTATCATTGTTTTAGCTGGGTTTGGCGGCAAAGCAATTCCTCCCGCAGCCAGTGGTCAATCCTATGAACAAGGGCAAAAGTAATTAAGGAATCGCCCTCCTATGTTTGATTTCACCGATCCAATTCGCTGGCAAGTTACTCTCGCAGCTGTTGCCGCAATCACGCTAGGGTTGCTGGTATTAGGCTGGTTGATTAAAATGCAGAGGCTTCCAATTCAGCCAGAATTGAAGTTTGAAGCATCCGATTTTACGTTTATTCGGTGGTGGACCGTTGTGGCTGGCGTCATTGGTCTGGTGTGTCCGGCGATCGCCCTGATCGTCTACCGCCACCACTCAGATATTCAACTGTTTTGGGGAATTTACCTGCTCGTTCTAATCATCCAGATCTCAACTGAAACAGGATTCAGCCGTTTGTTTTCTAGCAGCATGGTTGTACCGATTGGCACCGTATATACTCTCTTTCGCCTGTGGCAGCTATGGATGGGGCGATCGCTGTTACTCGCCAATAGCTCATTAGAGAACTATTCCGCTGTGTTTTCCAATAGTCTCTGGTGGCTTTCGAGTTTGTTTTGGTTGAGCAATCTGATTATGCTACTGGTCTTTGCTTGGCCTCGAATTTCACAGCCGCTTGACTCAAAACTGTAGATGACTGTCAGTAACTGTATATAGCAACCGTTGAGATGGTTAAGACAGGGAGTATGGGGGCTGTGCCCCCAGCCAGGGTGTAACCCCTGCACCCCGTCCTAACTAACCCTCGATTGCTATAGTAAAAATCTTGTCCCGCGCATCGCGCGGGACAAGATTTTGCGCATTCGTTGAATGCGCGTCATCGTTAGAGCGTCATCGTTAGAGACACTTCGCTAAGGTTGAGTTGCGGGTTGCTGCGACGTTACATAGACTGGACGATTAATTTCACCCAGCCGATTGAATGGGAAAAACCGGAACACAGCCCGTCCAACAATATCCTGCCGGGGCACAAATCCCCAATAGTGGCTGTCGTAGCTGTTGTTGCGATTGTCTCCCAGCACCAGGTAAGAATTGGACGGAACAACGACAGGGCCCCAGTTATAGTCGGGTCTGGCGGCAATGTAATTTTCCTTGATCGCTGATCCATCAATATAAACTTTACCGTTTTTGACCTGTACGGTTTCTCCAGGCAGACCAATCATGCGCTTGATAAACGCATCGTGAAAATTCTCTTGTTGAAGGGTCTCCGTTGGGTTGAACACCACGATGTCACCCCGCTTCGGGGAAGAAAAATCGTAGCTGATTTTGTCGATGATCAGATGATCGTTGATTTGGAGGGTAGGCTCCATTGACCCGGAGGGAATGTAGCGCGCTTCGGCCACAAACGTCCGGATTCCAAAGGCCAGCAGCAGACTAAGGCCCAACGTTTTAGCCCCTTCTAGCCAAACATTCTCCGATTGCCGCCGATGAACAGGTTGATTAGCCATTGGAATACTCAGAACTTGCCTTTACGTTTCTATTGTGTCTTCTATTTTGAAAGATAGCTCAGATCTTGCCCCATTGGCAGGAATGCGTTGCTCTCCTGCCAATGGGTCGGGTTCCAACAGCCCTTCGCGCCGCTGAAACCCGACTCATAAGATAGGTGCAAGATCTAAGATAGCGAACCGATTTGGCGATCGCTTGTCATTTTAATGGGGATTCGATGAACCAGACCATAAAACAAATCTGGCGACAGCGAAAATCGAAGATTCTGGGCATCCTATAGTAGGGAAATGCCTCGCGATAGTTATTAATACACTGCGATCACGCCGTTATGAGTAAATCAAATCCAGCCATCAGCCATATTGTCACGCTATCTGCGATCGCCACTGCCGTGCTCTCGATTTTGCTGCTGATTGGCGCATCGCTATTGATTTCACACTACCAAAGTATCTTTCAGGGCTTTGATGCTCGTCTTCCGATTGCAACTAGATTTGTCGTGAAAACCTATCATTGGCTATGGCTCGGTGCTGTTTCGAGCGGTGTGACCTGGTATCTTTCTCAGCGGCGCATTCTTTCACACTTATGGGCACTGATTTTGTTACATGCGATCGCTCTGTCGGTTGCGGTATATGTCGTTTCAGGAATCGTTGCACTGTATCTATCGATAGATTCCATGGTCAATGCGTTCAACTAACGTAATTTCAAAACCTGTATCGGATATGTGGACGATTTTGTGCTGATGATGTGTAGGTGCTGTTGAATCTTGAAGGACTATATTTGTAAGGATTGCCAGTCACGATTTAGGGATTGAGTAGAACGGGTTCGATTCCCATTAACCGCTGAGTTGAAATTTGAAGATGGTGAGCTGCAAATTGAAAGTAAGCGGCTGCTCGTTCAACTGCTCCCAGATCCAGAAAATAGAGCGCGTGTTCCAGAGCGGCTTGTGCTAAAGCGATATCGCGGGCGGGAGTAGTCTGCATAACCTGATCCTTTATCAAAACTTTATGTTCACCGCCCTATTCTGGTATTAACCGCTGATGATTAAGGTGATGCTCATCTGATATTCAGGTGATTCTGGCGACTAGGGGCAGGTGATCGCCTCTGAGCTAAGGTGTGACAAAGATCACACGTGAAGCTCCTTTCCACTCGGTAGGTTTCACTGGCGAGATGCTGAAACTGGCACCATTGGCGAGAGCCAACTCTTAGGATCATAGATAAATTAAAACCAAATTTTTAATTTGGGAAAGTGCGGCAGTGCTGCACTTTCCCAAATTAAGTTTCGGGTTTTATTAAATCCACGATCCTTAACTTGTTTGTTAACTGCTCTATCTTGACTGGTGAAACTGAGCAGTCTGGTTCAGACTGGGGTTAAATTCTGGCGTTGCTTCATTCGGGTACGTATGTGTATGACAGCAGACGAAGCCTTAGACATCGTAGAGCAAATCTTACCGCCGGGAACGATTACCCCCGTTAAAGCTCTTATCTTTCGGGAGGCGTGGTGCGGTCAGGAATATGGCGCGATCGCCAAAACGTTTGGCTATGACACGGTTTACATTCGCGATAGCGGCGCTCAACTGTGGCGATCGCTAACCCACGCTTTAAGTGAACCTGTTAAAAAGAAGAATTTTCGCACTCTGTTACAACAACGGCTTAGCTATCATCCCCTGACCATCCGGCGAGATATTCCCCAACCTGAGGCGACCTATCTCCAGCTTCCAGAATTTCCAGGAGATCCGCTACCGCTGCATTCTAAATTTTATGTTGAGCGCGCCAGTCTTGAAGCAAAATTGCTGCTGGAGATCAACAAACCTGGCAGTTTAGTACGAATTAAAGCTCCTCACAAAATGGGTAAAAGTTCGTTATTGATTCGGATGACTGCCCAGTTGGCGATGCGTGGCGATCGTGTTGTAAATATTAACTTTAAGCAAGCTGATCCAGAGGTGTTTTCTGATCTAACCAAGTTTTTGCGCTGGTTTTGTACCAATATCAGCCATCAATTAGGTTTTGAATCCAAGCTCGACGAGTATTGGAATAGCGATATTGGCAGCAAAGCAAGCTGCACGATTTATCTCACTCACTATCTTCTCAAGCAAATAACCGCTCCACTGGTCTTGGTATTAAATGAGTTTGATCAGGTTTTAGAACATGCCGCGCTGGCTCAAGATGTTTTGCTGTTGCTGCAATCCTGGCATGAAGAAGGAAAACAGGTAGAAGTCCTACAGAATCTTCGTTTGGTTCTAATTCATTCCATCAATCTTGATGCTGCTTTAACGTTTAATCAGGTAATCTTAAACAGCAATGGACTATTAATTGAACTATCGGAACTAGATGTACAACAAACTCAAGCTTTAGCACATCGCTACGGGTTAAAGTGGATGAGTTCTAGCGCTGTACAAAAGCTAATGGATCTAGTCGGAGGTCATCCTTATCTGATTCAACTGGCGCTCTATCATCTTTGGAGCACATCTATATCTTTAGAGCAGTTGTTACAGGACGCGGCTACATCCTCTGGAATTTATGGAAATCATTTGCGAAGTTATTTAGCAATCTTGCGATCGCACCCAACGCTAGAAGCGACATACAGGCAGATTATCTCTGCAAATGAAAACATATATTTAGACCCGATCGCTGTATACAAATTAGAGAGTTTGGGTCTCATTACGGTTAAGGGACATCGATATAAAGCAACTTGCAAACTCTATCAGCTCTATTTCTACACGCAGCTAGCAGATCGATTCTCTCAAGCCAGAATGAAACATGATGTAGCCTGATCTCATATAACGTGAATCCGACAAACACGCAAAGACTTGCCCCGCACGGGGCAAGTCTTTGCATCATTTTCGCGTCATATAAGACTACATACACAAATCAGCATCCTGCGCGACCCGCAGGATGCTGATTTGTGTCATTTCAACTGCCTAACGGGCAACTGAAAAAGAGAATCCTAATGGCTATCGAGGTTTTCTTCGCGAGCATCTACGAAGCGCTCACTTTGTCCACCTGCTACAGTTTTTAGCTGTTCATCAGTCAATTCACCTTCGGCTTTGTAAGCTTTGTCCAGGTTTGCCTCACGAGCATCTACGAAGCGCTCGCTTTGTCCGCCTGCTACACTTTCCAATTGATCTTCGGTTAATTCACCTTCGGCCTTTTTCACATCTTGGCTCATAGTTATCTCCTTGTTCTTGAAGAGAGAGATTGACCCTTGGAGATCGGTGCTCTCAAATCCTTGACTACACTGACAAGAATATCTTGAAAGCTAAGGAGTTTTACGGAGTAAAGGTTGGACAAAAGTTGGCAAAAAGTCAGATGAATTTGAATGAACTTGAATCACATATTTAACAAACTAAAGAAATCATAAAATTACTTCGATTTGATAATTCTATAGTAATTTCAAACGTTTCTAGACGTAAATTCGATAGCCCGGTTTTGTATTCGCAACTCACACGCAAAACCGGGCTTCGAAAACCAAGAGGGGGTTGGGAGCGAAGCCCCCAACCAAGAGTTTCACTCCTGCACCCCGTCACCCAAATGAATACAGCCATAAGAGAACGTGAATTCGATAGCCCGATTTTGCGTGCGCGACGCGCACGCAAAATCGGGCTTTTGGGAAAGTTGCGCGTCGCGCAACTTCCCCAAAAGTCCGTTCGTCGAATTCACGTTAAGGAAGTAAAACTGATCTGGAGTGCAGCCTTTAAAGGTCTTCAATTAACGTGAGTGCGATAGCGCGATTGTCGAATTCAGGTTCAATTGCACTTAGGCTCGTAGATTTAACAAACCCCAAAACTTACCTTTGGAACGTGCGGCAGAGCCGCACGTTCCAAAGGTAAAGATTTGGTTTTAACTCTTACAGTGTGGCTACCTGATTTGTAACGGGTAGAGTGACCGTAAATGTTGATCCAGCATTTACCCGACTCTCAATGAGAATCTGTCCACCATGCAGGTCAATGCATTTCTTCACCATTGTTAGCCCTAACCCAGTGCCGGGAATAGAGCCGACATTATTAGCTCGATGAAATGACTCAAACAAATACTGCTGATCTTCTGAAGGAATACCAATGCCTGTATCTTTTACTTGAAAAATCGCTTCTCTTTCAGAACAAATTAAAATAAGTTCTACATCACCGCCCTGAGGCGAATATTTGATCGCGTTGGATAATAAATTATTTAGAATATGCCAGATTAATTGCCGATCTAAATAAATATCTGCACATTGTCCCTGATGCCGATATACAATTCGGTGTTTGGAACCAGCGCTAAATTGAATTTCTTCAACCAAAGTGCGACAAAATTCTTCTAAGTCAAACTGTTCTGGCTTAAACTTCAGGCTTCCACCCTCGACTTTGCCGACCGCTAACACGTCATTTAATAAATTATTCATCACCTCGGCGGCTTCCCGAATTAAATACAGGTACTCCCGCCGCTTGTCTTCGTTGAGTTGATGGCCATGATGTTCTAAAAGCTGAGCAGAGGCCGAAATCGTAGTGATGGGGCTGCGAAATTCGTGGGCCATCATTGACCAAAATCGCGATCGCAGTTCACTTAGCTCTTTTTCCTTTTGTAAAGCAACCCGTACCGCTAACTCCGCTAAATGTCGGCGTAGTGCAACCTCGATCGCGGCGTGTAAATCTCGCTCATCAAAAGGTTTGATAATATATCCAAATGGTTCAGTAATTTTGGCTCGTTGTAATGTATTTTGATCGGCGTAGGCCGTTAGATAAATAACTGGAATATCAATATCGGCACGAATTTGTTGCGCAGCATCAATACCATCTACTTCGCCTCTAAGCTGGACATCCATGAGAACCAGATCAGGTTGCGTTTCGATGGCCTTGCGAATTGCCTCTTCCCCAGACGATGCAGTTGCTACAACGGTATACCCTAATTTTTCAAGTCGTTTACTGATATCTTTTGCAACAATCCTCTCGTCTTCGACCACTAAAATCTTTGAGCCAACCATTTTTTTAAGACCTTCCCACGCTCCCAACCTCTTTGAATGTGATCGTAAACGACGTCCCTGCACTGCTATCTAGCTCGATTCCTCCCTCCAATTGCTCAGTAAAGGTGCAGACCAACTGTAAACCCAACGATTCAGTATTCTGAAAATCGATGTCGCTAGGGAAACCAACCCCATTATCGCTTACGGTCAATTTGAACTGGTTGTCATTCATTAAGCAAATATTAATGGAAATTTCGTTATCTTGACTATCTGTTAAGAAAGCGTGTTTAAGGGAATTGGAAACGAGTTCGTTGATGATTAGCCCACAAGGAATAGCCGTGTCAATGCTAAGCCAAATGTCATCGGCATTGACTCGCAGTTCTACGGGTTGAGAGCTGGCCGTATAGGAACGGAGCAGATTCGCTGTCAAGTCAAGAATATACTCTGAGAAATCGATTTTCAATATATCTGCGGATTGATACAGCTTTTCATGTATCAATGCCATTGAGCGGATACGGTTCTGGCTTTCTTTGAATAGGGCCATAACCCTATCGTCTTTGATGTAATCGGACTGCAACCTCAGTAGACTAGAGATAATTTGAAGATTATTTTTAACTCGGTGGTGAATTTCCTTAAGTAAACTTTCTTTTTCTTTGAGGGAGACCTTAAGCTGTTCTTCGGCTCGCTTGCGTTCGGTTAGCTCAGTTTGAACCTGCTGGTAAAGCTCTGACTGCTGGATAGCGATCGCCATGTGGGTGCCCAACTGCTTCAGCAAGTCAACCTCAAAGGACTGCCAATGCCTCGGCTCAGAGCAATGGTA
Organism: Crinalium sp.; assembly: GCA_036703095.1. Taxonomy (GTDB): domain Bacteria; phylum Cyanobacteriota; class Cyanobacteriia; order Elainellales; family Elainellaceae; genus DATNPS01. Next base: position 18,716 of record DATNPS010000429.1, on the reverse strand, counting down.
GGCACACAGCAACCCCCACAGATGCTCCCCTTGAAGGATAGGCACGACCAGGCTGGCTCGCACGTCGTAAAGGGCCAGAATGTCGATGTGGCACTGAGTGAGTCCTGCTGTATAAATATCCTCAACGACCTGAATTCTGCCCTCTTGATACGCCTGGGCATAGTTCTGGCCAAAACAGGTGTCTTTAATGGTGCTGTTGAGAGCGGGCTGCCATCCGTCTGCAACCGATTCAACGGCGATCGTGCCACTCATGTCGGGATTAAAGCGATAGACGAGCACCCGCTCGGTTTGAAGGAATTGCCGGACTTCATCAACGGCTGTCTGGAGAATCACATCCAGATCCAGGGATTCGCGAATGCGGAGGGCCATTCCCGACAGCAGGCGGCTACAGCGAAGCTGTTGAAATGATTCAGTGGACGCATCGGATTCGGACACCGGGCTGGTGTCCTGTTGAGCAGACGATTCTGGCGGTTCAAGCCCCTGACCTGAGAACAGGTGAATTGAGCGCTCTAAGCGATCGACTGCGTCTTGCATGACTGTCAGGTCGAGGGCATACAGAAAGCTGGTTGGAGTAACAATACTGAGCAGTTCTCCCGATGCGTCTGCAACGACAAATCGCTGCACTTTCTGCTGCTGCATCTTCCAGTAGGCCGCCAGCACTAACTCAGATGGGTCAAACATAAGCAGAGGGTGTCCCATGACAGCCTGAGCCGGGAGCGTCGCAAGCGGCTGGCCTAATCCCTGAAGCTGCACGATGTTAGAGGCCGATACGATGCCGACAGGCACTGCTCCGTTAGCGGGATCGGATACCACGACACTGTTGGTTTGATGCTCCAGCATGGTCTGTGCAATGTCTAGCATCGGCGTGGTCACCGGAGCCTGGATGACCGACGGCAGAAGAATATCGGCAAGCGGAATGGATTTCAGCAGCTCATCCAGTTGAAGCACCTGACGAATGCCGGGTGGGGTGATCATGCCGACTAATTGCTGCCGTTCATCGATAATCGGCAGATGATGAATCTGGTGTTGCCGCAGCAGAGACAGCGCCCCAAAAATATCGGACGCTTCAGACTCGACTAACGCCACGACCGGATGCCGCATCACCTCAATCACCCGCATGGTGGTTAGATCTCGACCGGAGGCGATCGCCCGCAGCGCTTCTCGTTCCCCAAACACCCCCAACACCTGCTTTCCTTCGAGCACCAGAATGGCACTGGCCCGGGCTTGACTGATTAATACGGTATTGAGAGAGAGAGCTAAACCAGGAAGGATGCAGCTACTCTGAGCTTTACTCATCATGGCGATGGTATCGGCTACCGACGCATCTAGATTGGTCGTCAGCGGGTAGCGATCGATGGCTTCATTGAAGTTGAGTAAAGAACCGGGTGCTCCGTTAAATGGCATCAATGATCTCAGTGACCTATAGGAGTAAGCGTATCGTAAATTTCTGGTTTACGGAAAATCTTCAGGCTATTCACAGCAACTCGCAACTCTCGTTTTGAACCATTGCGGGTTTAGTTTGCCCGTCGGGCGCGCTAAACCCGCAATCGGTAGCCATGCAAACTCGCCGCAGACAAATTTGCACGGCCACCGATTTGCATCAGTGAGAATTGCTGGCCTATTCCAGTTCCTGTTCAATTCGACCGACTCCCGTATCCGGGTAATAATTCTTTAGAATCTGTTTGTACGTATATCCCTGATTGGCTAAATCCAGCGCTCCTAGCTGGCTCATACCGTGCCCCTGAAAGGCTTCCATGACGATATCGTCTGATGCAGCGTACAGCGATTCCACGATATCTCCGCGATGGCTGACAAATTCGCCTGCCGTTCCATCTACAGCTTCCCGCGTTCTGGGGGCTTCTCGCTCAATTCCCCGATACACCTGATAGCGTTCGGTTGAACCTAAATGATAGACCGAGTTAACCGGACGGAAGTAGTACGTAAGCGCATAGGAACGAGCCGCTACGGCCTGTGCTTTCAAGGCTTCCATGTTCCAACTGGGAGAAACCTCGCTGCCGACCACACTGTAGAGGTAAGACCGCATACTGACCGCATTAACCGCCCAAAGTCCACCATTATCAGACAGCAACAGTAATTGTCCCCGGTACGAACGAGTCTCGACGCCAGGCCCTTCACCAAATCCTAAATAAAAGATTCCCTGTGGAGATGGGTCGATGAGAACGGCGGAGGGTAAGCGGGAGGAATTGAGCCGAATGGACTGATCGCCGGGACGCACCGTGTAGGTGGTCTCAGCCGCAAGCTTTCTAACGGGTTCGCCGTTGGAATTGAGGACAGCCGCCTCCTGAGAGGTGCGAATGGTAGCGACGGGAAGCCCTTCGGCGATCGCCACCCGCATATCAATCAAGGAATCCACGGTAGGCAGTGAGGCTTGAAAGTCGGCCTTGTTGCGCTGATTGAGAGCGGCTTGTTCTGGGGTTAATGCTTCCGGATCATGAGGTGTGCGAGAGGGCCGAGGGGATGGAGATGAGGCTCGCGCAGAGGGGGAGGGATGGGGTAACGAACGAGCCGATTTTGCAGCAGTTGAGGATGAGGTAGGGGTGGGTGACGATAGAGGCGACGTCATTGGAGCAGGGCTGAGCGCGGTCATCGACTCAGGCTGTTCGTGCCGGGTCAGACTAAAGACAGTACCAGCCGCAATCACCAACAGCGGTAATATAAACCACCCATATCGCTTAAAACTTCGGAGAAACGGCTGCTTCATAGATTGACTGGCTGTAATGTTTTCATTGATGTTGAACTGCGAGGTGCAGTCAAACTACACGTCTCATCCCACACATCCCATTAAAGCCCGTTCAATGACAACTATCATGTCCTGAGTCTGTAAACGGTGTTCCTGGTATCGCGCTAAATTCCCAATCATAGCTATCCGGATGCAGCGTCAGCTTGAGGACGCCATAAATTCCAGTCTTGCGGACTTCGCTATTGGGCTGAGTGGATGTAAAGGAATAAACGCTTCTTCCTCCCGTCCCCACAACAAATTCACGAATGCCGTGCGCGGCGTCTGCTCTAGAACCGGGTGCTTGGGGTGCAAACCGTTCGTAAGTATGGTCGTGGCCGTTCAGCACGACCTCTGCACCCGCAGCATACAAAGCTTGCCAGAAGGCATCGTAAGCGCGATCGCTCCCATGTGGGCCAGATGAAAATCGGGGTTGATGCCAGTAGGCCAGGGTACATTGGGAGGGATGGGCAGCCAAGTCTGCTTTCAACCATCTCACCTGAGGCGAATTTGCACCACAGCCGCCAACAGCGCTACAGGTGGAATTGAGCGCAACTAAGTGCCAGGAGACAAGGTCATAGCTGTAATAGCCTTTGGCTGGATCTCCGGCGATCGCCCCAAAATACCTGAAATACCCGCTCGCTCCAGAGGTATGGTACTCATGATTGCCGGGAACGGGATGAGCAATGGAGTTCAGTCGCCCCCAGGTCAGGTCATAGGACTGCTGAAAATCGGCCAGCGCACCGTTGTCATACTGCTCATCGCCTAAGGGCAATACGGCTGTGACCTGGCTGTTGAGAATCAGATCAGATGTTGCCCGCATTTGACAGGTATCGGCACGGGGGTTATTGTGCTGTGCGGTTCCAGATGCGGCGTTACAAGAAATGTCACCTGCTGCGGCGATGACGGGATCAGACGTGGGAGCGATCGCCCCAGATGGAGTCGTTGGAGTGGAGGCGATCGCCTTCTGAGACGATTCGGTGACGGTCTTGTTGGGTGTGCAGGAAATCAGCAGCAGAACGGTTGCTACAGCCGTCGTAATCCGGTTGCCTAACGGATGAAATCGCTTAAATTCTGGGAATATCCACATTCTTTACAGTATGGCAAATGTTTGTAGGTGGGCTGACTACAATTCTGACATTCAACGTACTGATGATAACCACAGTGGGGGCAGTAAACGTCGTGCCGTCGAATTCTTTTAGCGCACTTCATACAGGATAATTTCTGGAAGCGATTAGCCGCTTGAATTCTGGGATTGAAGACAATATTTTGAAAGAATTTGATAATGCCAAACCCAATCAGCGGAATCAGCAGAATATACAAGTAGCTGACCAGGAATAGCAATCCACCAAAGAGGACTTGAATAATGTCAAAGAACCATTGGAATAGAACACCAACCTGAAGGAATTGAAAGACTTTAATCAGGAGTGGAATGCAAAAGATCACTAATAAGTGCCAGCTCATCAGCGCCATCAGGCCGTATCGCTGACGCTGGGCAAAGTTGTGAATGAACGTGGCTACAAAAATCAGTGGTAGCAAGAATCCAGCCTGGAAGATCAGTTGAAGGCTGGGATACCAAAACGCTGCACGTTCGTAGCCTGTTTTGACGGCTTTGAACTGGCTGCTATCCTTGAGAAGGGTAATGAGCGTGGTGCTTTCGGGCTTCTGAAGCAGTTGGTCTTTTAGTTCAGAAATGTCTGTTTTGAGTGCTGCAATTTTCTTGCTATTTTGCTCTAATTTCTGTTTGGCTTGTGCTGCACTGACTGAGTTAATGGATTGGTCGCGCGGCTGTCCTGCAATTTGTTCTAGCAGAGTTGAATCATATTGAGAACGAATCGTGCGATTAGATTCTTCGAGCTTCGCAATTTCCGTTTGCTTTTGATCAATTGTTTTGACAATAGTTTGATTGGCAGACGTATTGATTTTGTCTTTGGATTGAGCGTACTGTAAGCAAACTGGAGAGACGGTGCCCAGCCGATCGACTTCAACCTGTCGATAGTCCTGCTGAAGATTGCGGGGATAGTCGATGCTGGCAGGTAAGGCCGACCTTACCATTTCGTAATCTTTACTTTGAGCGGTGTTGCGCTGATAGTCGTTCCACTCGGAATAACACGGATAGGCTTCGGCAGGACTGATGTGCCATCGGCTAATATCATCCAGTCCTGTAAATACATTAATTAAGATAAAAATATCAATCAGAATAATGACGATTAAACTGACTTTATTCAGCGGTTCATTGTTAATCGTTCTGGATTTGTTAAAGAAGCGATTGAGAAGACGGTGAATGCGATTGAACATGGGATCTAGGGACGAGCGGTTACTGTAAAGAAAGATGTCGGCAAAACCCTATCTTTCCCGATTTTCCTCAACGGAAAAAACTGGTATATCTAACTTACCCCGTTTAATAGGCTCCATTTTTCCGACTGGCTCAGTTTATCAGGTGTTACATATCATGCCCCCCGATGCTCTCATGACACCCCAAAAATCAGCTCGACAGCGCCAACAGCGAATTTTAGAAATCCTTTCGGCTCTTAGCTATCGCACAGGAGAGTTAAAGCGCTATCTCAATGAAATTGCTCAGGGGGTGAGTGAGCTAATTGCGTTGGATTGGTCTACGGTTACGCTGTGTCGCGATGGGTCAGAGCGCGTGTTGGCCAGCACGATCGACCTGGGCGAAGATGGAGATCAAGTCTATGAACTACACGGAACACTAACAGGCACCGTTTGCCAAACGGGCTGTCCGCTGGTGGTTGAGGATGCGCTCGTGACGACAGAGTATGGGGAAGCGCCGGAGGGATATCGAGCGTATCTGGGGGTACCGTTGCGCACGCCAGACGGGGAGGTAATTGGCACTATTTGTTCGTTTCAGCATCAGCCCCGTTACTTTACGGAAGAAGAAGTTCGGTTAGTCGAACTGTTTGCAGAACGGGCGGCAACAGCCATTGACAATTACGAACTCTATCAACAGCAGCAGCAGTTTAATGAAGCGCTGGAAGATGAAGTAATCAAACGCACGATTGAACTGCGGGCGACGCAATCAAAATTACTGGAAGCTAACAGTCAGTTAGAATTGCGGGTTGAACAACGCACGGCTGAATTGCGTCAGGTGAATCAGCGCTTGCAGGCTGAAATTGATGAACGCAAGCAAGCTGAAGAGAAACTGAGACAAAGTGAAGAACAATTGCGGCAAATTGCCGAAAACATGAGCCAGGTGCTCTGGATGTATTCTCAGGACGGAAAGCCAATCTATATCAATCCGGCGTTTGAGAAAATCTGGCAACGCTCTTGTCAAGATTGGTATATCGATTCCGCAGCCTGCTGGGATGCTATCCATCCCGACGATCGCGATCGCGTCCGCACAGCCTTTGAGCAAGCGCTGGAGCACGGTTACCAGGAAGAATATCGGATTATTCGTCCAGATGGTTCGGTTCGTATCATCCGCGATCAGGCATTCCCGATCTGCGATGAGACAGGTCAAGTGTACCGTCTGGCCGGAATTGCCGAGGACATTACCGAACGCAGACAGGCCCATCAGGACATGATGAAGGCGATCGCCTCTTTAGCTGAAGTAGGTGAACTGGCCTCCATGATTGTGCATGAAATTCGCAATCCGCTAACGACAATCTTAATGGGTCTCAACTCGTTCAAACGGATGTCATTACCCGCATCGGCTCAGGAGCGGTTGGCCCTTTCGCTGGATGAAGCCGAACGATTGCGCGGGTTGTTGAATGAAATTTTGCTGTACGCTAAACCGCACGCGCTTCAGTGCTGTGAATTGGAACTGAACGGCTTTATCACGGAGTTGCTGGGATCAATTCGCGCGATGCCATCTGCCATGCAGCGTCAAATTGAGTTTGTGCCAGCCGATCAGCCGATTAAAATAAAAGCCGATAAAGATAAATTGAAACAAATTTTTATTAACTTAATTGACAATGCCTGTGAAGCTGTTCCCGATGGTGAAACGATTACCTGGCAGATAGAACCAAAAGGTCAACGGGTGCATATTCATGTGCGTAATGGCGGTGAGCCGATTCCACCGGATGTATTGCCCAAGTTAACGAAACCGTTTTACACCACAAAATCGTCTGGAACAGGGCTGGGACTTGCCATTGTAAAACGCATCGTGGATGCGCATGGAGGCGAACTGTCGATCGAATCTTGTGCCGCTCAGGGAACAACCGTAAGCGTGAAATGGGCGATCGCTCATTCGTAAACGTATTACCGGGAACTCATGTTTCAAAATCTCCTTTGCAGCAGTTTTCAAGTCAGTAAGCCATAGTTATTTTTGTAAGAGCCGCGCGGTGCGCGGCTCTTACAAAAATAACTGGGTTTTAATCGAGTGAAAATCGCTATAGAAGAGTGAATTAAATTTTTAGTCAAACTTAAATTAGCTACAGTCTGGTCTTAACCTTGCAGTGACATGCTGAGGTTTGGTTTGATACAGACCAGAAATCACCTGTCCTGTTTTTCTGTCAAGAACCTATTGAGTTCTTACCAGCATTCATTCACTGGAGAGATTACCAATGTCTACTCATTCTTTTCATATAAGGTTATGCCATCTAATTCCACTCCAGATCCGACGGCCAGCGCCTCTACAGTAGGTAAAGCGAAAAACGTCATCATTTTTGTAGCAGATGGGTTACGTCCTGATTCCGTTAATCCGACAGATGCTCCCACGCTCTACAAATTGCGCCAAGATGGTGTAAATTTCATCAATAGCCATTCGCTGTTCCCGACGTTTACAACGCCTAATGCATCAGCGATCGCCACAGGCCACTATTTAGGCGACACCGGAGACTTTAGCAACACTATTTACACAGGCTTTCCAACCCTCAATGCTGGTGGCAGTGTTACGCCATTTATTGAAAACGATGCGGTTCTGGCAGACATTGATGAAAAATTTCCGGGCAACAATTTTCTGAATGAAGAATCGCTGTTAGCGGCGGCCAGACAGGCAGGCTTCAATACAGCGGCAGTCGGTAAGCTTGGCCCTGTGCTGTTGCAAGATGTCACGCAGGGCAATCGCGTGAATGGTACTGTTCCCGCACCGCAAACGATTATCATTGACGATCGCACGGGGCAGGCTGGAGGCATACCGCTCAATGCAACTATCACCGGAGCATTGACTGCTGCCGGGTTACCCGTTGTCGCACCGGGACGCGGTGCAAATGGCACATCGGGCAATAACACCACACCCGGGACTCTGGTTCCCAATGCTGACCAGCAGCAGTATTTTGCTGACGCAACTACCAAAGCCATCCTGCCGTTGTTCAAACAAGATGGCAAGCCGTTTAGTTTGGTTTACTGGTCGCGTGACCCGGATGGCACTCAGCATAACCAGGGTGATAGCCTCAACAGCCTGACGCCGGGAATTAATGGCCCTACCTCCAAAGCGGCGGTTAAGAACGCTGACAAAAACCTGAAGCAACTGCTGGATACACTCAATGCGCTCGGTTTAGCAGACAGCACCGATGTGGTTGTTACCGCAGATCATGGATTCTCAACCATCAGCAAAACCAGTGTGAATGCGCAGGGCAGCAGTACGACGAGCTATGCCGCCTCACTGCCGTTTTCCGGTGTGAATGCTGGCTTTTTGCCGAAGGGATTTGTGGCGATCGACTTGGCGCACGCACTCAACTTACCCCTGTATGATCCTGACAAAGCGGCTGTTCCAATCACCAACGGCAGCGGTCAATACACTCTGATCACCCCCACTGCTGGACAATTAACCACCTCTGGAAATGGCTTAATCGGCGGAACGGGAGCGGTTACAAACGGCAAAACAGATGCTAAGGTGATTGTCGCTGCAAATGGCGGTTCTGATCTGATCTACGTCCCTGATAACAATGTGGATGTGGCGAAACAGGTCGTTGATTTCTTGACCAAGCAAGATTACGTCAGCGGCGTTTTTGTGGATACGAAAACGTTTGGCACGATTCCGGGTGCGCTCTCGCTCCAGGATATTGGGCTAGAAGGTTCTGCTCAAACGCCAGTTCCATCGATCATTGTCAACTTTACGACCTTTACGACGGATGCCAGCAATCCGCTGTTGGGCGGTGTTGAGGTTGCAGATACCGGGTTGCAGCAAGGTCAGGGAATGCACGGCAGCTTTAGCCGCGCTGATACGTTTAACAACATGGCAGCCATTGGCCCCGACTTTAAGAAGGGCTATGTGGATACAGCACCCATCAGCAACGCGGATGTTGCACCCACCCTGGCTAAAATCCTGGGCTTAACCTTACCCAGTACCGGAGCGCTAAAGGGGCGATCGCTCGATGAAGCGCTAGTGGGTGGCCCACAAGGGGTGATTTCAAAACGGGGCACTCTCCGCTCTACGGATGCGAATGGGGTTCAAACTATCCTGAACTATCAGCAGGTGGGTAACGTCCGCTATTTTGATGCGGCTGGGTTTAACAATCGCACCGTTGGTCTGGTGAATAGTGGTCGAACCATTGTGCAAGGAACTCCCGGCAAAGATCGCTTAACCGGAACCTTGAACAATGAAGCGATTTTAGGATTGTCCGGAAACGATTTGCTGTTGGGCGATCGCCACAAAAACATTCTGATCGGTGGCATTGGTAACGATCTGGAAATGGGTAAGGACGGCAATGATACGCTGGACGGTGGTAGCGGCAGCAATCGGCTGATGGGCGGCAGAGGCCGAGATATCTTTGTGTTAGCTGAACCCGGTAGAGCCACCGTGCTTGACTTTAAGAACAGGCAGGATCGACTGGGATTGACGGGGGATCTTAAATTTAAGGATCTGACGATTCGCGATCGCGGGCGCAATACGCTCGTTAAGCACGGTGCTCGTGTTCTGGCTATTTTGAAAGACGTAGAAGCGAATGAGATCACGAAGTCTGATTTCACGAACGTTCGGTACGGTACTGACGTGTTGACTACGATCAATACAATCGGTAAGTACTAAGGATCATGGATAAATTAAAACCAAATTTTTAATTTTGGAAAGTGCCGCTCTGCGGCACTTTCCAAAATTAAGTTGCGGGTTTTATTAAATTCAAAATCCTAACTGAACTCCGGCCTGAGACGTGGCAATGTGCCACAAAACTGGATGTTGTAGAGAGTGGCGGTTTTAACCGCTACTCTCCAGGCCAAACCCGTCGCCAGGCTACGTCTGTTCAGACTGAAATCGGGTTAGTGCTGCTTGCAGTGCGATAGATAGCTCTTCTAACCGGAACGGTTTAGAAACACATCCATAAGCAGAAGACATTTTAATTCGTTTCAACGTCTTTTCGTCTACAGAAGCGGTTAGAAAGACGACAGGTAGCTTGAAGCGATTCCAAATTTCGTTGGCGGCTTCAAGGCCATCCATATCCCCTGGAATTCCAACATCCATCAGAATCAAATCGGGTTGAGATTGGCAAACTAACTCTATGGCACTGGCCGCATTGGTGGCTATTCCCAGAACCGCATAGCCAAGGTTTTCCAAAATTTCTTCCAAGTCCAAAGCCAGGATGCTTTCATCTTCCACGATTAGGATTCTGGCGTGAGTCATAGTCTTTGCAGATGGGGAGATACGTAAGCAGATATAGCACATCCCGACGATCAGTGGTGTGTAATATAAATCTCTTACTTCCCCACTTCAAATCAGGACAGTTGTATTTCAAAACTGTTTTTTACGTGGCTTCAACGAACAAGCTTTGAGGGGAGTTACGTATTACGCAACTCCCCTCAATTCCCTTACAGCGATCGCACGATCGGATAAATCGTTGAAGTATTAGGGTGCTAGCCTAATGCTGCTACAAACTCGATTCACCATAGTGATGCAGAAATACGTGCACCAGCTTAAAATGCCAAACTCTTTAGTTCCATCTTCCAGCAATAGATGCATGTCACGCTTTAGGAGCGCGGGTGGAAGGATATGTCTTCCCAGTTCAGCCGCATCTGAGATGATGGACATTCCAAAGAAAACAAATACGAGAGCCAAAATCCAAAAATTAGTTTTGAGAATAGTTTTTCTAAAGCTAATCAGGAAAAGAGAAAAGGCGATCGCATAAAAGACATAAATAATCTTTTCACTGATATGTAAATATCTCGGAAAGATCATTTCGTGCCCCATGAAGAGGTCATCTAGCATTAACGTAGCTGTGAGGAGTCCAGCCCACAGAAAGAAGCGAGGAAATTCTTTCTCACGAGGATTGAGTTGCTTAAGGATGATGTATCCAAATAAGCAGGATGCTGCGCCGACGCACCATACTAAAATGCCGAGTTGGGAAATTGCTCCAAAATAAAATGGTTTATCGACAATCGCGAGTGGATCACGCGTGAGGTGTCTGAGGGGAGCGTGATGTTGTAAGACTGCACCTAGAAAAATAGTGAAGAGTAAACCATACAGTGACAAAACAACCTTAACAGGACTGAATGTAGCGGAGGAAGATGGTTGTTGGTCTATTGCTTGTGCGGCTTGAAAACTACGAACATTTTGTGCAAATCTGCCTAACATATCTGACACTCACATAATTAAATATAAAAGACGTCCGACGAGCCACCTGATATGCCATATAGCAGGTCCCGATTATGTGAGCACTTCACGTCAATGGGGAACGCTATACACGATTAATTTAAGGTTAACAGGTAGCCAAGAATTAATTAAGTAGCGTCAGATGAAAAAACGGTAAATCTACTGAAAGAAGGTATAAACTTTGCTCGGTTTTTACCTATTTTTATCCATTAATGAGCGTCTAAGGTATAGCGTGAAGCATTCGCGGCGAAGAATCTGGGTTGGATCTGAAAGTCATTTGCGCGAACGCTTCACCCCTACCGCTGTCAGTTGAGATGTCATGTTTTGAGCGATTGTGGGATAGCACTGCCCGCCAAAACTCTACGGTTCAAGCTTGATGCGGATGATAGACAATGCCCACCCTCTTAAAACGCCTGACATACTGTGTCATACAGTTTGCCCAGTAGTTTTGTGATTGTCTCAGCTTGACTGAACGCTGTGATTCTGCGGCAGCCTGAAAATACTTTATGATTTCTTAAATCTGATTAATGAATGCTTGTAACTGCGATCGCAATAATTGTGCTTTCTGATAAGCGACGGTACGACTTTGTAACGATTTACCCGTGTTGTTTTCCCAGAGTGCCTCACTGGGTTGCACATAATACTGCAAACGAGTACGGTTAGCCCAAACGCCCATCGATGGAAACAGAATAAAGATGGGGATAAACGCCGACAGGGGAAACATAGGCAGCTTGAAATAATGAGCCAATCGCTTGATGTTAACCGTCCAGGGGTGCAGCCATTCGTTGCCTCGGCAGACGATCGGAACGATCGGAACATGGTAGCGATCGCTTAACCGAATAAAGCTGGGATCAAACGTAGCTAACTGATACCGTTGTTGCCATCCTTTGGCCAACCCATGCCAGCCCTCCGGTGCGTACAGCAAAACGGTGTTGGTTTCTGGCGTATCAATCGCGGCCTCAAAACTGCGGATGTCGGCTTTAACTCCTCCCAGCGCGTGAGACCAATCTGCCGGAAGCCACCAGTGCAACCAGGGATGATCAAAAAAGATGCTGTGGGCCAGCGGTTGAGCAAACCATCCCCGTTCCTCAGAAAGCATCGCGCCGAGTCCAATCATGTCCCACGGGAAACACATGCCCGCATGATTCATCGCGATGATAAGCGGGCCGGATGATGGTAAGTTTTCAGGTTGCTTCAATTCAGCGCGAAAGTAGTGTTTCAGGATAGGAGCCAAGACCTCTTGCTGAAACGCTTTTTGATAGTTTGGGTCAACAGTTTCATTGCTTGACTGTGGTGCACGACAGCCTAACCGCAGCCAGCGAATCAGCAAGGCCAGATAAAAACCACCTGGAATTAAAAAGAGAGGATATTCCCACCAGCTCCAGCCATCGGGATCAGCGTGATAGTGCTGCCAGTGGCGATTAAACAAAATCAGCCATCCCGGCGGATACCAGAGGCAAAACCAGTCAAACCAACCAAAGCGATATGGCTCTGTCGTTGAATCAGACGACGAGCGATCGCCCGCTTCCTTTGACGTAAAGCGGCACGATGGCGTATTTGCAAGACGGCCCTGAAACTCTGATTGCATGAAGCCACGAGTATAAAGGTGTGAATTTCCATTAAATGCGAAACTATTAGGAGATGAAACCTATCGGTCGGTCAATCTTTGCAGCGGATTCATGACCTCTATCTATCCTCCTATCGTTCTTATGGTAGATACCTCAGTCCTACTTCTTTTGATGAATCGGTTGATCAAATCCATTCTAACTGTTCCGACTCTTCAAGGCTGGCTATGGGTATTTGGACTGTTGCTAATTGTTGCAGCGACCGCCTTTCCCATTGGCTTTTATGTTGGATTCTTGCGCGTCAGCACTCCACGAACCTGGCAACACAGTTTAACGGTGGCGTCCGTGGCTCTGGTGTTTCCTGCCTTAACTGAGGAATTGTTTTTTCGAGTTTTGCTGATTCCACATCCGACTGAAGGAGCAGCTTGGACGCAATGGAGTATTTGGGCGGGACTCAGCCTGCTGCTGTTTATTGTGTATCATCCCCTGAACGCGAAAACTTTCTTTAGCAGGGGAGTTTCCACGTTTTTTAATCCAGCGTTTCTGAGTTTGGCAGGAATTTTGGGGGCGGCCTGCTCGATTGGATATGCTCTGACGGGTTCACTCTGGGCGATCGCGTTTATCCATTGGGTGGTGGTCGTGGTCTGGCTCTTGTGGTTGGGAGGTGAAGATCGACTGGCCGCTGCAAACGTGCGAGATGTAGGACAGTCTAATTGATGCCCCGATCGCTGTAGGGGCGTGGCATTCGGTAATAATGTTTTGGTTATGACAGCGAACGGTTACCCGAATGCCGCACCCTTACAGGAACATTGGATTTTTTTCAAACATCCTCTCACGTTAAGTATTGTCTTACAGGGGTTGACCATCAGCGGTGATATTCGCAGATTCACCCGCCATGATTAGAACATGGGTCGTGAATGGTGGATGTTCACGGGCGATGTTCTAAACATCATTGCTGAACCTATAGAGGTTCATGGTTGATACTCAAAGGTTCACGCGCGACGTTCTGAACATCATCGCTGAACTTATGAAGGTCACGGTTGATGTCTGGAGTTTCACACGCGATGTTCCGAGCTTCACCCACGGTGGTCTGAGCTTCAACGGTGAATGATTGAGCGTCATGCGTGATGTTCTGAGCTTCATTGATGATGTTCTATGATCCACGGCTGAATGGTGATAGTTCAATTCCAATGTTCAAATCATCATTGCTGAAGCATGAAGATTCGTAGCCTGATAAACTGACGCTACGCTTGGTGTGAGCGATCGCACGTCTGATTTGAGGAACTCGGAGAAGCACGGGTCGCTAGTCATGCGAATGTATCCAACGGCTGATGAAGTGGCGGTTAAAACCGCCGCTAACCAAACCAAACCTGCGAAAGCAGATTCAATCATCCAGTCCGCGAAGGCGGACTTCGTTTTGGTAGCCGTGACTTCAGTCGCTAGGCGATCGTTCCATAATCTTTACAAACAAATGGCGTCAGGTGGAGAATAAACTGTCTTGACGATATAACTGAGATGTATTGTGAGAGCGTTAGTCAGTGAGGATTTCCGCGTTTCCAGTCTTTGACTGGAAATGCCTTCGCGAGGCTTTGCCTCATATCAGTGAAACAGAGCCTCCAGCTTTGGCACCCAGCCAGAGTCTGGATACCGAGTCAATCTTGCTGTAGCACAATACAGCTTTCACCAGCAGCATTGATAATCCGTTGTAATTGTGGGACTGAGAAGAAACGATGCCTAGCCCGGAGGAAACAGCACAACGACAAATCGAAGCCGCAGTAAGGACGGGCACGACCAAGTTAAATTTGTCAGGTTTAGGCTTAACTACTCTACCTGATGCAATCGCTCAATTGACTAACCTGGAAGTGCTTGATCTCAGCAGCAATCAGTTGAACAGTTTGCCCGATGCGATCGCCCGATTGACTAATCTCAACGTGCTTGATCTCAGCAGCAATCAGTTGAACAGTTTGCCCGATGCGATCGCCCAACTAACCAATCTAGAAGTGCTTCTTCTCCGCAGCAATCAGTTGAATAGCTTGCTTGATGCGATCGTTCAATTGACCAATCTGGAAGTGCTTGATCTTAGCAACAATCAGTTGAACAGTTTGCCCGATGCGATCGCCCAATTGACCAATCTGAAAGTGCTTTATCTCCACAGTAATCAGTTAAGCAATTTGCCCAATGCGATCGCCCAACTAACTAACCTGGAAGTGCTTTATCTCAGCGACACTCAGTTGAGTAGCTTGCCCAATACGATCACCCGATTGATCAACCTCAAAGAGCTTTATCTCAGTAACAATCAGTGGACTAGCTTACCTAGGGGGATCGTCCAATTGGTCAACCTGAAAGTGCTCAATCTTAGCAACACTCAGTTGAGTAGTTTGCCCGATGCGATTACCCAATTAGCCAACTTGAAAGTACTTAATCTCAGCAACACCCAGTTGAGCAGTTTGCCCGATGCGATTGCCCAATTAACCAATCTGGAAGTGCTTTATCTCAGCAACACTCAGTTGAGTAACTTACCCAACGCAATCGTCCGACTGACCAACCTCAAAGAACTTTATCTCAGCAACAACCAGTGGACCAACTTGCCCGATGCGATTGCTCAACTGACTACTCTCAAAGAACTTCATCTCAACAATAATCAGTTGAGTGGCTTACCCAACGCGATCGCCCAACTCACCCACCTGGAAGTGCTTAATCTCCGTAACAATCAGTTAAACAGTTTGCCCAATGCGATCGCTCAATTGACCAATCTCAAACGCTTAGTGCTTGATAACAACCCGCTCCCAATCCCGCCAGAAGTGATCCGTAAAGGTTGGGGTGATGATTGGTACCATGATGGCGAGCCTAAAGCGGTACTGGATTATTATGTTCAGATTGAGAAAAGCCAAACCTCTCGTCCGTTGAATGAAGTAAAAGTGTTGCTGGTTGGGGAAGGCGATGTGGGTAAAACCTCACTGCTAGAGCGCCTGATCAACAACCGATTTAACCATAACGAACGTAAAACCGAAGGCATCAACATCCAGACCTGGTCATTGCCCGTTCAAGGACAGGAGGTTCGGTTAAATCTGTGGGATTTTGGTGGGCAGGAAATTATGCACGCCACTCACCAATTCTTTCTTACCAAGCGCAGCATTTATCTACTGGTGTTAGACAATCGCCAGAGCGAACAGCAAAATCGTCTGGAATATTGGCTGAAGGTGATTCAATCCTTTGGTGTCAATTCTCCCATTATTCTGGTCGGCAATCATCTGGATGAACATGCGCTGGATCTCAACCAGCGAGCACTTCACAAGAAATACAAAACCATTCAGGCAATTATTTCCACCTCCTGTAAAGATGGACGTGGTATTGAGGACTTGCGTCGGGAACTGATTCAACAAATTACCAGGTTGGCTCATGTGAGCGATCGACTTCCCTTACCCTGGTTCACACTCAAAACGCAATTAGAGGAGATGCAGAAAACCTATGACTTCATCTCCTACGAACGATATCAAAAGCTCTGTGGTAAGGCTGGTATTGACAAACTCAGCGATCAAAAAACGCTGGTGCAATTTCTGCATGATTTAGGCATTGTGTTGAATTTCCAGGATGATCCGCGTGTTCGCGAAACAAACGTGTTGAATCCAGAATGGGTGACAACGGGTGTCTACAAAATTCTCAACAACAATGCTCTGTTAACAAAACATAAAGGCATTTTAGATCAGGCTCGATTGCCTCAAATTCTAAACAATCCACAGCGCTATCCAGAAGAGAAATATGGCTTCTTGATCAATCTGATGCGGAAATTTGAACTGTGTTTTGACCTGGAAGGAGCAATCGACAGTCGTTTTCTCATTCCTGATTTGCTCCCTAAAGAGGAATCTGAAACCGGGGACTGGGACAATGCGATGCGGTTTGAATATCGATACATCGTTTTACCCAGTAGCATCATTTCCCGGTTCATAGTCCGCACCAATAGACTGATTTCTCGAAACACCTATTGGCGAACCGGAGTTGTCTTGAAGCAAGGCAACACTCGCGCATTAGTTCGTGCCGACGAAGAAGATCGCAAAATTACCATCTGGCTAATGGGTTCTCAACCACGTACCCTGCTGGAAATCATTCGCTCTAACTTTGATGCGATTCATGACACCATTCCCAGTATTGAAGTTGAAGAACGCCTGGGATTACCCGATAATGGCAACTTGACCGTCGCTTATCAACATTTGCTTGACTTGGAAGCGGTGGGAGAGCTTGAAGTTTTTCCAGAAGGTGCTCGCAAAAAGTACAACGTCCGTGATCTGCTGAATGGCATCGAAGATGCCGCCAGCCGAGGACACCGCCGCGATCGCCTGGAACATCGCGAACAATATCTGGCGAAACTCGAAGCAGAACGCGAGGCTATGCATCTCTCCAAGACGCAATCATCCCGTCCTACTTTACTCAGCAGCAGTGTTGTAATGTTAGGGACATTGGGGGCGATCGCCGCTATTTTCGCAGTTCTTGCTCATTCAGTTCCCGGACTCAATCTCGTCATTGTGATTGTTGCCATCTTGATTGCATTTGGAGGAACTGTAGCCGTTGTGTTACGTCTCACCGGAATCATTGACAATACAACCTTCAGTGGCACCTTCTCAAATTTTTGGAGTTCTTTACCGCTTTTACGGGGCGACGCTTCGCCAAAGGAACTTCCACCCGGTGATTCTGACAAAAACTCAACTCCGAAGTCTTAGCATGGCCGAGGAGGCAGAGCCTCCCAGTTAGCATTTCCAGGCAAAGCCTGGAAACGAGATGAACCTGCAAAAGCAGCTTCACTGCTCGAAGATGTACGACTTTCAAAGCTGAATTCAATTAGTGATGCTAAAGAATGCAGAGATCGTTTGCCCCAACAGCCAAACATTTAATCCCGTAATCACCAAAGCCACTAACCAGGCCAATCCCATCACCCACTGAGGATTGGCATAACGGCCCATAATGACCTTATTTCCGGTAAATAAAATCAGCGGAATGACTGCAAAAGGAAGCTGAAGACTGAGGATCACCTGACTGAGCACCAGCAGTTTACCGACGCTTTGTTCACCAAAGAGAACGATACCGATTAAAGCAGGGGCGATCGCCAGCCCCCGTGTAATCAATCGCCGCAGCCAGCAGGGAATCCACCAATCGAGAAAGCCTTCCATCACAATCTGTCCGGCCAGCGTTCCCGTAAAGGTCGAGCTTTGTCCAGATGCCAGTAATGCCACGCCAAATAACACACTGGCTACTCCCGTACCCAGCAAAGGCGCAAGAAGACGATAGGCATCTTCTAATTTCGGCAACTTGCTGATGAGCAGAATAATGGAATGTTGCTGCTGCCACAATCAAAATAGCTGCATTCACAAAGAGTGCACCAAATAGCGCGACGGTCGAATCGACTGTAGCGTAACGGATTGCCTCTGCGGGACTAGAAACAGCCTTTTGCCACGATCGCGTTTGCACAATCGACGAATGCAAATACAAATTGTGTGGCATGACTGTCGCGCCGATAATGCTGACCGCAAGATACAGCATGTCTGGTTGACGAACAATATCGGCTCGCGGGATAAACCCTTGAACCACATCAAACCAGTTGGGTTGCGCAAAGACAATTTCGATTAAAAAACAAAGGCCGATTGTGCCAATCAAGCCCAGCACCATCGCTTCCAGCCAGCGAAATCCTTTGCCTTGCAGCACCAGCACCGGTACCTCCTACCTCAGCAGGGCAAAAGGGAGCAGTAGCCGTTTTAGGTAGGCTCCATTTCAGCATGGGGGTGAGAGCTATGCTCAGAAGTGGACGGGGCGGCAAAAAGGTAGCAAGAAGACCGTGTACCAGATCGCAGATCAGCTAGGCTACAGAAATGGCAGATCAAATTGCCCCTCCATCTCCTGCACCCGATAACTGGTCATTTCTAGACAAGTCCCGTCGCCAACG
>DATNPS010000423.1:0-15827 GCA_036703095.1 Crinalium sp. | reverse complement strand
ACTGCAAATGGCACTGGGTGGCACCGGAGACACAGGTAGCAATACCCTCGATTTAACTCAAACCGATCTCAGTGCATTACAAAACGGATTCAGACGCATCACGATTGGTCGTTCGAATAGCAGTGGCGCGATCGCCATTCTAAACCCATTGACCTTTGCCGATCCGGTCACACTGCGATCGCCCACCGGAAATGGCAGCATTACCACCAATGGGAATACGATTACGGGCATCGACAACGCCTCGATTACCCTGTTAGCCAACCAAGACATTACAACGGCTAATATCACGGCTCCTGCCGGAATCCGCATCAACAGCAGTAGCGGAGACATCACGACACGCAACTTAACCACGGCCAGCAGTGGCGACAGCGGCAATATCGCCGTTACCAGCGTACAGGGCACAATTCGCACAGGTTCGCTCAACGCGTCCTCCAACAGCGGCAATGGCGGCGCGATCGCCCTCACGGCTCGTAATGACGTCACAACAGACAACATCACCACGCAGGCCAGCGAAGGTACAGGAGGAACGATCGCCGTTACCAGTCGAGACGGGGCAGTGCGTACCGGAAATTTGCGATCGGCTGGGGCGATCGGTGGTGATGTGCGTGTGGTGGCGAGCGATCGCATTCAGACAGATCAAATCAATTCCAGCGCAAGTATTGGGAATGGTGGCGATGTGCTCCTCGATCCATCGGGCAATATTACCGTTGGGTTTATCAATGCGCAGGGTGGCGAAAACGGGTTGGGAGGCACGGTAGACATCACGACTGGGCAGCTATTCCTGGCGAGCGATCGCTTTACGGATCGGAATGGCATCGATGCCAGCATTTCGACCGCAGGCGGCAATGGTGGCGGTTCGATTACCATCCAGCACAGTGGCGGCGCATTGCGCATTCCATTTAATGTGGGAGACGCGACGGTGAACGGTACCGCAGGCGCTATCACCACCGGAACGGATGCCAACGGTACCATTTTCCCATTCCGCTCATTCCCCGGCAGCTACACGCAGGGCGACATTCGCATCATCACGCAAGATCCGCCCGTGGCACCGCCCCAAACGGAGATTCCACCCTCCCTACCCGATTTGCCACCGATCCCTGTTGTACAATCCACGCCCCTAAAAACACTGGCCGATGCTCGTGAAATCCTCCAGCAGGTTGAAGAAGCAACAGGCATCAGACCCGCCTTAATCTACGCACAGTTTGTTCCCGCGCCCACACCCGCTGCCGCCTGGTTTGATCAACGGGAAGCCAGCTTTACGCAACAGTTTGAAGAACATTTGCAGGGCAGCAGCAATATAGCGGCTCAACCGCTGTTAACGGCTCGTGATACGGATGAGTTGGAGCTATTGCTCGTCACGGCTGAAGGGCCACCTGTCGCCCGACGCTTACGGGGTGTGACTCGTGCGCAGGTGATGGCCGTTGCCAATCGATTTCGCAACGAAGTTACCGACGTTCGCAAAACGCGGACTCGCAGTTATTTAGCGCCTGCCCAACAGTTATATAACTGGCTGGTCGCCCCTCTAGCCGCCGATCTACAGACTCGACAGGTGCAAAACCTGGTGTTTCTTCCCGATGTTGGGCTGCGGTCTGTGCCCTTTGCAGCGCTGCATGACGGTAGCCAGTTTCTCGTTCAGCGCTATAGCGTCGGGTTAATGCCCAGCCTCAGTTTGGCGGATACTCGCTATGTCGATATTCGCGATTCCGAAGTGCTGGCGATGGGGGCTTCTCAATTTAGCAATCAGATTGCGCTGCCTGCGGTTCCCGTGGAATTGTCAGCGATCGCCCATCAACTGTGGCGAGGCGAAACCTTCTTAAACCAGAACTTTACGCCTGACAATTTGCGAACTCAACGGCAGGAGCATCCCTTTGGCATTGTCCATCTAGCCACCCACGCCGAGTTTGAACCGGGAACGCCGGATCAATCCTACATCCAGTTTTGGAATACTCAACTGCGTCTAAATCAACTGCGGCAGTTAGGACTCAACGATCCTCCGGTGAACCTGATGGTGCTGAGTGCGTGCCGTACAGCGTTGGGCAATGCCGATGCCGAACTCGGATTTGCCGGATTAGCGACTCAGGCAGGCGTCAAATCCGTCATGGCTAGCCTCTGGTACGTTAGCGACGCCGGAACGTTAACCCTCATGACCGAATTCTATGACCAACTTAGACATGCCCCTATTAAGGCCGAAGCGTTGCGGCAAGCTCAGCTTTTGATGGCGACTGGACAAATTCACCTGGTCAACGGGCAGTTGCAGGGCTTGCCCAACGGGGAAACCGTTACGTTACCGCCCGACTTTGCGGAACTGGACGACACCGATTTTAGCCATCCTTACTATTGGTCAGCGTTCACGATGGTCGGCAATCCCTGGTAGTCCGCCAACGTGTCAAATCCAATTAGGGTGGAGGGAGCAGCGATGTTGCTCTCTCCACCCTAATTGGGGTCTTAGAACATTATCATCAGATTGCCGAGACGGCAGTGTTACGAATCGTGGGTTTGGCCAATGGCGATCGCATACAGCACATTACACTTGGTTTCTAGAAACGCTTGCGTCTCATCATCGTAAAACGCACCGATGCCGCTGCATCCCAGACCAAGAGCTGTCGCCGCGAGATAAATGCGGTGTCCCACTATCCCGGCTTGTTGCAGCGCGACTCGATAGTTCTGGCATTCAGAAACGATGAAAAACACAACGGCACTGTCACGGGCGATCGCCTGATTAATGCAAAGATAGCCCGTCTGCGTGTGAAACTCTCCAGGTTTCAGGCAAGCACTGTTTACATCCAGGGGACTACGATAGAGTCCCGGCTGTAGACCCGCCACTCGCTGCACCACGGCATAGATTTCTAGAGAGTCAAGATACTCACTCGGAATCGGTTGCTGTAAGGCCGCACAAACCGTCAGGAAGGCTTCCTGGCGAATGGGATGGGGATAAAACCGTCGCGCCGATCGCCGCTGCTGGATAGCCTGTCGCCACTGGGCTGGTTCAATCGGAAATGTGGGTTGCCGTAGAGGTTGCGGTTGAGATGCGACACCGAGAGAGTGTTTGTATCCTGCCTCAACAAACGGATTGGGTTCAAAGTAGTCGGTTCCCGAAACAAATGTGAGGGGCGATCGCAATCGCCGCACGGTCTTTGATTTGGGTTCACCAACGGTCACAGCCGCCATTGTAAATTCTTTAGTTTCAAATCCCAAATCTTGATTAAGAGCGATTTGATCGAAATCAACCAGCAGTTGATAGGGATAACTGGAACCATACGCTGCCGCTTCGATCGCACCTAAATGATGACCGCTATCTAGAAAGCAATAGCGCAAACTGCGATTTTTGTATTTCCAACTCGACCGAAAATAAACACAACTGACGAGCAAAATACAGCCTTTAATCAGACGAGTATCGTTGAAATATCCCTCTAAGCCATCGTCAATTAATTCATAAATCAGCGTCAGGGTATTCTGCTCTGGCTCTAGATGATAAATGCCATCGAGCATTCCGCTGATGCCCCGAAGCTGCACATACAGTTCAGTCGGGAAAAGCGCGCCAGCAGAGGGTTGAACGCGCAATAGATGTGTACCATCGCGATATTGCTTGTGATACGTAATGGCACTGGTAAGCGATAGAAATTGATGAATCGGATGGTTTGGATCTAACGGAAAGCGACGAAAAAAGTGTGGATACGTTTTGAATGACGCAGGCTGAGTTCTGGCATCTACATAGTTAGGATCAAGCTGCACCGATATCAAAGAATGCTTAGTTGCTTCGTGATAGTCATTCTTGACAATGCTAAACGACACCATGTTTCAGTATCCTGAGAATGTCGTAGTTGGCTGCAAAATCGACCGCCCGAAAATCATCCAAATTCGTTAGTTGAGTATCAGCACCCGCTGCTAACAGGGCTTTCAGCATCTCCGTTTTGCCCGCCGAAGCAGCATACATCAGTGCAGTCGCCCCATTGTCATTCTGGTTATTGATGTCAATTCCGGCGTTCACCAATTCGGTGATCAAATCATAGCGATCGCGAAAACACGCAAACCACAGCGCGTTATTGCCATCATTATTTCTGGCATTCAAAGTCGCCCCTGCCTGGATCAGCGATCGCACCACGTCTAATTCCCCCATTCGCGTAGCCAGCATGAGTGCAGTATCACCATTGCTGCCCCGGTGCTCTAAATTCACCGGGTTGAATTCCTGCGCGAGCAACCATTCTTGCAGAGCGGAATTGGCGCGATCGATGTTTAGTGGCTGACTCATAGCATTGCTGTTGGATGGAGATGGGCCATTCACCTGAGTATCGCAAGCTGCAACAACCCACGACAGGTTTCAACCAGATCTGTCATACAGTGTAGAGTGCCAGGTTTGTTGCTGGCGATCGCTTATTACTTGAGTACTCAACATCCAGAACCAAAGCACCACAAGCATTTCAAAATTTAATTGGGTAAGGGGGTTGAGATATTTAATGCATCGATCTCTGATCAACCATCTCTGATCAACCATCTCTGATCAACCATCAGTCATCCAGCACCGTCAGCGCAGACGTTGTTATCTCAATCAGCTTATCTAACCGCAGCTCATTGACCAGCTCTTTGAGCATCTGTTCTAGCCGAGCTTCAATCGTCGGCATCTGCTCTAGCAGTTTCAAGATCAATTCCTCATCTGCCATACGAGCCGCGCGATGTAACTGGGCCAGCCAATCGGGTGGCATCTGCTGGAGGGTGGCGATCGCCACCTGACTGTCCGGCATATCCCGCTCCACAGCCGATTCAAACGGTTCCGCTGGTTCCTGATAAAGATAGCGAACCCCAATATGCTGAGCCATTTTTTCAAACAGGATGGTTTCCGTTGCAGGCTTCAGCACAAAATCATCGCAACCGGAAGCCAGAATGGCGGTGCGTTCATCCTCGAAGGCACTGGCCGTTAGCGCCAAAATTTTAGTCGTAGCATCATCAGTTGCCGTATCTGACTCCCGACTCCTGACTTCTGTCCTGTCATCTCCCTGCGCCCGTTCTGCTTCCAGCCTTCGGATGTGTCGGGTTGCCTCGTAGCCATTCATCACAGGCATTCGCATATCCATCCAGATCAGGTGAGGTGCCCACTGTTGCCATAGCGCGATCGCCTCCTCCCCATTTTCGGCCTCCCGCACCTCAAACCCAACCTCCTGTAGCAGTTGAACCAGAAAGCTCCGATTTTCGAGACTATCTTCGACCACCAGCAACCGATAACTGGGTTCATCAACCGCCAGCCCCATCACTTTCCAGAGCGGCGATGGCGGCACTATATCGACTACCTGAGCCAACTCCACCGGAATCGTGAATGAAAACGTCGCTCCCCGTCCTGGCTGGCTACACACCGTCAAATCTCCCCCCATCAGCTGCACAAACTGACGACTGATCGGCAACCCCAGCCCCGTCCCCTCCTGTGATTTTTGACCTGCCTGCGTCTGCACAAACGGCTCAAATAACGCCTCCTGCTCCATCGGATCGATACCTGGCCCGGTGTCTGTAACGGTGAAACAGAGGGAGAGGAGAGAGGGTGGGGAGGATGGGGAAGGTGGGGAGGATGAAGAAGGTGGGGAGGATGGGGCAGTAACAACCACAAGCGTCACGCTTCCCGTCCGCGTAAACTTAATGGCATTGCTGAGCAAATTGATCAACACCTGACGGAGTTTGCTTTCATCGGTTTGAATGCATTGAGGAACCGTGGGATCAGCCTGAACAATCAAGCGGAGTCCCTTCGATTCTGCTTTCAAGCGAAATAGATCGTCCAGGCTTTTTAGCAAATGTTGAAGATCAATTTTTTTTACAGTCAGAATAGCTCGACCTGCTTCAATTTTTGACATTTCTAGAATGTCATTAATCAGATTCAGTAAATGTTCTCCACTTCGGTTAATGATGTTAATTTGTTTCTGCTGTTCAACAGTCAGGACAGCGCTACGGCTGAGCAACTGACTAAATCCCAGAATGGCATTTAGCGGTGTCCGCAGTTCATGGCTCATATTGGCCAGAAACACGCTCTTGGCGCGGTTAGCCGCTTCAGCCGTTTCTTTTGCATCCTGTAACTCCAGAGTGCGTTCTACAACTCGCTTTTCTAACTCAGCATTGACTTGCAGAAGAAACGCTTCGGCGTATTTGCGGTCAGTAATATCTTCTGAAATTCCAGCAATTCGATATACTTCCCCAGCCTCATTAAAGATGGGAGATGAGCGATCGCGAATCCAGCGAATCTCACCATCCGGACGCACAATTCGATATTCAAAATCCAGTTCTCGGACACCCAGTTGAGGCAACAGTGCCCGAACCGATTCCTGATCGTCCGGATGGACATCGTCTACCCATGCCATCCCCTCTTCATACAGCTTGCTGCAAGGATATCCACAAATGCTTTCGTAGGCCGGATTCAGGTAAAGCATCTCACCCGTACCCGGTTCCATCAACCAGAATATTTCATCAATGGTTTCGGCAATCTGACGAAATCGCATTTCACTTTCTCGCAGAGCCTCTTCCGCTTGCTTGCGATCGCTAATATCCCGCGATAAGCCAATCGTGCCAATGATATTTCCCTGCACATCATACCAGGGGCTTTTCGTCGTCAAATAAGTACGCACGCCATCCAAATGAGGCACTCTTTCCTCCAGCGTTTCAGACACACCGCTGGTCATAATTCTGAGATCGAGATCTCGCAGTTGATGAGCCATATCAGGAGGCCATAACTCTGCATCATCTTTGCCCAACAGCTCATCTAGAGGTTGTTTAAAGAAGCTAACAAAGGTAGAATTAGCCAGCACGATTCTGCCTTCCCAATCTTTCACAAAAACGACATCGGGGGTACTTTCAATCACCGACTGCAAAATCGCGTTTCGCTCGGCCAGTCGCGCTTCACTTGCGCGCAGTGCCTCTTCCGCTTGTTTGCGATCGCTCATATCAGTATGAGTCCCCAACAGCCGCAGCGGTCGCCCATCCTCATCCCAGGCCACAATTTTGCCTAACGACAAAATCCACTTCCAGTCACCATTCTTCATGCGCTGGCGAAATTCTACTTTGTAGACAGGAATCTCTCCAGCTACATAGGCACGATAAACACCAGCAGTAGATTCTCGATCATCTGGATGCAGCCGCTCGATCCATTTAGCATTGGTTTCGTGAAATTCCGCTGGATCGTAGCCCAGCATGGTGGCATATTCAGGGCTGACAATGGCTTCACCAGTCATCAGATTAAGGTCATAAAGCCCTTGATTGGCAGCCGTTAAAGCAAGGCGTAGACGTTCCTCATTATCGCGTAACACTTCCTCGGTGCGTTTGCGATCGGTAATGTCCTGATACGTTCCCAGCAAACCAATTATTTCGCCATTCAGGTTATACAACGGTAGCTTATTGGTTTCAATCCAGATGACGGAACCATCTGCCCGCACCTGGGTTTCAATAATGCCGAGTTTTGCTATGCCAGAATCCAAAACTTCGCGATCGTCAGCGCGGTAGGCATCGGCTTCTGTGTCGGCCCAGGGTAAATCGTAGTCAGTTTTGCCAACAATATCAGCAGGGCAAGCCAAGCCGCACGCCTGAGCAGATTTTTGATTGCAGCCTAAATAGACAGAATTGCAGTCCTTCCAAAAAACAACGAGGGGGAAGGTATCGATCACCGTTTGGAGAAAGCGCTGGGATTCTTGTAGAGCGATTTCAGTCTGTTTGCGATCGGTGATGTCTCGCTGTAGCCCTACCATGCGTAAAGGGTTGCCTGCTGCGTTGCGAGCGACCACTTTGCCATAGTTGGCAATCCAGCGCCAGTCTCCTGTCTTCGAAAGTGCTCGGTATTCTACCTGATAGGGCACTGAGCTATCTTGCAAATGGGCATTCAACAGTTGCATCACAACAGATTTATCATCAGGATGGAGCAACTGATCCCAGGTATCCACATGTCCTGGCAACTCACCCGCCTCATACCCCAACATGCCAAGCCAGCGGGGGCTGAGATATACCTCTCCAGTTACGATATTCCAATCCCAAAGACCATCGCCAGACCCCTCCAGGGCAAGCTGTAATTGTTCTTGGCGAAATCGAATCGATTCCTCAGCCCGTTTGCGATCGCTCACATTGCGTAAAACCGCTACGCCACCCATTAACGTCTGGTTGCTGTCATACAGAGGGCGAGCCGTTGCTTCGATATAAATGCCGTCTGGATAGAAAGCATTCCGCAAAATTATCTCTGCCTGATCCACCGATTCTCCATGCATCGCCCGGATCAGAGGCAACTGATCGATCGAGCAAGGACTACCATCCAGCAAATAAATCCCCCAAACCGACGAGGCTGACTTTACATCAACAGCCACCACTCCCAGTTCTGGAAGGTGCTCTGCGGCAGGATTCATCAAGATCACTTCCCCACGGGTATTCGTCACCATCACACCATCACCCATGCTGTTGAGGATGGTCTGTAGCAGTTGGGTCTGCTGCTGCAATTCTTGCGTGCGCTGTTGCACCCGCCGCTCTAACTCCTGGTTGAGCTGTTTCAACATCTGCTCTGAGTGTTTGCGTTCCGTAACATCTACTGCGATGCCAGTTGTTCCAATCACAGCACCATCACAGTTAAAAATTGGCGTTTTAATCGTTTCAATCCACCGTTCGATCCCTTCAGTCGTAAGGAGGCGTTCCTCAACTCGCTTTTGCCGTCCAGCCGCCATCACCTCAGCATCATCCCGCTGATACGCTTCAGCCAGATCCAGCGGCCAGGTATCTAAATCCGTGAGGCCCACTAACTGTGTCGTAGAAAAACCACAGGCTTGCGCAAAAGGCTCATTAACCGCCAGGAAGCGACCGTCCTGATCTTTCAGCCAGGCAATATGAGGAATGTTGTTGAGTAGCGAGATGAGTTGCTGTTCGCGGACTTGAGCCGCCGCTTCGGCCTGCTTGCGATCGCTAATATCGGTCAGCGTTCCGACATATCCTGTGACCACACCATTGGCATCCGTTTCCGGCAATACTTGGCAATAAAACCAGATGATACTGCCATCGGCACGCAGAAAGCGCCCTTCCTCTTGATAAACCCCGCCCTGTTCAAAGTAGCGCATCCATTGTGCAGTAATGCGATCGCGATCTTCAGGATGAAGCGCTTGCACCCAGGAGATGCCAAATGCAGCGTCAGCCGAACGACCTGTCATTTCACACCAGCGACTATTGACATAGACGCACTCACCATTAGCATCGAACCGGAAAATACCCACAGGAGCCACTTCGGTTAGCGTGGCATAACTGCGCTCACTCGCGCGCAGCGCCAATTCCGTGCGGACGCGATCGGTGATCACTTCTCCGAAAATAATGATGCCACCAATGGTATCGCTTTCGTCATACCAGGGCCGCACCTCCCAGCGCACCCACTCCTGCTGACCATCAGGCCGGAGGTAGGAGTCACGCTCACACCGTTCAATTGACCCATTTAAGCCTCGCTGATGGATCTCACGCCAGACGTCGGTGATGCCTGGAAACACATCATAGTGCGATCGCCCCATAACCGCTTCACCATCCAGATGATAATCGGCAATCCAGCGATGGCTCGCGATCAGATAGCGCATCTGTCGATCAAACATGGCAACGGCCAGCGGCGTATGTTCCACAAAATAGCGCAACTGCTGTTCATTGTGTCGAAGCTGATGGGTGCGTTCCTGAATCTGACGTTCCAGATCGGCATTCAACTCCTCTAGCTGGCGATTGGCCTGCTCTAATGCTTGCTGCTGCTGAGTCAATTGCTTTTCCTGTTGATAGCGCCGCAGCGCTTCTGTAACCGTCAGATTTAAGTCCGTTTCATTCCAGGGTTTAGAAATAAAGCGATAAAGGCTACCCCGATTCACCACATTGCCGACATCCTCGGCTCTGGCCTGTCCCGTTAGCATCACCTTTACAAGCTGAGGGGAACGGGCATGAAGCGCAATTAGCAATTCATCCCCTTTCATGCCTGGCATGATCTGATCCGCAATCACCAGCGGAACTTCTGCCCCCGTCGCCACCAGTTCATCGACTAATGCCAGCGCTTCATCGGCACTTTCAGCAATTTCAATGGTGTAATCCGGAAAATACCGCAGTAGTTGGCTTCTGAGAGTCAGGAGAACATTACGCTCATCGTCCACGCAAAGAATGGTTGGCCTACTCATCGCTTTGGCTCCTATGGCTCAAATTCTCCTATCTGGGTTTAGAATGCCCAGGATTGGCTGGGAAAGGCAATTTTACGGTGAAAGTTGTGCTCCCTGGCTGGCTATGAACGTGAATGCATCCGCCATGCTTTTGCACGATCTGTTGAACGATGTCTAATCCCAGTCCACTCCCTTCCCCTCCCGGTTTCGTCGTGAAAAACGGTTCAAAAATGCGAGACTGCACCTCTGGCGGAATACCGTTTCCAGAGTCGGTGACACTTACGACCACCTGTCCCTCTTGGGGCATCACCGTAATCTCTAACCGTCCCTGTTGCCCCATCGCATACAGCGCATTATCAATTAAATTTACCCATACCTGGATCAATTCATCTGGGTCGCATAACACGGGGGGAACCTCTGGATGATAGCGGCGGTTGACCTGAATTCCCTGCTTCAATCGATTCTGATACAGCGTTAGCGCCACTTCAATGCCATCTGTCACGCGCACCAGGCTCTTCTCGCTGACATCACGATGATGGCTGTAAGTCTTCAGCGCAAAGACAATTTTAGCGGCTCGATCGACTTCCTGTTGAATGTTCTCAGCGCTCTGATGTTGCACGACCAGGTTATAGGCCACCTGTAACATCTCAGCAGCATGAGCATCGCGGAGGATCGATTGATAGGGACGCAAATCAGGGCCAAGCCGCAGCAGCACCAATTGAGTGGCGATCTGCTCTGCTTCCACGATCCCTTGAGTCGTCAGTTCAGCTTGCATTTGTCGCCGCAGGTATCGTTCTTCTTTTGTAGACAGCGATGATGGACGTTGGAGGGCGGCATCCACTAATGTCAAAAAGTCGGTTTGCTGTTGGGAAGACAGGCGCTGCAACAGCACAGGCCACTGTTGGAGAGACGACTGGAAGGACGCCATAATATTGCTGGTCGCGGCTCGAATCACACCGAGGGGGGTATTAATTTCGTGAGCGACGCTAGCGGTGAGTTGTCCCAAAGCCGCCATCTTTTCCGATTGAATCAGATCTTGCTGGGTTGCTTGCAGGTCAGTCAGAGCTTGAGACAGTTCTACTGTGCGGTCTGCCACGCGTTGTTCCAGCGTTTGGGAATATTTGGCTAACTGGAGATTCGCCTGCTCTAGCTGTTGGGCTTGATGGTGAAGTTGCGCTTCGGCCTGCTTGCGATCGCTAATATCCATCACCACCCCATCACATGTGACAGAGCCGTCAGGTTGTTTCATCGGCTGAGACACCGCTTGAATCCATTTCACCTTTCCCGATAGAGTAACAATCCGAAATTCCAAACTAAACCGTTGCAGCGTTCGGCCTGTATCTGCCAACAGCTGATCAATCCTGGGACGGTCATCGACATGTTCAAAATCCCGAAAGTTATACTTACCGCTCATCATGTCTTCGGCAGGTACCTCATACAGGTCATAGCAACCGGAACTGGCATAGGGAACAGACACCGCTCCATCCGCTCCAACCCGGAATTGGTAAATCATGCCTGGAATATTGGCTGCCAGATTGCGAAAGCGGGTTTCGCTGGCCTGTAGCTGACTGAGAGAGTGTTCTAACTGTTGGGCATAGGTTTGAGCCTGCTGATACAGACGGGCATTTTCCAGGGAGATCGCCGCCTGGGTACAAAGCACTTTTAGTAGTTCCACCCGCTCATCCGTAAAGACATTCGCGGTGATAGCATTTTCTAGATACAAAATGGCTACTAGCTGTCCCTGATTGAGTATCGGCGTACACAACAGGCTTTGGGGTTGGTATTGAAGACAATAGGGATCGTTCACCGTACTCGGATGGTTTTTGTAATCCGTAATCACCGTTTCCAACGTGCGCTCAACATAGTGGATCAGTGCGATCGAAAGGTGCTGGCATTCATCTACAGGCTTGCGTTCCAGCGCTTGCATCGCATTGTCAACATACTTAATAGCCAGTTCCAGAGTGCCATCCTGATTCAGAAAGAGTGCCGCTTTGTCAGCCCCAGCATTCGTAATCACCAGTTGAATTAACGTTTCTAACAGATGTTCTAACTGAATTTCGCTCGATAAAATCTGGGAGGATTGCAGAATCGTGTTTAGATCCAGTCGATCTACAGAGAAGTTTGTGGTTTGAGATGAGAGTTTTGCATCGTTGGAGAGAGCTGAAATCGCTGCTGAGGCCAAGATTGGTAATAGCAAGTGTCGGTAACGCTGTTCCAGGTCATCCGTTTTAGCGTTCGCCCCCCAGCGAGCATAGGCATAATACGCTTCTTGCATATAGCCAGCCGCTACTTTTTCTTTACCCCAGGTCAGATAGAATTTAGCCGCCAGTTCGTTAGCCAGGGCTTCTTCCTGGATGTAGCCGTTGGTTTTGGCTCCAGCGATCGCGCGATCGTACCCATCCCCGGCCTCATAGTTTCTGCCCCACACTCGATGAATTTCCGCGTCCACCAAATCCACCTTGTTCTGATAATTCATCGGGGCATAGTGCGCCCAATGTTGCTGTAGCTGCGTTTGGTTTTGGAGCACCCGCTGCCAGAGGTCTGATGTCTCATCTGGGGGACGTTCTATCTGCGCCAACGCCACTAGCGAATCATAGAGGTAAAATGCAGGCTCAGTGACCAACCCGGAACCTGCGATCAAGTAACGTCTGACCTCAATCGCACAGGTTTCAGCCTGTTCGATTTCACCAAACAAGTAGCAGAGCATTAACTTGTACAAATGAAAAATAAACAGCCCATACCCATCATTGGCAGACTGGAGGTGAGTTAAAAATTCCGCTTCTTGCAGGGCTTCTCCGGCCAGATGGGTAGGCTGCTCCGTCCGTCCCAGTAAATTCAAGAGCGGTTGCCAGTAGATGCGGCAAAAATTAGACGTGGTGAATTGGTTTAATTGCGCCAATCCGTGACAGTAAGCGCGTGTGTTTTGCTCTAAGGGTGCAAGAGATTGACCACACCAGAAAGAATTGAGACAAAAACTGTGTCCGTTATAGCCTGCAAACTCCAGATTTCCCACTTCTAGAGCAATGGTGTAACCAGATTGCAAGAGAGAGAGCGTGTTTTGAATCGGTGATTTGCGGGGCAGCAGAAATAGTCCCAACACCAATAACACCTCTGGTTTCGTCACCTTAGCATCTAGCGTTGAGACGACCTGAAGGGCCAATGAACCATACTGCGCAGCTGCATCGATCGCCTGCGCAAACACACATAATGTAATGCCATAGTTCGCATAACTATAGGCTGATGATGACGTGTTGCCATACTGAATTGAAAGTTTCACCGACAGCGCAATCATCAATGGAAATAAGAGCGAGCCAGAGAGATAAGCCGCTGGCATAATGCTCTTGGCGATCTGGAGAATACTGAGCGTTCTTGGATCGGTCATCTTTGGCAGATGAACCAGATCGGTAATGTTCTGTCCGGACGTGAGTACTTCGATCTCCCGAATCATGTGCTGAACATCAGCGGGAGTTGGCGTTTCTGGAAACGTCGCTCCTAGCTGTTGCAAAATCGGTTGGGCGATCGCGATCGCCTCCGTCAGTTTATTTTGAAAGACGGTTGCTTGAATCCGAATGCGGTATACGTTGACCTGCTCGATTAAGGAATGCGCCTGATCGATCACCCGATCAATCCACTGATCCATCGCTTCAAAATCACCAGACAAGCAAGCCACCTCTGCCGCTAACTCATGCAACGCCAGAGTCATGTCGTACTGCTGCTGCCAAGCCGTATCCGCTAACAGAGACAGCCCCACAGTGGCATACTCGCGGGCCGCATGATAAGCGGTCGCCGTTCTCGCTTTATGACCTGCGATCAAATTTAACTGCGCTAATTCATTCCGTTCATACTGTTGAGCAATCAGCAACGTGCCGTGATTGAGTTGATTCACCAGTTCAAAAATGCGATCTTCTCTGGCTTCTGGAGAAATTTGTTGCAGCAGCAGTTGCCCAATATGATAATGCGTTGTCTGTTTCTGTGCTTCAGGGATCAAGGAATAGGCCGCTTGCTGGACGCGATCGTGCAAAAAACGGTAAGAACAGGAGCCAGAATCCAGAATCCAGAATTCAGAATCTATAACTCCTGGCTCCTGACTCCTGACTCCTGACTCCTGCCCCTTGACTCCTGACTCCTGGAAAAACTTATAAATTTGACTTGTTGGCAGGATCACCCCCTGCTGCAACGCCATCCACAGTGCAGTTGCGGCCTCAATCTCTGATTGCTCCGAGACGATCGCCAGTGTATTCAAATCAAACTGATTACCCACACAGGCAGCCAGCTTTAGAACGGTTTGAGTCGCAGCGGGTAACTTCTGCAACTGCATTGCCATAAAGGTCACAACATCATCGGTCAGAGCCGCTTCTCGCACCCGCACAATATCACACTGCCAATGTCCCGCGTGCAGGTTAAACTCAATCAAACCATCCCGATGCAGCGCTTTAAGAAACTGAGTGGCAAAAAACGGATTGCCCTGAGTTTTCTGAATCACCAGTTCGGTTAAGGGTTGGGCCGACACCTCTGCACAGTTGAGCGTATCGGAAACGAGTTGATTCAAACTGGACTGACTCAACGGGGACAGCGTTATCGTCTGCATCGTGGCTCCCCCTTGCCTCAGAGCGTCCAGGGTTAACATCAACGGATGAACTGGCGAAACTTCGTTATCACGATAGGCTCCAATCAGCAGCAGATAACCTGTTTTCGATTCAGCCATCAACAGTTGCATCAGATGCAGGGACGCAGAATCTACCCATTGCAGATCATCCAGGAATATCACTAACGGATGCTCAGGAGTGGTAAAGACCCGAATGAATTTTTGCAGCAGTAAATTAAAGCGATTTTGAGCCGCAGTACCCGATAGCTCAAGAGCCGGAGGCTGTTTGCCAATAATCCGCTCCAGCTCCGGGATCACATCAATCATGACTTGTCCGTTTTCACCCACAGCCGCCAAAATTTGCGATCGCCACACCTGCAACTGCGCATCACGTTCACTCAGCAATTGCCCCATCAGATCGCGAAACGCCTGCACAAAGGCCGAAAACGGAATATTGCGATTGAATTGATCAAACTTACCCTTAATGAAATACCCCCGCTGCCTGACAATCGGCTTGTGCACCTCATTTACCACCGCCGTCTTGCCAATTCCAGAGAAGCCTGCGACGAGGATCAGTTCACTGGTAGGGACTGGAGATGGGGAAGGTGGGGAGGATGGAGAAGCGGCAACCCCATCTCCCCCATCTCCCCCATCTCCCCTATCTCCCTTGTCTCCCCTATCTCCCTCCCCACTCCCCGCAACTCGCTCAAATGCTGCCAACAATACTCCCACTTCCCGTTCCCGCCCATAGAGTTTTTCGGGAATCAAAAAGCGATCGCACACATCGCGTTGTCCGATCTCAAACCATGCGATCGCTCCATTAGCGTCCCATTGCGTCAGACAAACCTCCAAGTCATGCTTCAGCCCTAAAGCGCTCTGATAGCGGTCTTCCGCATTCTTGGCCATAAGCTTACCCACGATCGCTCCGACCACAGATGGAACGTCAGAATTCACATCACATACGGATGGAACGGGTTGGGCCATGTGAATGTGAATTAACGCCATCGGGTCATTCGATGAGAAGGGTAACTGCCCGGTCAGCAGTTCAAACAGCGTCACGCCCAATGCGTAAAAGTCACTGCGGTAATCAATTCCCCGATTCATCCGTCCCGTTTGCTCCGGGGATAGAT
>DATNPS010000413.1:0-8375 GCA_036703095.1 Crinalium sp. | reverse complement strand
CGACAGGCCGCCGCCCTTAATCCGCAGGTGCACCACCTGGTGATTCCTAATACGGCTCACTTCCCTATGCTGGAAGATCCCGAAACTTACTTAAATGGGGTTCGAGAGTTCCTCGGCCATCCCGTCACATCTACATCCTCTAGCCTGAGTTAATGTGGATTCGACGGACGCAGCAATTCTCATTTTGAAACTTATTGCGGATTTTGCGCGCCCGTCGGGCGCACAAAATCCGCAATAAGTGGCAACGCAAGCCCGCCTGCGGCGGGCTTGCGTTGCCACTTGTTGCATACTGAGAATTGCTGCGACGGACGGGCTTTTGGGAAAGTTGAGATAAGAAGGGGGGGTGGGCTTTGCCACCAGCCAGGGGTTCCACCCCTGCACCCGTCCTAAGCTTTATCAGTACTGCTATCTATCGAATTCCTAAGAAACCGTGTTTTCTTTTCGTTTTCCCAAGGGGGTAGTAGTGCGCTGCACTACTACCCCCTTGTTAGAGACTCACGTTAATTAGAACATCGAAAACATTAATCGTGAACTTTGCCATCGGGCATGATTGTTCCGGTTAAGCAAGCGCCTTCTAGATTGGCTTCCCACAGGTTGGCCTGTCTGAGGTTGGCATGACTGAGGTTGGAATAGGCCAGGTTGGCGCGACTAAGGTTCGTCATGCTGAGGTTCGCCATCGTGAGGTTACTGGCGTTCAAGTCTGCACCATTTAAGGTCGCTTCTCGCAAATCTGCTTCATTCAGCATAGTTTCGCTGAGATTAGCCTGATAGAGGTTCGTCCCAATCATATTGGCACCGATCAGAATGGCTCCTTTCAAATTGGCATGGCTGAGATTGGCCATGCAGAGATTGGCCATGCTCAGATTGGCTCGGCTTAAATCTGCTTTATACAGGGTTGCTCCAATCAGGTTGGCGACGCAAAGAATCGCAAGACTCAGATTGGCTTCCCGCAGGTCGGCTTCTCGCAAATTGGCCTGGCTGAAGGTCGCCTCTCGCAAATCAGCCTGACTGAGATCAGCAGAATACAGAATGGCGTGGCTGAGATTGGCCGTATAGAGTCGGGCTTCTCGAAAATTGGCACGGCTGAGATTAGCCCCGGTCAGGTTCGCCATGCTGCAATCTGCATGATTGAAGGTGGCATGGCTCAGATTGGTTTCGCTTAAATTGGCCTCCCTCAAGTTTGTATTCCTCAAGTTGGCCGTACAGAGAATCGCCGTGGCAAGATTCGCAAGATGCAGGTTAGCCCCACTTAAGTTAGCCTCGCGCAGATCTGCGCCAATCAGATTTGCTTCTTGCAGGCTAGATTCTTCCAGATCAGCCGTGTAGAGCAAGGCTTCTTTCAAATTAGCTCGCTTGAGGTTAGCCCCCTTAAAACTAGCCATGCAAAAATCAGCGTGAGCCAACGTCACCTCACTGAGGTCGGCTCGATTCAGGCTGACTTCACGTAAGGAGGCGCAGTTCAGGGCTACTCGGCTGAGATTGGGGCTAACTTCTGTGTGATGTTCGCGCCATTGGTTCCAGACTCGTACCCCCTGTTGTAAGAGAGCTAAATGTTCTGTATTGGCCATTGTTGGCTACTCGCTTAACCAGTGGAGCTTGGAATTGACTAACAGCTGATTCCTAAGGAACGTAAGTTTAATAAAACCTAAAATTTAATTTTTGAAAGCGCAGCTGAGCCGTGCTTTCAAAAATTAAAATCCGGGTTTAATTAATCCATGATCCTAAGTATTCCCCGTCTCTTTCGATATTCGCTAACGTAAATTCCACAACTACGAAATAGTGCCTCACACTTGCGTGAGGCACTATTTTGCGTGTTCTCTGTGTGGACAGATTAAACGCTTGACCCTGTGGATCGATGAAAGCGCAAATTTTTTCAAGCCAGGAGCCGTATAAATACTGCTCTTAGTCTCAAAAGTGACAATCTTTACTCAGGTTTAACTCGTCGAATCGGTAGATTTGCAATCAGAGCCGTGGCTCGCTGGCTGTTTTCCAGGACAAACTCTGACTCCTCTGGGTCAATCTCAACATAGCGAGACACAACTTCCAGAATTTCTTGCCGCATCTTTTCAACGATCTCCGGCGGTAAATCAGCCCGATCGTGAGCTAAGACAATTTGGAGGCGACGTTTGACTTCTTCACGGCTGCTGAGAGGAACCGTGCCGGTGCGTGGAAAGAGACGATCGAGGAATTCACTGAACATGAGGGGGTTGAAGGGAGCTTAGGAGACGTAAGGAGCAGGCATAGGGAAGGGCGATCGCCTAGTTGCGGGATGAACGAAACAGGCGACGAATGCGAGAGAACAGGTCATCGTGAGAAGCCGTCAGATCTAAGAAGGGAACCTTCTCGCCTGCTAAACGGCGGGCAATGTTATTAAACGCAATTCCGGCCAACGAGACGTTCTGAGAGAGAACGAGCGGTTCCCCCCGGTTTGTAGAAACAATCACCCGTTCGTCATCTGGAATGACGCCTAACAGGGGAATTGCCAGAATCTCCTGAACATCCTTCACTGACATCATCATGTCTTCCTGCACCATCGCAGGCTTAAGACGGTTGACAATCAGATTCAGCTTCTTAATATCGTTCGCTTCGAGTAGCCCAATCACGCGATCGGCATCTCGGACTGCCGCAATTTCTGGGGTTGTTACGATGAGCGATTCTTTAGCAGCGGCGATCGCATTTTGGAACCCCATTTCAATTCCTGCCGGACTGTCGATCAGAATGTAGTCGTAGGTATTCACCAACGCTTCTACAATCTGCTTCATCTGGTCGGGTGTAACGGCCTCTTTTGTGCGGTTTTGGGCAGCGGGTAAGAGTGCCAGATTGGGTTGACGTTTATCTTTAACGAGCGCCTGCTCTAGCCGACAATCGCCAGCCAAAAACTCTACGGCAGTGTAGACAATGCGGTTTTCTAACCCCAGGAGCAAATCGAGGTTTCTCAACCCAAAATCTGCATCAATAACCACAACTTTATGGTTATGTTGGGCCAAAGCCATGCCCAGGTTAGCAGTACAGGTAGTTTTTCCTACCCCTCCTTTGCCGGATGTGACAACAATGATGCGAGTCATGAGATGTGGGTGATGAAACGACTGGGTGTTGGGTATTAGGTGTTGGGTATTAGGAGTTAGGAACTCCTGGTTTGGGTGTAATCCCCCAGAAATGGGGAGGGTTAGCTCAGGTGAGCGGGTAGACGAGTTTTGGAGAAATCAGAGGCACGAGCGATACGAATTCCTTCCGAAGTGACATAGGCTACTTCCGGATGGTATTGGTTGGGTGGCATTTCGGGTACTCTCGCCACATAGTCAGCAATTCGGATCTGAGTTGGCTCTAGGCGCAGCCCCATGATCAAACACCGACTGTTGCCGGATGCTCCGGCATGAACCAATCCTCGCACATTACCCCACACCATGATGTCGCCGTCCGCAATCACCGTACTGCCGGGGTTGACATCTCCTAAAACGATTACCGTTCCTGCATGTCGAATTTCCATGCCCGATCGCAACGTCGTTTGAAGATAAAGCGGCTCGTCTAGGGGATGCCCTGCCTCGGTGGGTGGGTTGAGATGGGCGATCGGGGAATGTTGCTCAACCGAATATCCAATCGTAACAGCCGCAACAGCAGTTTGGCGGCGGCTGGTATAGACCCGCTTAAGCTGAAGCTCGGTATCGGCAAGTGCATCGGCGATCGCTTGCAGTTGGCGGACATCTAGCAGGCGATCGCGAGCAATCAAATGTACAGCCGTGTTGGGTTGCCAAAAGCGCTCTCCAGCATTGAGCCGTTGCTTCAACTGTTGCCACAGGTCAGTCCAGGTAACAGCATTGCTGCCTTCCATTTCGGGTGGTAGGAGCAAGAGCAGCCGTCCACCTTCATTCTTAAAGCGGACTTGCAGATTTGGGTTGGCCTCTGGCGCTGGCTGAGCAAGAGGTGATACAGACGCAGGGATGGATGTGTCAGGATTCATGCGGAAAGAACCGGAGCGCTTGGTCGCAATGGGGCTAAGTTAACTATCCATATTAGTAGTCAGGCTGGCATTAGACAAAAAAATTCATTAGAAAGATCGGTTTTAGGGAAGATGCGGGAGGGATCAGGAGTCAGGAGTCAGGAGTCAGAAGCGGAGGGATGGGGAGGATGGGGAGGATGGGGGAGACAAGGAAGAATTAGCCTTTCCTACACCCCATACCCCACACTTCATCTTCCCCAGCACCTAACACCCAACACCTTTCATCGTCTGAGCCGTTGATACGCTTCAGCCAGAGAGGTGCGATCGCCCACGTTACCGGGGAACAGCACGACGGGCAGGTTGGGGAACTGGGGATGAGTTTCGGGGGTGCGAACGATGGAGCATCCCGGTAGAATTTGACCGAGTAGACGGGCTGTAGTTAGCGCCAAACCGCTGCTCAGCACATCATTCGAGGTGATACCGCCTTTGCTGATGAGAAAGCCGATATCCGATGGTAATCCCCGCACCACGTCCATGAGTAGCTGAGATACAGCGACTCCAAAATCGAGACGCGTCTGCGCGTCTGCAAAGGTTAGCTCTTGACGGCTGGTGTATACGACAGGCGTTTTGCCATCGTGATGAATAGTGTTCACCTGCTGAAGAATGCGATCGAGCAGTGCGGTTCGCTGTTCGGCTGAGTCCTCTAATAAATGAGCAACATCCACTTCAACCCCCACAACGCCTGCGACTTTGAGCAGTTCTTCTAGTTGCTCTGTGGATTTTTTGA
Source organism: Crinalium sp. (assembly GCA_036703095.1). Taxonomy (GTDB): domain Bacteria; phylum Cyanobacteriota; class Cyanobacteriia; order Elainellales; family Elainellaceae; genus DATNPS01. The sequence continues at coordinate 3,651 of DATNPS010000413.1, read as the reverse complement.
CGTGGGAACCTACGATCACAGCACCCGGTTTACCATCGCGAGTGTAGGCGGCCATGCCTTCTGGGGCGATCGGTTGAGGTGGTAGGGCAGCCAGGGCAGTCAACAGACTGGCCGCGCTGCGAAAGAGAAAACGCTTGCCCTGAGCGGCAGCGGCGAGAATATCAGCCGCAAATTGATTGAGATCTGCCTGAGTTTCAGCATCCACGACCGCACACTGATTGCCGCTCAAATGCAGCAATCGTTCCAGACTCCCGGCTCGAATGTCCGCCAGCAAAAACCGTTCCACCTGGTCTGCCGGAATACGTCCATGCGTTTTTTCTGCTACGTAATCGGGCAAGTAGCTGTGATGATAGGCGAATACTGAATCACGAGCAAACTCGGTTTCGTGAACTGGGGTTTCTACGCCGTTGACGATTAAGTAATGGATGCTGTCGCGGGTGATTCGTCCGCCTTCAAAAAAAGCAGGGGTTAAAAAGTGAGCATCAAAGGGGCCAAGCTCCTGGGCGATCGCATCCGTTTCTACGGGGTAATGCCCTCTCAGTGTGGAATCAGACCGGCTCACGACCAGGAAATCATGGATATCTTCAAGGGCGATCGCCTGTTTGAGGTTGTGGCAAACGTCACGCGTCACCACTTCCGCTTGAGCAGGCGTGAGCGCTCGTGTATTGGTCAGGATAAAGAAGATTGGGGAATCATCCGCCAAACCGAGCCGCAGCGTATCCACATCCCATTGCGTTAGCAAGAGGCAGCTATGAACCGTTTGTGACCCAGTAGGGTCGTCGTCTAGAACAATAATCTTAGGTTTGGTTGTCATCTTAATCAGGTTGCTCCCGAACAAACCCCCATCCAAACGGGATCGGCAGATGTTATGAACCTTACCATGCCACGGACTGCAACGATTTGTGACGCAGATGGTGCGCTATCGAATTCACGTCAATTTCAACAATTCTTATTTTGAAACCACAGCCCTACGCATTCAGGTTAGGACAAAAGGCTGTGGGGGCGGTGCCCCCACAGCAGGGGTGGAACCCCTGCACATCGTCCTAACGCTAATGCGCAGAGCCATAATCGCGTTTTTTGCGCGCCCGACGGGCGCACAAAACCCGTAATTAGTGGCAGCCTGCGGCAATCTTGCCCTGCCACTAATTACAGACTGAGAATTGCTGCGCCAATTTAGAAAAACTGGCAATTTTCAAGGGTTCAGAGCTATCATCTCTGTCAGTTATATTAATCCTCCATTGTTGGAAGGTACGTCGCCCTATTCCTTGACGTTGTTGACCTCAAGCGTGAGGCGAGTTGAAGCATCGACCCAGACCGATTCTTTCCCTGGATAAAAATATTCCAAAAAATCAGGAATAAATCGTTTGCAATCGACAGGACAAGACCAGATAGGGGCAAAATTGATTAAGCTGCATCAAACCGTTCAGCAAGCGTTTCAATTAACGCAGTCTTTAGTTCACACGTTAGGGATTGCACACTAATGGGGCGACTAGATAATCTACCCAACAATTTTGATTCAGACGATGCTCAATCTGTGAATCAGGCTTTGAAGGCTGTTACACAAGATTTGCGAGCATTGCAGCAAGATCTAGTGGCTCAATTAGGTCAGGATGTCAAACGTCTGCAAGCGGAGAAACTGCGGCTGCTGAATGACATTGAGAGCCTGAAGACTCAGCATCAAACGCTCGAATCAGAACATCAAGCCTTACTCTCACAGCGGCAAATCGCGCAGCAGCAGCTTTGGGCCAAGCAGCTAGCTCAAGCGCTAGCGACCCATCTTCACGGGCTACTGGTTCAACGCATCAATCAGCAGGTTGATGGATACTCTGGGCAGACGACTCCCGGTCTTCCACCTGCGGCCAATGAAGCCTCGCACGAAGATGCCTATCGGCTGCTATCCTCTCTTGACTCCACGCTAAACCGCACCCTTAGCTCGCTCAGGCAAGACTTAAACAGCTATCAAAGCGCCCTGTCTCAGCAGATTGGCCGGATGCAAAATCTAGAGCAGCAGGGAGAATTCATTCTAGAAACGCTGGTGGCCCGGCTGAGCCAGCAATTGCAAACCGAAGTGGCTCGTCACCAGCAATTTGGTCACGTACCGGGGGGCGATCGCCTCACACCACCAGGCCCCAATCCCTATGCTGCTCTAACCGGACAACCTACGACGGGAACTGCTGCCCCCCCGGCTCCCTATCCAAACACATCGGGATATCCTGCGTCACCGAGCCATCCCGGCTACGTTAATGGCCAAGCCTCCCATCCCAATCAGTCCTATCCCGGACAATCTTCACCTCCTCGGCCCAAACCACCTGCTCCCGCACCATCCTCTGCACCCGGCCCCTCTCCTGCGGCAGGACAGCCTCGTTCCTTCGGGCCGTGGAAGCTATCCCAATTTTGGTTGGGTTTTTGGTTGATCGTTCTGTCTACGCTGTCCTTATCGCTGCACAACGTAGTTGTCAAAATTATTGGCAATCAGAGTCATCTATTTGGCGTCTTTGACCTGGGAGGCTACATTAGCCTGACCAGCCTGGGCAACTCGCTGCTGATTTTGTTCATGCGGATGGCGATCGTGGCTCCAGGAATGGCTATATTGGCTGGATTCCTCTATCCTCCCGTGTGGCGAGACATTAAAGCGTTTGTGCTGGCGCGGGATCGACGCTTGCTGACCACGGTCATTGGCAGTGGCTTATTCTTATTCCTGTCTCAAGTGCTGATCTACATTGCATTTGGGGAGTTTCGGAATCCCGGCATTCCAGTGACGATTCTGTTCATGTATCCCATCATTACGGTGCCGCTGGCGTGGATCTTGTTTGGCGATCGCCCCACCCGGTTGCGCATCGGAGTAATGACCACCATCCTGTTTGGTGTCGTTTTAACGGCCTTCCCCAGTCTGACGGCTGCTGCCACGATTTCCTGGCAAGGCATTATTACAGCCGTTACATCAGGGATTGCGTTTGCCTTTTACCTCATTTTCATGCAGAGCAGTTTCCGTAAGCTGCATCCTGTTCCAGTAAGTGTTATCCAATTCTCGACCATTTTTTGTGCAGCGGGTCTTTGTTTGCTGCTGCCCCTCGGCCCCAAGGTGTTGCCCAATGGTGCAGGAGGGCTGTTTGCAGGAATTTTAGTGCTGAGTACGCTAACCCTGTCAGGCTATTTGCTTAACAACTTTGGGGTACGCTTCATGGGAGCGGCTCAGGCATCTATTTTGGCGTCCAGTGGGCCTGTAATTACAGCCTTACTATCGTGGCTCATTATTGGTGCGCCGCTTAAGCAGGTTCAAGGATTCGGCATTCTAATCGTAACGCTGGGCGTGATTGCTCTGGGCGTTGAAAAGATGCTGGCTCAGCGCAGAATGGCAAAGGCAGCAAAGTAAAGCCAGTTAGCTCACTAAAAAAGATGGCTCGTACTGAGTACGAGCCATCTTTTTTAGTGAGCTAACTGTGTCTACACGACATGGAGTACGGAGAGAGAGGGATTCGAACCCTCGTTAGAGTCACCCCTAAACAGCATTTCCAGTGCTGCGCCTTCAACCACTCGGCCATCTCTCCAGGGGTATTTGCGCTGTGAACTAAGCTAGCCACAGAATGCTTATGGTAGCAGAGAGAGGTGCACTCTGGGAAGAGATAGTTTGAAAATTGTGGGGAATGGGGT
>DATNPS010000408.1:0-18976 GCA_036703095.1 Crinalium sp. | reverse complement strand
GAGTGCCAGACTGCCTTCGGCATAGGCGAGACAGCGATCGCTCTTGACGGTAATTCCGTTCAGGCAGCGATCGGTCAGAGCGGCCAAGGTGTTTCCTAAAATTTCAATGCTGTGGATCAGATCATAGGCAATCAGCGGCATCATCACGTTCAGTTCTAGCTGACCTGCCTGCGCGGCCAGAGCGATCGCTGCATCGTATCCCATAACTTGAAAACACACCATTGAGGTCATCTCAGCCAGGACGGGATTGTACTTGCCGGGCATGATGGATGAACCGGGCTGAACAGGTGGCAATTGAATTTCCTTGAATCCGGTTTTGGGGCCAGAGTCCATCAGGCGCAAATCGTGGGAGATTTTGACGCAATCCTGAGCCAGGTTGCGCAACGAACCGGATACATTCACAAACGGAGCCATACTCTGCATGGCGGCCATCAGGTGAGGGGCAGGCTTTAGCGGTTGGCCGATCAGGTCGGAGAGGATCTCGGCCACTCGGTAGCGATATTGCGGATGGGTATTCAGTCCCGTTCCGGCAGCACTGCCACCCAATCCCAAAACGGTCAAATCCTGCGCCGCCGCCTCAATGCGGTTCATGTGGTCGGCCAGGATTTGCGCCCAGGCCCGGAAGGTATCGCCCATCCGTACCGGAACGGCATCTTGCAAATGCGTTCTGCCCGATTTCACAATGTCCTGAAATTCGTCGGCTTTGTTGTCTAGAGCGGCGATCGCCCCCGACAGCGCCGGATACAGCGAATGCTCTAAGGCCAGCAGTCCACCAATTCGAATAGCAGTTGGGATCACGTCGTTGGTAGATTGACCATAGTTCACATGGTCATTGGGGTTAACCCGCTTATAGTTGCCTTTTTCATCACCCAGAATTTCGAGCGCCCGGTTTGCCAACACCTCGTTCACATTCATATGGTGCGACGTACCCGCTCCAGCCTGATACACATCCACCACAAACTGATCGCGCAAATGGCCCTGCAACACTTCATCAGCCGCCTGGACGATCGCCCGACTCAAATCGGCAGAAATGCAGCCTAGCTCCCCGTTGGCGATCGCTGTTGCTTTTTTAATCAGCACACACGCATCTACATAGGTTGGCAACGGTTTTAGGCCACTAATGGGAAAGTTTTCAACAGCCCTCAGGGTTTGGATTCCGTAGTATACGGTGGAGGGAATTTGGCGTTCCCCCATTGAGTCCTGCTCAATTCGATACGCGTTCGGTTCAGTCATGATTCATTATCCTGATGCAATACATTTCGTGCTGTAGTATCTTTTCTAACAAGGGAAATGGGAACAATTAGTTTAAGGGTTGCACTACACTTTGCGGGACGTGAGGGAAATCGCCTCTAACCAAGTTCCAGTGCAAATTTCGCTATTGCTACAGAGTGCCTGGCACCATTCCAATCCAGCGTGACATCCTTGGCGTTTCGGCGTGATGGATCTGGACATGGAATGGCTTTGTCTATTGCAATTCAACAGCATTGCAATTCAACAGCCAGGTCAGCCGCACTTATATAGCCGTAGTCACTGGTATTAGGACGGGGTGCAGGGGTAGAACCCCTGGCCGGGGGCACAGCCCCCATACCCCCTTTGGTTTTCAATGTCCTAACGGCTGTGGCGATCGCTATAGAGCGTATCCCAATTTCCTTGGGGTAACTACGCTAACAACTGTTTGTTCAGGATCTACCCTAGGCTCAAATGAACCATGAGTCAAAATCAAGATGCTCAGACCTGGTTTACTCAGGGAAATGCGTTATACAGCGTCGGGCGATATGAGGGAGCAATCGCCAGATTCGACAAACTCCTAAAAGTAAACTCCGAACACTATGAAGCCTGGGGACATCGCGGCTGGGCTATGTATGAACTGGGCTTTCATGAAGAAGCGATCGCCAGTTTTGATCGCGCTTTAAAGATTAAGCCAAAGTTTGCTCTCGCCTGGCACGGCAAGGGCATCGCTCTAGCCAAACTGGGGCGCTATGAAGAGGCTCTGACCCATCTGGCGAAAGCGCTGCAAATTGATCCGAAGGATTCGAAAGCCTGGTATAACCAGGGACACACGTATAGCTGTCTGTACCGCTACAAGGATGCCGTTGCCAGCTTTGATCGAGCCGTCGAGCTAAAACCCAACAATTACCGCGCCTGGTATACCCGTGCGGTGGCACTGGCGTATCTGAGACGCTATGACGATGCGCTGGCCAGTTTAGATACGGCTCTTACGATTAAACCAAGCTGCCATTATGCCTGGAGCTATCGGGGCATGGTGCTGTCTAAACTCGATCGGCATGAAGAAGCGATCGCAAGTTTTGATAAATCGCTGAAATATCACGCCGACAATGCTAACGCCTGGTATGGCAAGGCATGTTCGTATGCTGCGCGCGGGAATTTAGATATGGCGCTCAAACACTTACATCGGGCGTTTGTGCTCAGCCCAAATCTGTATCGCGTGATGGCGCAAACGGATGCGTGCTTTGACACCATGCGCCAGCATGAACAGTTTCGAACGTTGATGGAACAAAGATAACTGTAGCTGACTCACAACGATTAAGACGGGATGCAGGGGTTTCATCCCTGGCTGGGACGTCGCCCCACTCCCCCTTGGCCTAACGTAATTGCGTAGTGTCACATCACTTTAGATTGAATTATGAGAGGAGTTGCGCGACGCGCAACTCCTCTCATAATTCAATCTAAGAGCGTCGCCAGCTAAACCAGTCTTCTAGCAAATAGCTCAAGCCAATATTGCGATCGCGCTTTTGCTGCTGCCAGCCTGCCGCCGTTTGATAAATCAGATCCGCATAGCTGGGGGAAATGGCCCGAACCTGGGCTAGCGATTGAATGCGGCAGTTTTGCTGCATGGCAAGGGCGATCGCACCCATCACCTCTTCTGCATCAGGGGCAACTACATGCGCGCCTAAAATCTCGCCGTTTAACCGTCCAATCAGTTTACAAAACCCTGTCGTTTCTCCATGCACCTGAGCCTTAGCGACTCGCTTTACAAACTGACAGTGAACCAGAATTCGATCGCCATAGCGCTGTCGGGCCTGCATTTCAGTTAAGCCAATCCTGGCTAATCCTGGTTTTGTGTAAACGGCCCAGGGGATTACGCGATAGTTAACCTGAGCAAACGGGAAAAATAGCGCATTTCGCACCGCAATCAGAGCTTCATAACGAGCAATGTGCGCTAGAGGATATCCGCCCAGGACACCACCTGCCGCATAAATTCGCGGGTGGCTGGTTTGCAGTTTGGCATTGACTCGTAGGCCATTGGGCAACGGCAATAGGCCAGCGGCCTCCAGGTTGAGTCCTTTGATTTGGGGCTGTTGCTGAGCCGCCACGACAATTTCATCGGTTTCGAGAGCCTGGTTGCCAGCCTGAACCCATTTCTTGCCGTCAAGCTGCTTAACCTGGCTGACCTCTGTTCGAGTAATCACCCGCACTCCTTCGACCTCCAACTGAGTTTGAATCAACCGGGATGCATCAGCATCTTCATGCGGCAACAGCGTTTGGTGCGGCACAATCAGGGTAACGTGAGACCCCAAATACGCGAAGGTTTGGGCCATCTCCACAGCAACAGGTTCACTGCCAATTACGATGAGATTAGCGGGTGGCTTTGTCAGGTCTGTCGCTTGCCAGAGCGATTCGGGCGTTAAGGGTTTGGCTTGATAGAGTCCATCAATATTGGGTAGTACAGTCCGAGAACCGCTGGCAATCAAATATCGACGCGATCGCAATCTGCGCCCATTCACCTCAAAGGCAAGCTGAGGACGCCGACCAAATTCACCCGTTCCCCAGATCACGTCTATCCCCTGGGACGCCAGTAAAGCAGGGGATTCAGACGCGTTTAAAATGTCACCCAACTGTTGATTCCACTCTCGCGTTTCGTTGAGATGAATCGAGAGACGATCGCCCTCTTCAGTATTCGTCCAATGCAGTCCAAAAGCACTTCCCTGCCGCGTTTGCTGGAGGGTATGTGCCGCTTGAATTAAGCCGTAGTGAAACACATCTTCTGCACATGGCCCCAGTTTCTCTGACAGATCTGGCTCTACCAAAGCGACTCTAGCTTTCCAGGAGCGGGCGGCGATCGCAGCGTGGCGGGCGGCGGCAGTACCGCCGATAATCACGAGATCGTAATCAAAGGGCATTGTTAATCGTCAGGGTTGAATGAGGCACACGGATCAATTAAAACCCACTTGCTGGCATACCGTCGCTAAACCAGCCAATAGCCGCTGATTTTCGGCCTCGGTTCGCACGGCGACGCGGAAATAATGCTCGCCAAGTTCCGGGAAACTGATGCAATCTCGAATTAAAATCTGATGGGTTTTCAACAGGTCTCGCTGCAACTCAATTGCAGAAGGGTCACACTGCACCAGGAAAAAATTAGCCGCGCTGGGAAACAGCGTTAACCCTGAGATGGCTTGCAAACCCTGGAATAATTGCGATCGCGCTGTTTCTAACCAGTTCCAGGTCTGCTCTTGAAACACCGAATCGCGCAACATGGCTTCTCCTGCCGCTGCTGCAAGTGTATTCACACTCCACGGATCACGCCAGTGCTGCCAGCGAGCAAGCCGGTCGGGATGGGCAATCGCATATCCCAACCGTAGCCCCGGTAAGCTATAAAACTTGGTGAGCGATCGCAAAATGACGAGATTGGGATAATCGGCCACGCAATCAATCAAACTGTGCTGCTGCTCAGGCCGCAAGAAATCCATAAACGCTTCGTCGATTACGACCAGCGCAAATTGTTCTAAATACGGCAAAATGTCGTCTTTTGAGAATAATCGTCCGGTGGGATTGTGAGGATTGTTTAGCAGTAGCCCAGCAGATTGACCCTCTGTGGCGAACGGTGGAATAGCCTGATGCAGGTCTAGCAAACCGCTCATTTGGTCACTGGAGGGGCGATCGCGTCCCAATAGCAAACAGCGCATTACCCTGGCGTCAAATGCTTTCAGCGCCCGCACATAATCGCCAAAAGCAGGCGTGAGTAGATAGGTGGCATCCAGATCTGCCAACTCACGACTGGCCCAGGTTAATAATTCCGCCGCACCGTTGCCCGGTAATATCCAATCGGGAGACAGGTCATGAAACTGCCCGATCGCATTTCGCAGCGCCTGATAGTTTGGGTCTGGGTAGTCTCGCAAAGCGCCAAGATGAGACTGGATGGCGGCGATCGCGGATGGCGGTGGCCCTAATGGATTAATGCTGGCCGAAAAATCTAAGATGCGATCGGGAGAACAGCCTGCCACTGAAGCGGCCCACACCAGATTCCCCCCATGATGAGGTCGCGATATATCAAATTGCACTACGCCACGCTGAACTGAGTATGACTAATTTAACGTGAATTCGACGAACGGATTTTGGAGAGAATTGCGCGACGCGCAATTCTCTCCAAAATCGAACTAGCAACTGCCAAAACATTTAGAGCAGGCGGGTGTGGGTTTCGCCCCCAGCCAGAAGTTCCCCCTGCACCCCGTCCTAACTAAACCTTCGATTGCTATAGCGATCTCGAATTCGCGTTAAGCCGGAATGCTAAATAGCTCTGTGCCTGTTTCAGAGATGGTAGCCGCAAAGAACAGCGTATTGCCGATCGCCACTAAATCCGTGGGATTCAACGTGTTGAGCGCAGATCCGGTGACGAGAACCGTGCCAGTCAACGTGCCATCGCTGCGATAGATCTGTCTGCCGTTCACACTGTTTTCAGCCGTGAAGTACAGCCGTCCACTGGCATCCACATTAACTAGATCCGCCGGATTAGAACTGTCTGCCCCGACTCGGATATCACGCAACAGGGCCGTGCCCGTGGTTGTGCCATCGGTTGACCACAGCTCATTACCTCGAATGCCGTCATTGGCAGCGAAATAGAGGCGGGTGCCTACGGCGACCAAGTCGGTTGGATTCGAGCTGGCGGAACCATTGTTGATATCGATAAACAGATTCGTACCGCTCACCGTGCCATCGCTGCGCCAGAGTTCCTGACCATTCGTGGCATCATTGGCAGAGAAATACAGATTGTTGTTAAAGACAGCCAAATCCCTTGGATTAGACCCCGCCGCACCAATCACAATGTCTCTAAACAAACTGGTGGCATTCCCGTCAAATCGCCACAGCTCATTTCCGACCCTGTTATCATCAGCGGCAAAGTAAAGCACATTATTGAATGACACAAAGTTATTGGGATTCGAACTACCTTGCCCCGGATTGATATCGGCTACTAATTCAGTTGTGGCTGCTGTGCCACCGCTGCGCCACAGTTCCTTGCCGTTGGTGCCATTATTCGCCGCAAAGTAAACCTGACCGTTGAAATCATAAAGGTCAGATGGACTGGAACTGGCGGCTCCAGGGTTAATATCTGAAACCCGCTGCGTACCGCTTGCCGTACCGTCACTGCGCCATAGCTCGATACCGTTTGTCCCATCATTCGCCGCGAAATACAGCACTCCACCCGACACGACTAAATCGGTGGGATTGGAACTGGCGGTTCCAGGATTGATGTCGGCAACGCGTCGGGTGCCTGAGTTGGTGCCATCACTCGTCCACAGTTCTGTACCGCCCGTGGTGTCTGTTGCGGCAAAGAACAGCCGTCCGTTGACGTTCACCAGATCAGTTGGATTGGACGACAATCCACGCGGATTGATATTGCTGACTAAGGTTGGGGTCGTGCCGCCCGTGTTGGGATTGCTGCGAGTGGTATCGGTGATGGCCGTCAGGTAGAGGTCATAGCTGCTGTTGCCACCACGGGTATATACCCGGATGTAGTACGTCCCAGCGCTGAAAGACCGCTTTGGAGCAATCACCTCGCTCACCTTGCCCAGGTAAGCCGATCGCGAAATGAGCTGCCCCTGACCGTTGATTAAATCGACGTCCAGGTTGGCATCCAAATCTCTCAGCGTCAGGCTGATGCGGGCCGGATCTTTGAGGTCGATTCTATAAAAGTCTTGCTTGTTGCCCTTACTGACCGAGCCTTCAATTTTACGGGTGCGACCCAAAGCGTTGATTCGTTTGGCGGTATCTAACTCTTCAACCGTAAAATTAGTATTTTGCCGGGTGATGGGATATTTACCAGAACTCGCGATCGGCGTGACAACGGCTGTGAGCTTGTAGTCTGTTGAATCCTCAACTCGCGATACCCGCAAATAGTAAGTGCCAGGAGCGATCGCGCCCGAAATGATATCGCTCTTATCGCCTAAATACCGAGACGCCGCTACGACACCGCCGCGTGAGTTAAGCAGGGCCAGGTTGGCATCATCGTCTAGCCCTCGCAGCGTGACACCGATGCTGTTTAAGCGAGTAACTCGTTTAACTTCAAAGCGGTAAAAATCAACACGGTTAGATGAGCTGACAGTTCCTCTAATCGTTCGTGAGCGCCTAAAGATATCAATCTTCGTCGCTGTTTCAATGCTGTTATTTGCTTTGACTCCAGCCATAATCCGTCTCCTCCGACAAGCCTAGTCACCGCTTATTAAACCCACCAAACAATCAGCCGCTAGCGACTTAGGATCATAGATTTAATAAAACCTAAAACTTAATTTTGGAAGATGGTTCCCTGCCGCACTTTCCAAAATTAAACATTTGGTTTTAATTCATTCATGATCCTTAGCCTCACACCAGAAGCCTGAGCTAATCGTCTAACCGCTACTTTTTAGTTGTGAATTGGGTCATCGGCAGATGACTGAATGAAAGATGGCTAGTGAGCGATCGCCCACTAGCCTCACACCACACTCCTAGGGGAATTGTGCTCCTCCGCGCCGCTGTAGAAACTGTTGCGCCTCGCGTCCGGGGGTATAGCTGTAGCCGAAGTTGGAGGTATCAGAATCATTCAAGATTTGGGGTGTCAGTAGAATAATCACCTCTTGTCTTGTGTTCTCTCGCTCTGTTCGTCTAAACAGCGCTCCCAAGATGGGGATATCGCCCAGGATGGGTACCTTGGACACCGTTGTGCGATCGCGGTCTTGAATAATACCCGATACGATCAGGGTTTGGGCATCGCGTAAGCGCAACCGTCCAGACACCAAATCCCGACGAGATAGGAGGGTAATCGAACCCCCTTCAGTGTTCACCGTTTCCGATGGAGCGGACACTGTCGGTTCCAGAGCCAGGGTGACAAATCCGTTATCGTCGATTCGATCGACCACGATTTGCAGACTCAAACCAGCAATCGATTTCTCGAATGTCACCTCTTGACGAGTACCACCCGACGTATCGGTGTTCTCAATATTCACGTTAGTGATCACTTCCTGACCAAGACTCACTCTCGCCGTTTGGCCTTCCTGAACTACCAGCGTCGGGTCAGTCAGAATCTTGGCGTTACCGCTTACCACTTGAGCTTGCAGACTAGCCAGGAACCGGGTCGGGTACTGGAAGAGCTGAGGCAGACCTGTCGTGAACGACCCATCCGGGTTAACCGTGACCACACCACCCTGGAGGGGATTATTTCGTGTACCAAACGGTGGACGAATGTAGGTGCCCCCAGGAATCTGAATCGAGCCATCGTTTAAAGATGGGTTCGCAAAGGTTTGAGGCTGACCTGTCCCAAACGGTGCATCCGGCTGCGCATCCTGGAAGGGATCTAAGTCATCAGCCGTGATCCCGTTGGGATAGGGAGCTGCCGTAATGGGAGGGCTAAGTCGGCTGTTGCGCACATCACTGTTGCTGGGTGGATTGACGCCACCAAAGTTAAAGGCAGCAGCACCGCCATCAGAGGTAAAGAAGCTATCGCCGACGCCAAAGGAGAAGCTGGTGTTAAAGTCTTGAGTCGCCAACAAGTTCACGTCAACAATTTTGACGTTAATCGCCACCTGCCGCTGCCGCAGGTCTAGCTGAGACAGCATTGCTGATGCCATTTCAACCTTGCGAGGGGAACCAACCAGCGTGATGGAGTTCAGGCGGGTGTTGGTCAACACCGACAGACCGCGCAACAAGAGGGGGCCATTGCCCTGCTCGGCTCTCAATGCCAAAATTTCAGGAGTTCTGGTTTCAACGGTACGAGCTGCCGCACCTTCACCCACCGTGTTGATTTCAACCCGCTCGATGGGGATTTGCGATTCTGCCCCTTGAGCGGTTAAGAAATTGGCCGCATCGGTCGCGGTAGCCTGATTCAAGCGCAGCGTTCGAGCCACTACGTTGCGGGCTTCATCGGGCAAGCGCGGGCCCACAAAGATAGTTCGTCCAGTCCGATTGGCCTCCAGGCCAGCTACCCGCAAGACGTAGTTAAACACATCTTGAACGGGTTCATTTTCAATATCTAAGGAAATCCGCACCTCTTGAGTTTGTTCGGTGCCCGGAGCAGCCGGAGCCTGCTGTTGGTCATTCTGACCGGGCAGCTCGCCAATATAAGCGACGTTCAGGTTAGCGGCACGAGCCAGGAGCGACAACACGTCACGCACAGGGGCATCGCGCAACACCAATCGGGGGACTCGTTCACCCGTTCCTAAATCGATCGCTTGGGGTGCAGTATCGATGTTAGATACGGCAATATCACCCAACGGTGGGGCGATCGCTCGGGGTTGCAGCGGCGGCACATAGGTTCCACTGGCCGGAGGCACCGGAACACCATCGATCGAAATCTGAGGGTTGGGCACCATCACATTCGGATCGGGCGTTGTCGGTGGTGGCACGGCTGGAGCTGGAGATTCAGCCGGGGCGGGAGCATCCTGAGCAACTCGTGCAGGAGTTGTCGGCAAGTTGCTGGGTACAGGTTGAGCCGCCTGATTCGAGTTGCCACCAGCGGAATTGAAGCTGAGCACAATCCCATTGCGCTGCTGAGCGACTTGAGCCGCTGGAGCATTTGAGTGGCCATTTACCGTCACCCGAATGCTATTCGAATCCAGGGGAGAGACCATGATCGAGCTAATGCCAGGTGCAGGGCTGTTTTGCAGAAACCCATTGCCCTCTGGCAGACTGAGCTGGGTATTGATAATGTCAGCGATCAGGGCATTACCCCGACTAATGGTGAAAATTTGGGGTCGCTCACCGCTTCGGGTTTGCAAAACCACCTCAACCCCGCCGTTTGTTTGATTGACCCGCACACCCGTTACCTGAGTAGCCACGGCCCCGGCGGGTTGGGTTGACACCACCATCAAGGCGGCACTTCCCAAAATACTGCCAAGCCCAAGACGATTTTTCACAGTTCACTCCTCCTTGCAATTGAAATCAGGCGAATTGAGATGATTTTGTTGAGAGATTAAATCAGCAATTTAAACATGGACTCCAAAAAAGATTACGCCGCCGTCTCAGCTCAGGCTCCGCTAGGGTGAAGGACTGGCCGCTGGGCTAGCAGGTGCGGCACCTGGTGCAGGACTAGTCCCCGGTGCCGCCGCCGGAGCAGGAGCGGGTGTCTCAACCGGGATCAGCGCAATCAGCCGGAAGCCAGTTGTGAGCCGGGGGGTGGGCTGAGAACCGGGCACCAGTCTGCCCTGCGGATCGAGCACGATCGCCCGTGTGGTGTTATCCAGCTCTGATTTAAAGTCTCGAACCACCAATAGCGGCTGCAAGCGTTCAATGCTGCGAATGATAGATTGCGTTTGGGCAAAAGAACCCTGCATTTGCACGTCATACACTTCCCGGCGCAGCTTGCTGTTCACTGCCGCACCATAGGCTCCATCGGCAACGACACCCGATTGCTGGTCGTTTAATGTGAATTTAGACAGAGTCGCTCGCCGATCGGGGTCTGTAATACCCGCATTGGCAGATTGCACCCGCTCATTCAGATCCAGCAGCAGCGTATCCATATTTTCGTTGGTAGCGAACAGCGTCAATACATCTGCCCGCAGTTGTTCCGCCTGTTGCAGCTTGACTCTGGCTTCTTGAATTTGCCGCTGCGTTTCTTCCCGGTTAACAAGCTGGCTTTCTTTTGCCGCAATGTCGGCGCTGAGCTGCTGGCTCGTATCCCACAGGGGTTTCACAAAGGTATAGCCCAGATAACCCGCCAGAGCCAGCAGGGCAATGGCAATCAGCCATCCGTTCGTTGTAGGAGTGAGACGCAACCCAAATAGGGTGGGGTAATTGGGAGCCGTCTCTAGATTATCTCCAGGAATAAAATCTCCGCCCGCTGTCATGGTTGAATAACTCCTCTATCCCGAAGTGATTGAATTCTGGCGGGTAGCCCCACGGCCAACGTCCGCTCCATGTCTTGCAACAGCTCAGATGCGGGGAGGTTAGTCAGCGTGCTTTCAATCGTGAATTGCACAACCTTGGGTAACTGCACCTGGACTTGATTGCTGGATGTTGTCTGCCGCTGATTTTCTTCAAATTTGACCTGCGTTGGGTTATCAATCAGTTCAGCCGTGACTAACCGGGTTTTGTCGGTTTCCAAAAAGGGCGATCGCTGCAACGTTAACAGAAAATCATTGACATCACTAAAGTTGCGCGCCTGCCCCGAAATTTGAATTGTTGAGGGGGGAGGTTCAGCCGGAGCGGCGGCTGGAGCAGCCGCATCCCCTGCCGCAGGTGACGGCGATGGGGGTGGGGGCGCAGCACCGGGTTGAGTGGTTGGGTCTTTCTGCTCAATGAGGGCTACTTGAACACCAGTGGGAACGCGATCGCGCACATCTTGCAAAATCGCCGACCAGGGTTTGATGCGATCAAACACGGTGGCTAACGCTTTATTTTCAGCATTGATCGCCGCCACTTGAGCATTAATGCTGTCTACTTCTTGCAGTTGAGCCTGCAACGCAGTTAACTGCGTGTCCAGCTCAGCCCGGCGAGCTTCTAAAGAGGCGTTGCGCTGTTGCAAAATCACCCAGGAACCCAGCACAACCGCCAACCCAAACACACCGATCGCCGTACCGATGTAGAGGGGTCTGGGGCTATCTTGGACGACTCTCGCGGGCGCTCTGCCTCCAACTTCAGGAGCACGCTCAACCCGATCATTCAGGAAATTAATATCTAAGCTATACATTGCACCAAACCTCCCCTATGATCACCATGCTTCTCGCAAGCCTAACCCCAGAACCACTCCCAATCCAGGCCGCTGCATGGGAGGAATTTCCTGGTCTACTTCCAATGAAAGCGCCGATACTGGGTCAACCTGGCTAGCAGGTAAACTTAACCGCTGCGAGAAAAACTCATCAAGCTGCCCAATCGAGCCTCCCGGCCCCGCTAATAGCAGTTGCGCGACCTCCAGGTTGTCACCCTGGTTTAAGTAAAAGTCGATGGAGCGACGCAGCTCATCCGCCAGCTCGCCCAGAATCCGCAGCATTGCAGCCGTTCCAGGATTCGTACCGCCCATCTTTTGGGGTGACGTGACACTATCCATCGGCGTAACCGGGATCGTCATTCCCTGCAATAAATCCGTATTGCGAGAGGGCGGCAAATTCATGGCACGACTGAGCGCCGTTTGGATCTGATAGGTTCCGATCGGCACCGTCCGAGAAAACTGAGGTACCCCATCTACCACAATTGAGATTTCAGTACTTTCAAATTCGATATCAACAATGGCAGCCGCTTCTTGAGGCGTAAACTGCCGCAGCTGCTCGCGGATCGTCCGAATCAGCGAAAAGCTACTAATTTCCAGGACTGTGACATTTAAACCAGCCTGTTGAAACGTGTTGATGTAAGAATCCGTCACTTCTTTCCGGGTTGCGACGAGAAGCACCTGAACTTTTTCAATACCGTCTTCATCAACAAAGAAACCCAGTTTTTGATAGTCCACATCGGCTTCTTCGCGGGGAAAGGGTAGATATAACCCGGCTTCCTGGTTAAGCACCATTTCTCGCAGTTCTCGATCGTCTAGCTCGGCAGGAACCGGAATAATGCGAGTCACTGTATCCCGCCCGCCCGGAATGGCGGTGGCACAATATCGAGTCTTAATCTTGCTTTCAGTCAATACAGATTGAATCACCTGAGCCATGGTAGAAGAGTCAATGATTTGACCTTCCTGGAAGACGCCTTCCGGAACATCGGCAGAAGCTAGAGTAACCAGTTGAAACCCCTGACCTTTTCGCTTCAGACGAGCGACATTGACTCGTTCTGGGGTTAACTCGATGCCGACCCCTTTAGTCTTTTTTGCAAATAAACCCTTAAGGCTGCTAACCACAGTTTTGCCTACCAACCACTAGAACTGTAAAGAGACGAGAAAAAGGTTAAGCGAAGCCGAGAAATTTTCTAGAAATTACGTATTGTAAGCGAGATTGGTGCTAACGCATGGTACCCAATTTAATTGAGAATGGCTGCGATAGCGCAAAGGATACAAACTTTAAAGAAACGATCCAAATAGTAGTATCCTCACCCTCTTTTCATCACCTCTTCCCTCTCGGATCATGGTCAAAAATGATAAATCATTCTTGAAGTGATCAAAGGGTTAGATGGTGACCAAATCCGCTCCAACCTTGCGGTCAATCAAAAAATACCCTGATTTAACAGCGATATTACACATAATTTGGAAAAAAGAGTACACTTGAGCAAAATTTAATTCTGACTTAGGCGTAAAAATGGTCTGAAGGTCAGAAGCTAGAAGAATATTAGCCTTTCAGATTTGCAAATTTTAGGGGCAAAGTTGAGCTGCTCAAGCATGTAGTGGCAGCGTTCGTGATGCCAATCGGTAGCGGCAAAGTTTAAACCAACATGAATTCGATAGCGCCATTTGAACTGCACGACGTGCGGTTCAAATAGTGCAAAAGGTGTCTGTGCAGCGCTCAGGGCAACTTTTGCGCATTTGTCAAATTTACGTTAAATCAACATGAATGCGACGAATACGCTTTTAGGATTGTTCCGCAACGTGCAACAACTCTAAAAGCCCGATCTAAAAGCCCGATTTTGCGTGCACGACGCGCACACAAGATCGAGCGATCGAGGTCGCGTTAAATCGGTTAACAACTCAGTCAGCGTTTCAGTACAAAGCAATTCTCATGATGCAAATCGATTGCCGTGCAAACTCGCCGCAGACGAGTTTGCACGGCAATCGATTGCGGTTTAGCGTGCTCGTCGGGCATGTCAAACCCGCAATCCGTTTCAGAATGAGAATGGTTGTTCAGTACAAGGAAAGATGGACTTTTGATCTGTTTCAAGGTAAAGTCCTAACCTTTGGTGTGATATTTCTCTAACGTGCGGCTGTGGCTGAGCGCACAAAATTCTATAGCAACCGTCGAGACGGTTAAGACAAGGAAGTAGAGGCTATGGCTCCCAGTCAGGGCTTCCCCCACCCCCCCGTCCTAACTAATCCGTTGATTGCTATAAATCAGTTTCACCATGATGAGTCAAGAAAACGGCTGGAATTGCACATGAGTAGGATGAGACGTTGGAAACAATGGGGTATTTTTGCGTTGCTGGGCTTGCTACTAAGCTGGGCGATCGCAAGCTGTAGTCCAAATAATTCCTCTCAGTCAGACCAATCTGCCTCTGGTGCTGCCGAAGTAGAGTTTTGGACGATGCAACTGCAACCGCAGTTCACCGATTATTTCAACCAGCTGATTGCCGAGTTTGAACGCGACAATTCCGGCGTCAAAGTTCGTTGGGTTGATGTGCCCTGGGCCGACATGCAGAGCAAAATTTTGACAGCCGTGTCTGCCAACACCGCTCCCGATGTTGTGAACCTGAACCCTGATTTTGCCGCCCAACTAGCAGGCCGCAACGCCTGGTTAGACCTGAATGACAAAGTTCCCGAAGCCGATCAAAAGCAGTATTTACCTAAAATCTGGTCATCCAACACATTGAATGGCAAGACATTTGGATTTCCCTGGTATCTCACTACCAGCGTGGCGATTTACAATCAGGACTTGCTCCAGAAGGCAGGCGTAACTCAACCCCCAGCGACTTTTGAGGAATTGGCCCAGGTTGCCAAACAGGTGAAAGACAAAACGGGCAAATATGCCTTTTTCATCACGTTTGTGCCCGAAGACTCGGCTGAAGTCTTGCAATCCTTTACCCAAATGGGCGTAACGCTGGTCACACCAGACGGAAAAGCGGCGTTTAACACACCCGAAGGCAAAGCTGTTTTCCAATATTGGACGGATCTGTATCAACAAAACCTGTTGCCTAAGGAAGTGTTGACCCAGGGCCATCGACGGGCGATCGAACTGTATCAGCAGGGTGAAACGGCAATTCTCTCTTCTGGACCTCAGTTCTTAAAGACCGTGGAAACCAATGCTCCGGCGATCGCCAAAGTATCTGCGGCAGCCCCTCAAATTACAGGTGCCACTGGCAAAAAAAATGTGGCGGTGATGAATCTGGTGATTCCTCGCACGACCGATCAGCCCGATGCAGCGGTAAAATTTGCGCTATTCGTCACCAATAACAAAAATCAATTAGCTTTTGCCAAAGCGGCTGACGTGCTGCCCTCCACAACAGCGGCATTGAACGATCCGTTTTTCACCACTCTGTCTGACAATGCCACCTCGATCGAAACGGCTCGTGCGGTCAGCGCCAAACAAAT
This sequence comes from Crinalium sp., assembly GCA_036703095.1. GTDB lineage: Bacteria > Cyanobacteriota > Cyanobacteriia > Elainellales > Elainellaceae > DATNPS01. Next base: position 3,612 of record DATNPS010000408.1, on the reverse strand, counting down.
GCAAGATGCAGAAGTTTTGCTGCCTGCTTTAGCAGACATCAAAGAGTTGCAAAAGATCGTTTACGACAATCTGCAAGCCGCCATGCTGGGTGAAAAGACCGTGGATCAGGCGATCGCTGATGCCGCCAGCGAATGGGATGAACGTTAGAAGAGGCAGACGGCAAACGCCAGAACCCCGTAGAAACGCGCCATCGGTGCGTCTCAGCGATCGCGAAAAAGGTGCCTTTCACAGTGTGAAAGGCACCTTTTTCGCTTTGTCAAATCACGTTGAACGATGTTGAACCTTAAGTCGGGTTTGATTCGTTCTTGCTTTTCTTAACAGGCTTGGGTAACGGAGCCTTGCGAACGGGCGGTGCCGTTACACTGCTGGGGCGATCGCCTCCCACCTGAGGCCGCGAGCTTCCCTCGCGCGGGCCATCCCAACGCTTCTTGCCAGCGGGAGGTCTGCCACCTCCTCGGGTAGGTCTTTTCGTCTTATGTTTCTTAGGTGGCACCATTTTGATCATCGTGCCATCTTGAACCACCAGCAGGTTGTCTTCGCGTCTCACATTAAAGTCCCAAAAATAACCGACCGATTTACCCTCTACCGTTCCCTTGAGATTGAGCTTAAAGGATTTACCTTGCTCAGCTCCCTTCCGGGGTGACTGTTGAATCTTAACAATGAGCCGCTGATCATCCGGCGAGTAAAATAACACTTCTCCCCGAACTGAAAAGTATCCATCTTCCGGGGTGTCAGAGGCTTGAGCATCCTCAGTCGCATCAGCCGACGTATCATCATCGGATTGCTCCAGATCGCCACCATCAGACACTTTATTCAGCTTTTCGGGTTCCCAAACTCCAACGATTTGCACATGCAGATCGTTATCTTTTTCACGGGTGCGGGGATAAACGACCCAAAGGTGGCTCTGCTCCAGGTCAAGATGTTTCTTAACCAAACTCATCACTCGACCCAGCAAAACAGCATCGATCGTCGTGCCATCTTCAGTCACCAGCATCCCACGGGTGAATTGCTCTTCCAGCGGTGTGTACTTTCCCTTCACCAGGCCAATCGCCCGATACTGCATTGGCTCACTTGCTGGCGGAATCGGCTGTTGACGAATTAACAGGTCGCTGCCAGAGAGCGTATCTTCGGAATCTGTAGGATCTTCTGAGGTCAGATCTAGGGTAGACGTTTCCTCAGAAGAGGCTGAAGCAGGGGAAGAATCCATCATGAGGGTTGAAACTAGGTGCTGATCCATAGAGGTTTCTGCTAGAGGCACTGGCTCAGGCGGCGTCGCCTGAGCATCGGGTTGTTTTGGGGAGGATGACGCCGACTGGGGCGGCTGCGGAAACTGGCTCTGCGAGGAACTCATAAAACCTCCTTATAGCGGAAGACAATCCGCTCACCGTTGACCACGACAGCAAAATACCAATGCAGGTTAAACACTAGGTTAGCATCCACACTGGTTCTACCCTGCCAAAAACGAAAAGGCAGTATATTTCTTACCCAGACTTTGTTCATCCACTTTGTTTATACAACCGCGATCGCTATCGTCAGGGATTTTTACACAAACCAGATGGCTTGAGTAGGTAGTTATCATTCATATTATGGGTTATTTGCTGGCCTACTGCGCTCCTGTTGCAGGAGACGTAGGCTCGTTGAAATTGTTCAACGCGGGATTTAATGCTGGCGAACTGGCTTCACGGGTGGGTGAGGCGTAGGGACTCGTACTAGACGTTGGAGACGTCACAGGTGACGATGGAGTGTCAGACGGTATCACCGTTGAAGGCAACTGACTTCCGTTTGGCAGTGGAGCAGCAGAACCGCTATCGGGAGACTGGTTCAAGTATTGATAAATTTCGTGGGAAATGGTTTGAATCAGTTCCCGCGCCCGCTCATCATCCGGGGGCCGCTGCACAATGACCGCTACGACATAGCGTTTGCCGTTCGGCATATCGACAATGCCCGTATCGCCCAAAATCGAGTTAATCGTGCCCGTTTTGTGAGCAATCAGCGCTTCTTGTCCCAAACCGGGGGGCAGCAGGGTATCGGCCTCCGTGTTTCGCATGATGTCAAACAGGCGATCGCGCGATCGCAGCGATAGCAAATCGCCCTGGCTCACCATCGTCAACACATTCCCCAGATCCTTCGGAGTGGTTGTATTCGTTCCAGTTACATCGGGCAGGGGGCTACGCAGCACCGTCTCGGTCAATCCCCAGGATTTAAACCGTTGATTTAGCGCTTCCATGCCGCCCAATCTAGCAATGATCATATTCGTCGCGGTGTTATCGCTAATGGTGATCATCTTCGTCGCCGTATCCAGTGCGCTAAATTGCGACCCGGCAGGATGATCTTGCAAATCGCCCGACTCGCCTGCGATGTCCTCTTGCCGCATGGTCAGCATTTCATCCAGACGAATTTTGCCTGCATCGATGTCTTGCAAAAACGCCACTAAAATAGGCACTTTGATCAGGCTGGCCGACGAAAAAATCTTGGCACCATTGAGGTCTACATAGTTTCCAGTGTCGAGATCCACCACAAACACTCCTGGCGTTAATCCGGTGTATTGGGTGGTTAAGGTTTGAATCGTGCTGCTGAGAGGAGCCATAACCTGCGCCAGTTTCAACGCCGCAGGCACAGGCGACATGCCGCCAGGGGTGGCATCGCGACTAAAGCGCTGGCTGGCCAGTTCAGCCCCTCCTTGCGGGTGCAGCAGAGAGGCGTTGGTAGGTGCTTTCGAGGCTGGCAATTCTCGCGTTGCCGGGTCCCAGACGGATAGCACGGTTCCCATAATGGCCCCGATCCCAATCCCTAGAATTAAGAGCCGAGTGACGTAGAGAAAGGGAGAGGGAGGGCGACGAGGACGACGCTGCGCTCTGCGCGCAGGTTTAGCACCGGATTGAGGCGACGCAAGCGGGCGAACGTGTAATGGTTTTACCGAGTCCGACGGTAATGGGGCTAAGTCTCTAGTTCGTCGCGATCGCGCCAGTTTGGAGCGCAAGTCACGAGCCGCAGGGTTGAGCGGGGTGACAGGGCGGACTGGCTCTATCCCGGCGGAGGGTCGGGATGGCCTGAGCGGCTGTAGTGAGATTTGCGATCGCCGCTGTTCCTGAGCACGAGACCGATTGACGAGCGGTTGCGATCGCGCTCCACCGTTTCGATCTGGATTGCGATCTGGACTGCGATCTGGATTGCGATCGCGCTGAAGCGGACGACCCGCCGCCCGATCGGAACTGTTAGACAGCAAGTGGCGCAGATTAAACCGGGTATTTTCAGAGGGTTGTGGAGTATCTCGATCGATCCGCCGTAAGGCTCTGGATACAGGCACTGAGCGATCTGGACTACTTCCAGGCAGACGCAGTGGTTCGGATGGCCGCCGCTCATCGTTTAAGGATGGAGATCGACCCTGCCGCTCTAGAGGACGAATCTGAGCAGATTGTGAAGCATGAGGCGTAGGCGGACGACGCACCAATCGACGACGGGGGGATCTAGAAGACGTATCAGTCTCTTGCATGGGTATACTCCGAGGCAGCAAGCAGGCGGGTCAATCTGGAAATCATATCCTAGTGGGTCAACGCCATCTATGGATTGCAATTTAGGATCTCAAAAACCGAATATTGGGGAGTGGGGGG
>DATNPS010000404.1:0-3025 GCA_036703095.1 Crinalium sp. | reverse complement strand
TCTCGAGGCGTAACCATACCCTTCAAAATGGCAACAGGAACATCCTTCTATTTTGATTTATTTCTCGCGAGAAGGATAGAAGAGGGTTATGGTGGTGGCAGCAAAGGTTCGAGAGCACCAATTAATGGTGGGAGATTATTCTGAATGACGTTCCAGACTACGTTGGTATCTACACCCTCGTAATGATGAGTTATCACGTCTCGCATCCCTGCTATTTGCTTCCAAGGAATTTCTGGGTATTGCTCCCGAAATTGAGGAGATAACCGTTTAGTTGCCTCGCCAATGATGATGATCTGGTAGAGAACGGCTGAAAGCTTTTCTTCATCAGTTTCTAACGTAATTCGCTCAATATTTTGAGCAAATCGAAGTACACGTTTAGCTGCTTCAACAATATCAATTAAAGACTATTGATCCCGCTCCATAGATTACTCTAGCTGATTCCAGAATGTTCTTGCGTCGGAGCCAATTGTGGCTGTGTTCAATTGCCTGTTTGCTGACAAGATCAACACTTCGGTCAAATAATACTTCCAGTTGGCCTTGCATTTCTACCATTTCCAAAAGTCCCCAATCGTGGTCGGGCATAAATTCTACGAGAACATCGATATCGCTATTGGAATGAAAATCGTCTCTTAGAACTGACCCAAACAAAGCGAATTGCGTGATTTGCCATCGTTGACAAAAGTGGATGATGTCTTCGTAAGAGGTTCCTAAACGGGTTTTGAGAATCGTTTTAAGGTCAACCATAATTCCGATCACGTTAGCTCTTAGAAGGAGAAGTGCATTAATACCAAGATCTTCCTCAAAAATTTAAGTGGATAGTCATCATTAAACACCGTTATAAGAACCGGAGCACCCCCCAGCTTTTAATTACATCATCTACTTAGTTTATTTAACTTGGGATTCCAACCGCTCCGCTATGTAAACCTTCGTGTTGTACGACAGCGAAACACAGGATGATTCTGGCGATCGCCCCTTTTTCTCTGCCCACTGCTCATATAGCGATCGCAACTCGGCGACCATTCGCTCATAATCGGCTCCCTCTCTAGGCGTGTAGGATTTGCTGAGCACCATACCAATCAGACCGTCCAGATCGAGCTGATGGGTGTTGGCAAAAGAGTAGCGTTGGAAGTTGGTAAAGAGAGAACTGTGAGCTAGGGCATCGGGTGATTTGCGGTCTTTGCGATCGAAGACGCTGCGGTCAGACGTATCACGGATGATGTCGGAATATCGATGCGTGAATTCGTCGTCCAGATTGCGATCGTTCCACATCAGTACGACCCGACCTGTAGGTTTCAGAATGCGGTGAAACTCTTGCAGTGTCGCAATAGGCTCAAACCAGTGAAAGGATTGACAGCAGGTGATGATATCAACGGATTGATCCGGTAAGCCTGTATGTTCAGCCGTGCCGTCTCGAAACTGCACACGCGGATGGGGTTGGGCCGCATCACGCATGGCAGCATTGGGTTCGATCGCCCAAACTGTTGCACCCTGATCTGCAAATAGACGCGATGAAATTCCGGTACCCGCGCCAATATCCGCAAGGATCAATTCCTGTGGAGGTAAGGTGTTGCTTAAGGTGAGGGCGATCGCTTCTTTGGGATATCCCGGTCGATATTTGGAGTAATCATTAGCCCGGTCAGAAAAGCGTTCCAGCGGATTTCGAGCATACAAAGGCGTTTGGGTAGCGTCGATGTCAACCATGAATTTGGAAATCCCAGCTCTATTCTGCTAAAAGCTTAGCGCTCAAACCTTATAGCGTGAAGACTACTGCGAGAACGATCAGCACGGTGAGCACGGCGAGATAAATGTTGAACGGACTTTGGCCTTCCCCATCTGATTTGGTGGACAGGGTTAGGTCGTGGCGGTAGTCACAATACACGCATTGAAACACGTCATCGTCACTGTGCTCACAGCGTACAAAGCCCTTCTTCCCACATTTGGGGCATTCCATCGGCTCTTCGCTCATAGCGGTTCCTCCTGTTCGGACGGATCGTTCGGATGGATGATTTGTGGCGAATGCACCATTCATCCGAACGCGTCTTTAGTTCCACGCTAGATCAATTTTTCAACATTCAGCACAGCAGCAACGAATCGATAGATTAACCCGAATTGGAATGGTATCCACCGCAGTTATCCTGGTAGAGACGCGCCATCGGCAGGTCTTCCCTAAACGTTGTGCCTTACGGGAATTGTTCAAAAGATCGTCTGTTCAAGGAACCGCGAGTGTGAAGAGAATCTGGTTATTCGGTTTAGTGATATTAAGCATCGGGGTGAGTATCGTCATATCGCTGCTGCTGTTTCCCAAGGTTCCTGCCTCCTTGCCCCAGCCATCAGCCGTTTCTACCCCATCCGCTATGTTTCCCGCTCCGTCACCCTTACCAGAAATTCAGTCCCGCACGTACTCCCTGCCGCATAGCATTGTGCATACACTAACCATTCCAATCCAGAGCGGATTTCGGGTTGTGCCTGCGATCGCCAATCCAGTTGCTCCCTTAAAAACATTTGCTCAACGGGAAGGGGCGATCGCGGTGATTAATGCGGGTTTCTTTGACCCAACCAATCAGCAATCCACCTCATTTGTAATGAGAGACGGACGAGTGGTGGCCGATCCGAGACAGAATGAACGGTTGACCCAAAATCCCAATCTGGCTCCTTACCTGGATCAGATCTTTAACCGCAGCGAATTGCGTCGCTATCAGTGTGGGTCAGTGGAACAGTATGCGATCGCCCTTCGTTCAACCTCCGTTCCGGCTGGCTGCGAATTGGTGGATGCATTGGGAGGTGGTCCCCGTCTTTTACCAGACCTCACGGCTACATCAGAAGGATTTTTGGATACGGCCAATGGGCAGGTCATTCGCGATCCAATCGGCATCAATCGTCCCAATGCCAGAACGGCGATCGGGCTAACGCCGACAGGCGAGATGATTTGGGTCATGGTAGCCCAGCAGCCCGAACGTCCTGGAAATTCTGGTATGTCGTTACCAGACCTGGCGAACTTTATGAAAAACCTGGGCGTTGACACTGC
>DATNPS010000398.1:0-3907 GCA_036703095.1 Crinalium sp. | reverse complement strand
CCCCCCCACTCCCCTCATAAAATGGGTTTTAATAAATCCACGTTCCATATTATTGCCCAAGTCACCGTTCTCGATGTCACGGTGCGCTACGCTAACGCTAGCGAATTCTACGGCTAGACCTCGATGATGCTGACCCTATTGGCTGCCACAGACCATTCCCTACAGGGACATGGAGGTGTGTCGGCGCTGATTTCCATTCTGATTATTTTGCTACTCGTCGCGACTGGCGTGGCCTTGTTGTCTCGTTGGTTGCGGGTGCCTTACGTGACGGGACTGGTGTTGGCGGGATTAGCGATCGCCGAACTATTGCCCCGTCGAGTAGGCATTGATTCCTCGTTGATTCTGAATTTGTTTCTGCCCATTCTGCTGTTTGAAGCAGCGATTAATACGGATTTGAGCCGCTTGCGCAGCACGATCAAGCCTGTGGCGCTGCTGGCTGGGCCGGGAGTTTTGCTGTGTGCAGGGATTACGGCTACCGTCCTGAAATTTGCTCTGCATCTGGATTGGGTGCAGGCGTTGATTTTGGGTGTAATTCTGTCGATTACAGATACGGTGTCTGTGATTGCGGTTTTTCGCGAAGTCAGCGTTCCGGCCCGATTGTCCACCATTGTGGAAGGTGAAAGCCTTTTTAACGACGGGATGGCACTCGTTCTGTATGGGTTAATTCTACAGGCTCACTCTAAGGGAAGTGTCACCCTAGGCGACGGGGTAGAGCGCTTTCTGATGGTGATGGTGGGGGGTGCAGCCTTGGGCCTGATCCTGGGCTACCTCAGCACGGGATTGTTTGCTCGATCGGATGATCCGCTCAGCGGTATTTTACTGACCGTAGCGTTAGCGCTGGGTGCATATCAGGTCGCAGAATTTTTTCATGTTTCAGGCGTGATTGCCGTTGTCGTCGCAGGATTGCTCGTCGGCAATGTGGGCCTATCGAGCAGCGTTTCCGCCTCCAGTCGCGTGACGCTCAATAGCTTCTGGGAATATGCCGGATTTGGCGTCAACACGTTCATTTTTCTGCTGATCGGCCTGGAAATCAGTCTGGAAACTCTCTGGAAAACGCTACCTGCTGTGCTGCTGGCGATCGCCGCCTATCAGCTGGGCCGCATTCTTTCGGTGTATCCAACACTGGCATTGCTGCGCTGGTTCGATCGTCCTATTCCCCTGCTCTGGCAGCATGTTTTGTTTTTAGGCAACATCAAAGGTTCGCTTTCGATGGCACTCGCCTTAAGCCTGCCCGCTACCCTGAGTGGTCGGGCAGATGTGATTGCGCTGGTCTATGGTGCTGTTTTGCTGTCGTTAGTCGGCCAGGGGGTTAGTCTACCCTGGATGGTGAAGCGGCTTAACCTTGCCCCGATTTCTGCCTCCCGCTACCAAATTGAGGAATTGCAAGCCCAACTGATTACCGCTAAAGCGGCTCAGGAAGAATTGGATAGTTTGTTCAAAACGGGGGTACTGCCCAAGGCGATTTATGAGGAGATGCGATCGCTCTATCAGGTACAGGTCGCGAAATCCGAAAAAGCCTTGCGCGATATCTATAACCTCCGCGTTGATCCGGCGGCAGTCGATAAGAGCGATCGCCATAAATTGAGCGCCATTCGTCGCCAACTGCTGCTAGCCGAAAAAGGTGCCCTCAATGATGCCCTGCGGAAACGGGTGATTTCTAGCCTCGTTGGGCAGCAGCGATTGCAGAAGATTGATGAGCAATTGCTGGGGATTGAGGATGATTAGGGGCTGGTGTTGGGTGTTGGGTGTTAGGTGTTTGGGATAGGGGAGATGGAGGAGATAGGGGAGATGGGGGAGATAGGGGAGACGAGGAAGCGTTCAGCGTCACTTCCCCATCCTCCTCACCTTCCCTATCCTCCCCACCTTCGCCATCCTCCCCAAACCCCACCTAACGCCCTAACACCCAGAAAGCGCTTGTTCCAAATCCGCGAGCAGGTCGTCAATGTGCTCCAGGCCGATGGAGAGACGCAGGAGATTGTCTGGTGTTTGAGAGTCGGGGCCTTCAACGGAGGCACGGTGTTCGAGCAGGCTTTCGACGCCGCCCAGGCTGGTGGCTCGTGTGAAGACGTTGACGTTAGCCGCGATCGCAAATGCCTGGTCGCGTCCACCCTTGACTTCAATCGAGAGCATTCCGCCAAAGCCTTTCATTTGCTGGGTGGCGATGGCATGACCAGGATGTTGGGGAAGCCCCGGATAATTTACGCGTTCAATTGCCGGATGCTGGCTCAGGTAGGTTGCGATTTGCATTGCATGATCACAATGGCCTTTCATTCGGTAGGGCAGGGTTTGAATGCCGCGCATCAGCAACCAGCAGTCAAATGGAGCGGCAACGGCTCCTCCCGCTTTTTGGATGAGGCGCACTCGCTCAAAAATGGCGGAATCTGCCGGAGCGATCACCGCACCTCCCAAAATGTCGCTGTGTCCTCCCAGATACTTGGTGGTCGAATGGATAACCAGATCGGCCCCTTGCTGTAAGGGTTGTTGCAGGACGGGGGTGGCCCAGGTGTTATCGCAGGCGCATAGGGCACCTGTCTGATGTGCCAGATCAGCAATTTTATGAACATCCGTGACCTTCAGCATGGGGTTCGACGGTGTTTCGATCCAGATCAGTTTGGTGTTCGGGCGTAAGGCTTGCTGCACCTGATTGGGGTCGGTCATATCGACAAATGTCACCTCCAGTCCCCAAGGAATGAAGATGTCTCGCAACAGTTTCGACGTACCGGAGTAGGCATCATTCGGAGCAATCACATGATCGCCCGGAGCCAAAGATTGAAAGACGCTAGCTGTTGCTGCTGAACCGGATGCAAAGGCCGCTGCGATCGCCCCTCCTTCCAGCGCAGCAAGGCAGTGTTCTAACGCGGTGCGGGTTGGGTTGCCATCGCGGATATAGTTGTAGCCGTGGGGATAACTACCGTCAGGCTCTCGCTCGAAGGTGGTAGAAAGCTGGATGGGCGGCACGATCGCCCCTGTTCCTGGATCAATCTCTCGCCCTGCATGAATCGCTAGTGTTTCAATCTTCATGGTTGGAATAACAGTAAACGGGCTGTAGACCTTTATCCTAGAGCACCTCTTAGACACTGGGTGTCTCTTGGCTCAACCAGAAATGTTGGTGCTTTCCAAAAGACACCCAGTGTCTTGCGCCACTCCTACTCAGGAGTCAGGAGTCAGGAGCCAGGAGTCAGGAGCCAGGAGCCAGGAGTCAGAAGTCATTCCACACCCAACACCCTATACCCTCACACCCCACACCCCGTCCCCCTAACACCAAATACCCAACACCCAACACCCAACACCCATGTTTCTCTTTCTCTCAAAACTCCTCCCCCTGTTCATCTACCCTCTCGGACTAGCGTGTCTTTTGCTCTTGATCACCCTATTTGCCGTATGGAAGCGTCCCCGGTTGGCGGCAGCTAGCAGTACGTTAGCGCTGGTAGTGCTGCTGTTGGGAAGCAATGGATGGGTTGCGACGCAGTTGGTGAAGTCGCTGGAATGGCAGTATCTCCCTCCTGCGAACCTGCCGACAGCAGACGCGATCGTTGTGTTGGGAGGTGGAATCAAGCCTGAGATTCCGCCGCGACCCTGGGTGGATGTGGCAGAGGCGGGCGATCGCGTCATCTATGGTGCTCAGCTGTATCGCGAGAAAAAGGCTCCTCTGCTGATTTTGAGTGGTGGCCGCATTGACTGGAAGGGTGGTGGCCCTTCGGAGTCGGGGGATATGGCGAAACTATCGGAAGCATTAGGAGTCCCAGCCTCGGCAATTTTGCAAGATCCGACGTCGCTAAACACGTATGAAAATGCAGTGAATGTGCGGCAGATTTTGGCGGATCGAAACATTCGACGTGTACTGCTGGTGACATCTGCGATGCACATGCCGCGATCAATGGGGATTTTTAAGAAACAGCGAATTGAG
>DATNPS010000396.1:0-3757 GCA_036703095.1 Crinalium sp. | reverse complement strand
ACTCACTATCGACTCATTACAGGCTTAAAATTTCGTAATCGCAACGCATTCGTGACAACCGACACAGAGCTAAAGGCCATTGCGGCACCTGCGACAATGGGGCTGAGCAACCAACCGAAGATGGGATAGAGAATTCCTGCTGCAATTGGAATTCCGGCAACGTTGTAGATAAACGCAAAGAACAAGTTTTGCTTGATGTTGCGAATGGTGGCGCGACTCAGTTGAATGGCGGTGACAATGCCTTGCAGATCGCCTGAAATTAACGTGATGTCACTGGCGGCGATCGCCACATCGGTTCCTGTCCCGATCGCGATTCCCACATCCGCTTGCGCCAGTGCCGGAGCATCATTAATGCCATCACCCACCATGGCTACAATCTTGCCTTCCGACTGAAGTGTTTCAACCGTTGCCGCTTTTTGATCGGGACGAACTTCTGCAAAGATGCGTTGGATTCCGACTTCACGCGCAATGACGTTCGCTGTGCGCTGATTATCTCCAGTCAGCATGACTACGTCCAACCCCATCTTTTGCAGAGTGCGAATCGCTGTAACGGACGAGGGTTTCACGGCATCAGAAATGCCCATGATGCCTTCTATTTCTCTATCCACTGCAATCCAAATTACCGTTTTACCGAGATATTCCAGTCGATCCCACTGCTGCTGTAGTGCGCTGGTATCCATGCCTAATTCCGTCATCCAGCGATGCGTTCCAATTTGTACCCACCGATCCGAGACATGACCCTGCACACCGCTTCCGGCGATCGCCTCAAACCCTTGTGCATCAGCCAACTCAGCTCCTTGCGATCGCGCGTATTGAACGACCGCTTCCGCTAATGGATGTTCTGAATTTCGCTCGACTGAAGCGGCTAACCGCAGTAGTTTGATTTCATTGCTATTGGCTGTTCCGCGCACGGTCACGAAGTCTGTTACGGTTGGTTTGCCTTGAGTGATCGTGCCCGTTTTGTCGAGAACAATGGTTTGCAGTTTGTGAGCCAGCTCCAGACTATCGGCTCCTTTAATCAAAATACCGTTTTCAGCCCCTTTTCCGGTACCGACCATAATCGACGTCGGCGTTGCCAAACCCAGCGCACAGGGACAGGCAATAATCAGCACGCCCACAGTGGTAATCAAAGCCATCGTCACGTTCCCCATGATGTTAAACCAGAGGATAAAGGTGAACAGGGCGATCGCAATCACCGCTGGAACAAACCATCCCGTCACGCGATCGGCCAATCGCTGAATGGGAGCTTTGGAACCCTGCGCTTGCTGCACCAGCTTCACGATCTGCGCCAAAAAGGTATCTTTGCCGACTCGTGTGGCCCGAAATTTAAAGCTACCTGTTTTGTTAATGGTGGCTCCAATCACTTCGTCACCGGGCTGCTTTTTCACAGCCACACTTTCACCCGTCACCATCGCCTCATCAATGGTCGAAGCTCCGTCTACGATTTCACCATCGACCGGAATTTTTTCACCGGGACGAACGAGAATAATATCTCCTAAAACAACGTCTGCAATGGGAATATCAACCTCTCGACCGTTGCGAATTACTCGCGCTGTTTTGGCTTGCAGTCCCATCAGTTTGCGAATCGCTTCTGAGGTTTGTCCTTTGGCCCGGTTCTCTAGCAGTCGGCCCAGCAGCAGCAACGCAATGATGACCGAAGCCGCTTCAAAATACACGTCCGGTCTAAGTCCCTGAGCCGTGAACCACTGAGGCACAAACGTCGGAAACAGCGAGTAGAGGTAGGCCGTCCCAGTTCCTACAGCCACCAGCGTATCCATTGTGGCCGTATGTCGTTTCAACGCTTTCCAGGCGTTTATAAAAAATCCACTGCCTGCCCAAATCAGGACGGGAGCCGTAAGCGCAAGCTGCAACAGGGGATGATGCAGCCACATGGGAATGAAGGGAATTCGTAAACCCGTCATGGCAGGCAACGATCCCAGAACCAAGATCGCACTGACGATGCCGCTCACCCATACTTTCTGAGTCAGTTGACGCTGCTCGGCCTGCCGCTCCTGTCGCTCGGCATCATCCTCTGGAGCCAGCACGTCTTCGCGCATCGGCTGTGCAGAATACCCTGCCGCATCCACCGCATTTTGAATCGTTGCAATATCCGTTTGGCTGGCGTCATAGCTGACACTCGCCTGTTCTGCCCCAAAGTTAACGCTACAGGCTTCGACTCCCGGCACCGAGCGAATAGCCTCTTCCACATTGTTGGCACAGGAGGCACAACTCATGCCTCGCAGTTTGAGTGTTGTATTTTCCATGGGGTTCCCCCTTAAGTCATTGATGCAACGGTATGGGTTGCAGAAGTCATAAACCCGTTCATCTGGGAAGCTGAAGGTTTCTCAACGGAAAGCTTCAGTTGCCCACATGAATTAAGCTGAAGTTGCTTCAGGTGTTTTTCGCTCACCTGAGGTCCATCGCCTGTTTCTATCTTGGAGTCTCCAGTTGACTAGAGAGTCAAGGGGTAAATGATTTTTCATGGTAGAAATTGCTATGGCATCCAAAATCTCATCCTGTTTTCAGGTTTGTCTGGCACTATAGGAAAGGCTAACGTGTGAATATGTCTCATTTTGAAGCCGCTGTGGTTTTTCACGCCCGTCGGGCGCACGAAACCCACCGATTTGCATGATGAGAACACTGTCATTACAGCGATCGCAAAGCAGGTAACTTTTGATTGGTATGAGGAAAATAATTGCTTCGTTTCTGGTGTCTGGCGTGATTCCGTTAGCGGCATTCGGCCTGACGGCTTGTAGTGATGGTTCGGCACAAAATGCTGAAACAACTGCTTCCAGTAGTCCGGGCATGGCGCAAATGGATCATGGCTCCATGAGTAGTCCTGGTAGCTCCAGTCCTGCACCGATGGATCATGCTTCTATGAGCAGCATGGATTTAGGGCCTGCGGATGAAATCTTTGACCTGCGATTTATCGATGCCATGATTCCGCACCACGAAGGGGCTGTTGCGATGGCCCGCGAAGCGTTGCAGAAGTCAAACCGTCCTGAAATCAAACAACTGGCTCAGGCCATTATTGAGGCTCAGGAAAAAGAAATCTCCGCGCTCAAACAGTGGCGACAAACCTGGTATCCGCGTATGAGCGACGAGCCAATCATGTATAGCGTCGAAATGGGACACACGATGCCCATGACCGATGAGATGCGCTCCAGCATGATGATGAATGGCGATCTGGGTGCGGCTGACGATCAGTTTGATTTGCGGTTTATCAATGCCATGATTCCCCATCATGAAGGAGCGATTGAAATGGCAGGACAGGCACTCGAAAAGAGCGATCGCCCCGAAATTATCAAACTTGCGCAAGACATCATTGACAGCCAGCAGCAGGAGGTCGAGCAAATGCAGCAGTGGCGGCAGAATTGGTATGGGCAATAGGGAAAGGCAGAGGGCAGAGGGCAGAGGGCAGAGGGCAGGACAAGGGGGTGTGGGGGCGGTGCCCCACAGCAGGGGTTCCACCCCTGAACCCCGTCCTAACACTAATGCGTAGAGCTATATTGGTTTACGTGCAATGAAAGCAGCATGAGCTTTTGGCAATTCGTACTGTCCATAACTGCGCGTAATTTGAGTTTGAAAGCCTACTTGACGAAGTTTCTCGGCCACATCGGTCGCTTCGTACAGCCGCAAATGGTGAACTTCATCATCCCGTCTGTAATGTTCTCCTACCTTACGCAAGGTGATAATGCGACGAATCAAAGTTGATTGATCTTGATCCTCCTCTTTCTCAACCAGGACTATCCAGTCC
>DATNPS010000395.1:0-4886 GCA_036703095.1 Crinalium sp. | reverse complement strand
AAGCGTTAATTGCGGCCTTATCCATAGCAACCGTCAGGTTAAAAGCAGGTCATCTATACACCTCACTTCATTGTGTCGTGTTGAGCCGAGATCTGCCATGCCTGCCGGGATCTGCGACAATTGGAGGGCGAAATCTGTTCTGACAAACTCTGTTCTTACAAACGTTATCACTGCGCATGGCTGCAAAAATTCCGGTCACAATCATTACTGGCTTCTTAGGGAGCGGCAAAACAACCCTCATTCGTCATGTTCTGCAAAATAACCAGGGGCGACGCATTGCCGTCCTGGTCAATGAGTTTGGCGAGTTGGGAATCGATGGAGAGTTGCTGCGGTCATGCCAGGTTTGCCCTGATGAGGAGGGAATGCCTAATGGACAACAGAATGATTCCTTAGCGTCTAATTCCTCAACCTCTAATATCGTTGAACTGACCAACGGTTGTCTCTGCTGCACCGTGCAGGAAGAGTTTCTGCCAACCATGCTGGAACTGTTGAAGCGGCGAGACAGCTTGGACTGCATCTTGATCGAAACATCTGGGCTGGCCTTACCGAAACCGCTCGTGAAAGCATTTCGCTGGCCCGAAATCCGGAATGCCGCAACGGTTGACGGCGTCATAACGGTCGTGGACTGTGAAGCCGTTGCGAGAGGAACTCTGGCTCATGATCCCGACGCGGTTTCGGCACAGCGTCAGGCGGATGAAAGCCTGGATCACGAAACGCCTCTAGAAGAGCTGTTTGAAGATCAGCTCGCCTGTGCTGATTTAGTCACGCTAAACAAGACAGACTTGGTGGACGAACAGGAATTAGCTGATGTGATCGCTCGCATTCAGGGCGAACTGCCAAGAGCGGTCAAGATGATTAAGAGCGATCGCGGTCAGCTTGATCCCACCGTTTTGTTAGGCTTTAATGCGGCGGTTGAAGATGACCTAGAGGCACGTCCCAGCCATCACGATGACGAAGAGGAGCATGACCATGACGATGAGGTTAGCTCAACTCATGTGGTTCTAGACCGCAGTTTTGATCCCCAGGTCTTACAGGATCAGCTCAAAGCTCTGGTACAGCAGCAGGACATTTACCGGATTAAGGGATTTGTGTCAGTTCCGAATAAGCCAATGCGGATGGTACTTCAGGGCGTTGGCGAACGGTTTGAGCAGTTCTACGATCGCCCCTGGCAGGCGGAGGAATCTAGAGCAACACGGCTTGTTTTCATTGGTCGGGCGATCGATTCCCATCAAATTGAAGAACAGTTGGTGGCGCTCCCATAGTGCAAAAAAGAGCCGTGTGCAAAGCACACGGCTCTTTTTTATTGAAGACAGGTTGAGGAGCGATCGCCTCTCAACCATCTGATTTACTAGATGTACGCTTGAATGTCTTCTCCACACTCATCAGCCAGATAACAGAGTGCACGGAACCGCAGGCCCACGAATTCTTCGTAGAGGGGGTTTAGCTTGCATAGGGGAGGAATGTGAGCGATCGTACGGCCAAATACTTTGATATCGCGTTCAAACGGACATTGGGCAGGGATGAGTTTTGCAACGGAATGAGCCAGTTTAGAATCGTGAATTTCGATGTTGTCTAACCATTGGCGGACGGGCTTTAGAAGGTCGTAGCGTGATTTATTGCCCGGATGATGGAGTACAGATGAAGTGTTCATGGTTTCAGCGGGGGGCGATCGCCGGATCGCCGCTTCTTCGGTGTCTGTTCCTAAGGTACTCTTCGATTCAGAGAATTCGGTTAAAGGAACCAAGAAATAGAATGAGTCTTCTCTGAAGTTCTGGTGAATTGTTCTTGATTTCATGCTAAATGGCGAGAGAACGACTGAACTTCATCCAAAAGCTTCACCTGACTGGGTGAGTTTGACGCGTTTAAAGGCAATGAGTTCCCATTACCATTTGACTCAAATTGATGTTGCGAAATTACGTCAAACAATCTTTCAGATAAGTCCAAAACACTAACTTTTTTTGGTTCTTTTGTGGGTTGATCAATCAAATTTAACACCCTGCATAACAAAACCTGTTCTGTTCTTACGCCTCAATCTATTCTGACGTTAAGCCGCTGAATCGGGGGGACATATTAGCGACTTAACTCAACAAAAACGAGGTGAAGTTAATGTTGAAAATAGACGGCAAGAACAAGATTGATTCTGTATATAAGGCTACTTTTTGGTTGAACTTCTTGAATCAACTCCAACTCCAAACGGCCACATACAGCCACTTTAAGAGCGGAGAACATTCGTTGAAGTGATTATGTTAGCACTCTTACGATCCGACAGCGTGTATAAGGTGAAACCAGGAAATTCTAGTACGTGAGATCAGAACCAGGACAGTTCGGCAATCTCTACTGCAAAAATTTAAACACCACATTTTCCGCTAAGAAAGTGAGGATTTTTGTCAGCGTAGGATTTCAACAGCTGAGTCAAAAATAGTATTGAAAGATACGAATCGTGATGGTGCAGTAGTACAAATTTTCCATTTTCGATCTTACCCCTTTCTCCTTTAGAAATGTGCTGATTTTGTATCAAATGAAGATACATTTTTTTGTAGCGATCGCAAAACAATTATTTATCAGCATCTATGGAACTTCCCATAAGTTATGAGAAGTTCCACCCTCTAAGATATGGAGAGCCTTAACCTACATAGAGGTAAGGTCTGCTATCAGCAATTCTCAATGTGCAATGAGAGGCAAGCCTGCCGCAAGCGAACTTGCCTCCCATTGCGGATTTAGCGCACCCGTCGGGCGCGCTAAATCCGCAATCAAGTTCAAACTGAGAATTGCTGGTCTGCTATTTCCACGCTTGACACACCAATTTTCAAGTTTCGGCAAATTTTTCGCTCAGGAGATGTTCAAAGGAGTTCATCTCCTATAATCTTTTGATTAAAATTTCATTTGACCGTGGGGCAGCTCCAAACGCTACATAACAACCATGAATTATTTCCCAGATTTCACTGATCACGGCTACCGCATCAAAGAGGAACTAGGCTCCAATCGAGCCGGAGGGAGGGTGACTTACCTGGCTGAGAGCATGAACACTCAGCAATTGGTTGTTATTAAGCAGTTTCAGTTTGCCCGCACGCAAGCCACCTGGTCAGAATTTGATATGCATGACCAGGAGATTCAAGTCTTGAAAGATTTGAATCATCCCGGTATTCCTCGCTATCTGGATTCCTTTCAAAATTCCGATGGGTTTTGCATGGTGCAGGAATATAAGAACGCTTCGCCGCTATCGAAGTCGCGCCACTTTAGCTTGACGGAGATTCAGCAGATTGCGATCGCCAGTCTCAAAATTCTGGTGTATCTGCAAGCCCAAACGCCGCCAGTGATTCACCGAGACATTAAACCCGAAAATATTTTGGTGGATGACCAGATCAATGTTTATCTGGTGGATTTTGGCTTTGCGCGAGTCGGGCATGGGGAGGTCGGCGTGAGCAGTGTAGTAAAAGGCACACTGGGCTTCATGCCGCCCGAACAAATCTTTAATCGTCAGTTGAGTGAGGCATCCGATCTGTATAGTCTGGGCATCACGCTCATTTGTCTGTTAACCAAAACTAAGTCGGACGACATTGGTACTCTGATTGACATCAGTTATCAGATCAAGTTTAAACACCTGGTTCCCAAGCTCAGCGTGCAATGGGTGAACTGGCTCGAAAAGATGGTCGAACCGAGGCTAAAAGACCGCTTTTCGGATGCAGAAACTGCGCTGGAGGCAATTCCGGCCAGTCAGATTTGTTCACCCGACGTGCGGCTCAGCCAATCGAATTTGACGCTTACCGCCAATCAGGTGGGCGAAAGGTTAACACATGTCATTACCATCAATAATCCCGTTTCAGAGACGACGTTAGAAGGGATTTGGACGGTAGAACCGCACCCCGGCGATCGCACCGTTGGCTCTAAGCCACCCACCTGGATTTCGTTTCAGCCGGAGCGATTTGATAGCAATCAGGTTGAGTGCCAGATCACGGTCGATACCAGCAAGCTGATGGCCGAGAAAACCTACGTCCGCAAGCTGCTGCTGCAAACCAATGCAGCCGCCAAAACATACTCGCTGACCCTGCATGTGCAAACGGCTCCCATTCCCATTCGTGCTAAACAGTTGCCGTATCGACCGCTGATCCTGCTATTTCTCTTTGGCATGGTAATGGCCTGGATTACTGCCTGGGGAGCCGTGATTTTGGGAACGACAACAGGGGTTCCAGTCATCAGCGCATTGGGAACGGCGGCGGGAGTCACCGTTGGGTTAGAAGTAGCGGCCTGGACGTTAGCAACCTCGAATTATCAGAATGGGGCGATCGCCAGTGTCGTATCTGGAATGGTGCTGTGTGTAGCTACGCTGTTGGCATCTATGACGGTCACCAGCACCAATGTGGGCGGTGGCCCTACCGCGTCGGTCGTGGTGCTATCCGGCGTCGGTCTGGTAGCAGGATGGATGTTGGGTGTTGCGATGGGAATTGTGGCCGAAACGTTTATCCGACGAAATCTCAGCAAACCGTTTGCCACCATCGTGTCGCTGCTGGTCGTAGCTCTGGGCGTGATGGTCGGAATGGGGTCAGCGATGGATTTTCTGGGGGTGCCGATTTTGGAAATTCTGCGATCACTAACGGAATGGAGCACGGTGGGCATGAGTTTTGTGTTAGCCGTGCTGTTAATTCGCCTGCCGCTTCAGCAGGCCCAGCAAATCGCCAGCTATCGCAAATCTGAACGCCATTTGGTGCAGCAATAATCCGAATCAAATTTCGGTCACAGCCAGCCGCCAGTAGAGACGTGCCAGTGGCACGTCTCCCAAGCAATAAACACATCACAGGGCATTCTGAACAATTTATGTCAGAGCGCAGGGAGCGTTCTGAACAATTTATATATAGCAATCCTAAATGAGTTGTGGGATTGGGGGGGGG
>DATNPS010000394.1:0-4800 GCA_036703095.1 Crinalium sp. | reverse complement strand
GTGGGCATTCGCACTGGGGAAGCGGTCAAGTCGTTGTTGTCAGATGAAGCGGCGGATAGTGTGGCTCAGGAAACGACGCTGGCTCCTCTGCGCAGTGGGAATAAGTATAATCAGGCGTTCTCAGATGCTAGCGATCGCCTGATTGCAGTGCTTTCGGGTGAACCAGATCCTGGCCCCCCGGTGGTTATAGCCAATGTGCAAACGGAGGGAACCTTCGCAACGCCTGAAGAAACCAAAGGCAGTAATGCAACGGCTTGGGTAATTGGTCTGCTGATTGCGGCAACGGTGATTCCCATGGCGACTTACTATATCTATCTGGCGATTCAATCCTGACGGGCGGCGATCGCGAAAGTTTTTTGCCTCAAGAAGTACAGCGACACTGTGTTTCTTGAGGCAAAAATTTTAGGTTTTCAAAGTTTGGATGAAGATTTGAATCTATCTCGGCTTTTTCAGTATTGATTAAATGAATTCTGTGGCGTTGACCATTTCGAAGTGGAGGATAAGCGATTCACCTGCTACCTTGTAGGCATTCATACAGCAATTTCTAATCGCTTGAAACCAGATTATTTTTGTGAGAGCCAAGCGGAGCAAGGCTCTCACAAAAATAACTATGGCTTATACCGTTTTTATATGAAGATGTGCTGACTTGAGAAGGAGGTGAAGGGGGCGTTGCCCCCTTCGCGGGGGTTCCACCACCACCCCTTTTTGTAAAGTTGCAGGTTTATATTGAATGGTATTACTCAAGCGAAAGTCGCTGTAAGTATGCATTCATAAAGTGTCGGCAAAGGCTGAGCAGGTTGCAGAGTTTAAGCATCATCTGTTAAATCTATTGGCATAAAGCTATAGCGGTGGTTCCGCAAAAGAATCTAGGGTGCTGACCTGATTTTGTCCCGTTCGATGTGATTACTCTACAGCGGTTTTCAATCGCTTAAAACCTGGTTATTTTTTTGAGAGCCGCACTCCGCGCGGCTCTCAAAAAAATAACCAGGTTTACTCAAGAGAAAATCGCTGTAAATGTGGCATCTGCAAGTTTTGATGCGGTTAGAGAGCCAAACACTCCCATAGCATTCCAGCAGGATCGGTATGATACTCGTATAAACCCCTAGAGGTCGGACGTTTCCCCATACTTTTGATCCTGGATGCTCTAGAAGTTCAGGGTTATCAACGAATCAGAACGAAGACAACTGGTGCTACTTTGCGATCTATCACGGTCTGCCTAGCGCTCAGTAACCCAAGAGTCGATATGGAATCTCAAGCACAAACGGCTGATACTCCTTTGAAGGAACAACTTGCCAAACTTAAAATTCTCTTAGCAGAGGATAGTCTGGTCAATCAAAAGGTGATTCTGAGCCTGTTAAAGCATTTGGGTGGCACGGCAGATGTGGTAGGCGATGGTCAGGCTGTCCTCAATTCATTGCGCGCAACGCACTACGACATTATCTTAATGGATTGCCAGATGCCCAAGATGGATGGTTATGGCGCAACGCGTGGCATTCGGGCACTGGAGGCTACGAGACGCACGGTGATTATCGCCATGACGGCTGACTTAGACCAGGGAGATTGGCTGAAATGTATTGAGGCAGGCATGGACGACTATCTTAGTAAGCCCGTGCGCTCAGACGAACTTGCCGCAAAATTGCTGTATTGGAGCGAGCATCTGACTTCAGCGACCCGTGAAAATCCACAATTGCTGTTAGCCCTTGACTCAGACCTATCTGCTGGCGCACATCAGGAATCGTTGACATCCCTGATTGATTGGGACTATTTGCACGAGCTGTCAGATGGCAATGAGGCGTTTGAGCTTGAGCTGCTGGAAACGCTGATGGGGGCAACCTTGCCGCATTTGGAATTGCTGAGAACGAATATTGCGATCGCCGACTTTAAGAAGATTGAGCAAGAAGCGCACTATATCAAAGGCTCAACGGCCAGCATTGGTGCCAAGGGGCTGGAAGCGCTTGCAGGACGGCTAGAGGAGCAGGCACAGGATCAGCAAATTGAAGACATGGATGACCTGATGCTAAAGATTGAGCAGGGATTCAGCCAACTTCGCGCGTTAATTACCCTGATGAATCCGTAAGTTGCGGCAGTGCATTTCCGCGACAAATACGGCCCTACGCATTAATGTAGGGCGGGGCGCAGGGTTCTGACCTGACATTAATTCGACAAACATGCAAAAACGTGCTCTGCGCGACGTGCAGGGCACGTTTTTGCGCCATTTCAGCCGCGCGACGCGTGGCTGAAATGGCGCTATCGGATTTACGTCAATTAGAATTGTCCAAAGTCCAATGATCAGGATGGCGAATGATACAGGATAATGGAAGGGTTTTCGTCTGAGCCTTCTGATTGATCTGGCTCAGAGCGTTGTACATAATCCTAATCCCATTCATTTTTCTTTCACTTTCATGCCTGCTATGCGAACCCATTATTGCGGTCAGCTCCGACCTGAGAACATTGGAGAGACGGTCAGCCTGTGTGGATGGGTCGATCGTCGCCGCGATCATGGCGGTGTGATTTTTCTAGACCTGCGCGATCGCACGGGTGTGACTCAGATTGTTAGCGATCCAGAACGCACGCCTAACTCGTATGAAACGGCGGGCAATGTGCGAAACGAATATGTCGTCAAGATTACAGGACGAGTCACCCGTCGTCCTGATGATTCGGTTAACCCCCGATTGGCGACGGGCGAGATTGAAGTGTATGCCGATCAGATTGAGTTGCTGAATGCGGTGCGTAAGCCGCTGCCGTTTCAAGTCTCTACAGCGGAAACGGAAGCTGTCCGCGAAGATTTACGGCTCAAGTATCGCTACCTTGATTTGCGTCGCGAGCGGATGAGCCAGAATTTGCAATTGCGCCATCAAGTGATTAAGGCGATCCGGCGATTTCTAGAAGATGAATACAACTTCATGGAAGTGGAAACACCTGTCTTGACGCGCTCTACTCCAGAGGGGGCGAGAGATTACCTGGTGCCGAGTCGAGTCAATCCGGGTGAGTTTTATGCGCTGCCTCAGTCGCCTCAGTTGTTCAAGCAAATTCTGATGGTGGCCGGGTTCGATCGCTACTACCAGATTGCTCGCTGTTTTCGGGATGAAGATTTACGGGCCGATCGCCAGCCAGAGTTTACTCAACTCGATATGGAAATGAGCTTCATGTCGCAGGATGAGATTCTAGATTTAAACGAGCGGCTGGTCTGCCAAATATTTAAATCGGTAAAAGGAATTGATCTGCCTCGTCCGTTTCCCCGCTTAACCTATGCAGAGGCGATGGGACGGTATGGCAGCGACAAGCCCGATACCCGCTATGGGTTGGAACTGGTGGATGTGTCGGATCTGCTGAAAGACTCTGGATTTAAGGTCTTCTCGGGAGCGATCGCCAGCGGAGGGATTGTGAAAGTCCTGCCGATTCCCGGTGGCAATGACGCGATCTCCAACGTGCGGATTAAACCGGGTGGCGATTTATTTAAGGAAGCCACAGAAGCGGGTGCTAAAGGGCTGGCCTACATCCGGGTGCGTGAGGATGGTGAGATTGACACGATTGGGGCGATCAAGGACAACCTGAGCGCCGAGCAAAAGCAGGAACTCTTGCAGCGCACGGGGGCTGAACCCGGACATCTGCTTTTGTTTGGGGCTGGGGATACGCCTACCGTTAATAAAACGCTCGATCGCTTGCGACAATGTTTGGCCCGTGAACTGAAGTTGATTGATTCCACCAAGATTAATTTGCTGTGGGTTACCGATTTCCCAATGTTTGAGTGGAATGCCGATGAAAAGCGCCTGGAAGCGCTACACCATCCCTTTACGGCTCCCCATCCCGATGATGCTCATGACCTCAAAACGGCTCGTGCGCAAGCGTATGACCTGGTGTTCAACGGGTTTGAAGTGGGTGGCGGCAGTTTGCGGATTTATCAGCCAGAGCTTCAGCAACAGGTGTTTGAAACCATTGGTCTGTCGGCGGAAGAAGCCCATAATAAGTTTGGCTTCCTGCTAGAAGCCTTTGAATACGGCACGCCTCCCCATGGCGGCATTGCTTACGGGCTAGACCGACTGGTGATGCTGTTGGCGGGTGAAGAGTCGATCCGAGATGCGATCGCCTTCCCCAAAACGCAGCAAGCGCGTTGTTTGTTGACCAATGCACCGTCTACTGTAGACGACAAGCAGTTGAAGGAGTTAAGTATTGCCTCAACCTACAAACCCAAGGAGTGAGTAGGCCATTATGGGTAACTCGGTTTTAATATCGACGGCGTTGCTAACTGTTCTGTTGGCGATCGGGCTAATGTTCTTCATCCGGGCCTCTACCAAAGACCGGATTCAGGTAGATAAACTTGTCACCGACCAGCCCGAAACGTTGCTCTTAGAGCAATTGCAGAATTACTTTACGCAACGGGCCTATCGCCTAACTGCCGTCGATGCGGCCAGTAATCAGGTGACGTTTGAAGGCTTTGTTCGTCCTAGCGTTTTTCTGGCGACATTTTTGACGGTTCTAGCGGGAATTGGCATTCTCTGCCTGTCGCTGGTGTTATCTATGGCGTTGCCCGAGTGGGGGCAGTTTTTCCCAGCATTGGTAATGCTTTCGCCTTTCGCGGGTGTGTTTTACTGGCGTAAATCAGCCCGTCCCGAAAAAGTGTTGCTGCGAGTCGAATCGACAGTCGGATCGGGTGCTCAGCCCCAAAGCCTGGTAACCGTCACGGCTCATCGAGATGAGTTGGCTGAACTGCGTCAGACGCTGGGCTTAACGCTTGTTGAGTAGACATAGGATCACAAGCTAAATAAACCCTAATTTTATGAGGGGAGTGGGGGGGGGGGG
>DATNPS010000384.1:0-7530 GCA_036703095.1 Crinalium sp. | reverse complement strand
CATACTGAGAATTACTGTTTTAGCAGGCTTGGGATTGCACGAAATAGAGCCGTATGGCATAATCCTTTAAATTACTAAAACTCGATTGATTTGCCGTACTTTAATCAGGGCTACGTGTGTTCCCCCAATGACCCTCGAACAATTGCGAATTTTTTTAGCAGTTGCGGCCCACCTCCATTTCACGCGGGCGGCAGAAGAGCTTTACATTACACAGCCCGCAGTCAGCGCTGCCGTAAACAGTTTAGAGAAGGAATATGGCGTTCGCCTGTTTCACCGAGTCGGGCGACACATTGAGATTACGGAAGCGGGACGACTGCTGGAAGTAGAAGCGCAGAAAATTTTGGATCAGGTGATTTTAACAGAGCGGGGACTGCGGGAACTCAACAGCTTGCAGCGGGGTGAATTGCGCCTGGGTTCAAGTCTCAGCGTCGGGAATTATTGGTTGCCAGAACGCATCAACCAATTCAAACGCTTGTATCCGGGAATATCGGTCAACTGCACGCTGGCCAATGCGGAAGAAATTTGTGAAGGTACAGCATCCGGTTCCTTTGATCTCGGCTTAGTGACAGGCAGCGTTAAACCTGCTTTGCGTAACGTGTTAGAACACGATGAAGTGGGGAGCGATCGCCTCCAAATCGTAGTCGGGAAAGAGCATCCTTGGTATGAGCAGGGTGATATCACAGTCAATGATTTATTGCTAACTCCGTGGGTCATGCGAGAGCCGGGATCTGGCATTCAGCAGGTGTTTGAGGAAACGTTAGAGCGGTTGGGAATCGACCCATCGCGTTTAAGCGTAGTTCTCGTGTTGACCAGCAGTGAGATGGTGAAAGCCGTCGTGGAGGGCGGTATTGGTGCTGCTGCGATTTCAGAATTAATGCTGCAAAAGGAATTGCAGTTAGGGACATTGCGAACGGTTCGAGTGGTCGGACAACAGAATGGCAGTACAACCACACTCGATATTATTCAACCTGTGTTGAAGCTAAAACATCGCGAACGGTTTCAAAGTCGAACGGCGATCGCTTTTGAGCAAATGTTAAATCAGGTTGAACTTCAAGGAGATGAAGAAGCAGGCAGTCCTGCACTTTGTTGAATTAAGTTGAAAAATAATACCAATTTGGATTAGAGATCAACAGATCGACAGATCGACAGATCGACAGATGTCGTAAAGGCTTGGCAATGCCAAACCCGCCAAACCGCCAAACCCTTCTTGGGGAGATGGAGAGATAGGCTGCTCGCGGCACCATATCCTATCAGTGCATCTGGCTCGGTTACCAAGATTCATATAGTACAATTGAACTTTAGCTCTCTTTGTGAGTCTGTCGAATTGGAATCCCTCAAATCGACACCTCGCCCAGCATTTTTACGTCTTTTTTGACAGAATCTTATGGCAGATATGACGGTACCGCCAAAATCGGATATTGCTCAGTCGATCGCCTCTGTGTATCGGACGGAATGGGGACGCATTGTCGCTATCTTGATTCGTCTAATCGGCGATTTTGATCTGGCAGAAGAAGCCGCACAAGAGGCGTTTGCAGCAGCGGTGAATCAGTGGGAGACCAGCGGCATTCCTGATCGTCCTGGTGCCTGGATTATCCGAACTGCACGATATAAGGCGATCGATCGCCTGCGACGACGAACGAGACTCACGGAAAAGCTGGAATGGTATGCGGCGTCCGGGTTAATTCCATCAAGCGAGGAACCAACCTACGAC
Source organism: Crinalium sp. (assembly GCA_036703095.1). Lineage (GTDB taxonomy): Bacteria > Cyanobacteriota > Cyanobacteriia > Elainellales > Elainellaceae > DATNPS01. Next base: position 5,819 of record DATNPS010000384.1, on the reverse strand, counting down.
AGCGATGAAATTCCAGACGATCGCTTGCGGCTGATCTTCACCTGCTGTCATCCAGCACTGGCGATCGAAACTCAGGTGGCATTAACACTACGAATGCTAGGAGGACTCGAAACTGACGAAATTGCCCGCGCATTTCTGGTTCCTCCGGCAACCATGGCGCAACGATTAGTCCGAGCTAAACGCAAGATTCGAGACGCCTGTATTCCCTACAAAGTGCCAGAGACAACCGATCTCGCTCCCCGCATAGAGGCCGTGTTAACTGTCATTTATCTCATTTTTAACGAAGGCTATGCCGCGACGAAAGGGGATTCGATCGTGCGAGCGGATCTCTGCACAGAAGCGATTCGACTGGGGCAACTGGTGCGGCAGTTGATGGCACCTCAGCCTCCCTCGGAGGTCACGGCACTGGTGGCACTGATGTTATTACACGACTCTCGACGCAATGCTCGTTTAGATGAGGCAGGTGACCTGGTGCTGCTGGAAGACCAGGATCGGAGCCGTTGGAACCACTCACAAATTGCTGAGGCACTACCACTGGTCGAAGACGCATTGCGTGACGGAACCGGAATTTATGCTCTGCAAGCGGCGATCGCAGCCCTCCACTGCCAAGCCACCTGTGCCGAAGAAACAGACTGGGCACAGATTGCGCGGCTCTATGATGTGCTAGAACGCCTTCACCCTTCACCCATTGTTTCATTAAATCGAGCGGTGGCGATCGCAATGGCTGAAGGCGAAGCAGTAGCGCTCACACTCCTGGATCATCTTGCCACCGACCTCGACAACTATCATCTGTTCCACGCTGCCCGTGCCGATCTATTGCGGCGCATCGGAGATACCCAGACCGCCGCCCAAAGTTACACTCGTGCACTGGCGTTAGTGACAAATGACAGCGAACGTCGATTCTTAGAGCGTCGGCTGCATGAAGTTCAACCTACTAAGGATCATGGATAAATTACAACCAAATTAAGTTTCGGGTTTTATTACATCCACGGCCCTAAATCTCACTAGGTTCAAGAACGCGTTGGTTCAGCAGTGTACTCTCTTACAGCTACAGGTATCGCAGTTTTACCCTTTTAACTGAGCCACATTTCTCTTCTTATAACACGAATTCGATAGTCCGACTTGGCGTGCGCAACGCACATGCCAAGTCGGTCTTTTAAGGGTGTCACGCGACGCGTGACACCCTTAAAAGACCGTTCGTCGAATTCACGGTCTTATAGCAATTTGAATTGCTTAAAACCCAATTGTTTTTGAGAGAGTCACGCTCGGTGCAACTCTCTCAAAAACAACCGTAGCTTGCCAAAATGAACATTGCTGAAACTTGGAGGCTAACTTAGCAAACTTACCTGTTGCTAAGCTGTCACAAGTTAGCATAATGGCAGATAAGGCAGTTAGCACTTAGTCACGTTGAATTGCTTACATCAGGAACAAGAATTTATTTGTCCTGATTTACCAAAATAAGCATTGTTCGCAACTATTCGCCACAGCGTCTAGATATCAACATCATCACATTTCAGTTTGAATTCAGTACACGCCCATGGATAGATGATTTTTAATCAAACTTGTGGGAGCGTAGCCGGAAATCCCAAGGAGAACTGCCCTGATGGAAACCGTAGATGTGATCGTAATCGGCAGTGGCCAGGGTGGCATTCCTCTGGCAGTTGATTTTGCCAAAGCGGGTCGAAACGTCGTCTTGTTTGAACGAGATGCGTTGGGTGGCAGTTGCATTAACTATGGCTGTACGCCATCTAAAGCGTTCCTGGCCGCCGCCCATGCCGCTGGTCGGGCACGACAGGCCAAACGGCTAGGCATTCATACTACCGTTGAAGTTGACTTTCCGGCAGTGATGGAGCGGGTTCGGAGCATTCGTCACGATTTCAATCAGGGCACTCAAAAACGGTTAGAAAATGCAGGGGTCAGGATTGTGTGTGCCGAAGCGACCTTTGTCGGTGAACGCACTGTCAGCGGTGGAGACGTCACAGTTCAGGCTCCGCTGGTCATTATCAACACAGGTACATCCTCCCTTATTCCTGAGATTCCAGGTCTTGCTGAAACTCCTTACCTCACCAATCGCAACTTCTTTGACCTGAATGCCTTACCCCCGCGATCGCTAGTCATTGGCGGTGGCTATATTGGCTTGGAATTAGGTCAGGGATTAGCGCGATTGGGGAGTGAAACCCATTTGATTGTGCGGGGCGATCGCGTTCTGGATCACGAAGAAGCTGATGTGAGTGAAGTTTTAGCAACTGCCTTTGAGCAGGACGGAATTCAGCTTCACTTTGGGGTGAGCACCAAACAGGTGGCCTACGAAAATGGTGTATTTCAGTTGACCCTGAGTACGGGAGAACAGCTTGAGGCAGAAGCCTTGCTGGTTGCAACCGGACGTAAACCAAATACCAAAACGCTGAACGCAGCGGCTAGCGGCATTGAACTGGACGACAAAGGATTTGTCAAAATTGATGACCAGTTCCACACCAGTTGTTCTGGTGTGTATGCGATCGCCGATGTCGCCAAACAGCCTGCTTTTACCCATGTGTCGTGGGAAGACTACCGCCGCTTAAAGGCGATTTTGTGTGGGGAAGCGCGAACCCGAAGCGATCGCGTCCTTGGGTATGCCGTCTACACGGAACCGCAGGTTGGACGAGTGGGAATGACGTTGGAACAGGCCCAGAAGCAGGGAATCAATACGCGTGCAGTGACATTATCTATGAATCAAATGGCACGGGCGATCGAATGGGGGCATGACTTAGGGTTTTATCGCATGGTGATCGATAGCGACAGCGACAAAATTTTGGGTGCTACGTTAGTGGGATATGAAACGGCTGAATTGGTGCATGTGTTTCTAGATTTGATGGAGGCCGGAGCAACCTGGCAATTGCTAGAGCGCTCCGTACATATTCACCCCACTTATGGAGAATCATTACCCAGCCTGGCACGGTTGCTTTTGGGAGATAACTTACCGGGATGTCCCAATATGTGACATTTTTTTAGGAGGGGAGTGCGCAGCAAAGCCACGCACTCCCCTCCTAAAAATTTGGTTTTGTTCCTTAGATGATTTTAAGTTCGCGTTATAACGCGTTAACAAAGCTTGGATCAATGTATTTAGACATATCTGGAGTCGATTTAATCTGATTTTGGCTTTGTAAAAAGGTGACTAAATCTTTCATCGAGTTGAGCAAATAAAGATCGCTATTTGGATTACCTAACATCTCTTTATTCGTCGGTAGATCAACTAACCGGACGCCTTTAAGCTGCTCCTCTAAGTCTGCTGGCGTAATTTCTAGCTGTTTAGCAGCGATCGCCAGCGCTTCTTCCGAGTTTGTTTTGAGAAAATCCAATCCCTTCAAAATACCCTGCACAAATGCGGCAACCGCTTTTGGATTGGCTTCTGCATATTTACTATCAACCAGGTAGAGATCGGTAATCGCCGTTGGCATCTTGGATGAATCGTAGATAATGCGTCCCTCTTTTTGAGCATCGTTGGCTTTAGACAGAAAAGGCGCATAGGTCACTGCGATATCCACTTTCCCAGACTGATAGGCAGCGGCAGCGGCGTCAGGCGTGAGGTTGATTAATGTGACATCCTTGTCGCTCAACCCTGCTTCCTTCAAAACTTGCAGCAAAAAGAAATGACTCACGCCGCCAATTTCAACCGCAATCTCTTTACCTTTAAATGACTGAACATCGGGAATGCTGTTTTTAGCGAGAATGCCGTCTGCACCAAGGGAATTGTCCTCGACTAAAACAATTTTGAATGCTTTACCAGAATCCGCCTGTAACACAGTTTCCGATGTCACTGTCGTTTGTGCATCAATCTTACCTGCTGTGAACGCCGCCCGCACGTCAGGATTTGATCCTAAAATGACCATCGAGACATCAACCCCTAGTTCTTTAAAGAATCCCTTCCCCAGAGCGATGTAGAGAGGCGTGTAGCCGATCCAACCCGGTACAGCTCCCAAGGACAATTTAGGCAGCGTCGTGGAACTGGCAGACGTATTTGGCCCAGATTTTGTACAAGCATGGAGGGCTGCACTGCCAGCGATTCCAGCGAGAAACCCTAATGTCTGCCGACGAGTCCAGCGGTTTGAGGAAATCATACTTTTTACCTGATGCGATCGCAAATGTGGCGCGATTTCATCAAATCAGGAAGTTTACTCGACAAATGTAATTTGTGCTACGTTTTCATATCTAAGTAGATGGACAAATATAAAAACTGAGGAAAGCGTCCCTGAGAGCACTCCTCTTTATCACGAGAGTAATCCATGAATGAACTCTTGCAATACTCTGCGATCGCATTAGCGAAAGCCCTGCAATCTAAACAAATATCTGCTGTAGATGTTTTAGATGCCTGTTTTAAGTGGATTGATCAACTTGATCATCGTTTGAAAGCCTTCATAACGCTTTGCCCCGAGCGCGCTTATGCCGAAGCTCAACGGGCGGATGAGGCGATCGTTCACGGTCAATTGCTCGGCCCCCTGCACGGCATTCCAATTGCGATCAAAGATTTAACCCTGACGGCAGGAGTACGCACCACGTATGGATCACCAATTTACAAGGAGCATGTGCCTACCCAGGATGAATTGTGTGTCGCGCGTCTGCGTGCCGCAGGTGGAATCGTTATTGGCAAGACTAACACTCCTGAATTTGGCTTGGGTGACGCTACAACCAATCCACTGCTGGGGCCAACGGCTAACCCGTATGACCTGGATAAAACCTGCGGTAACTCTAGTGGAGGGTCTGCGGTCGCCGTTGCGACGGGAATGTGTCCCTTAGCGCAGGGAACCGATATGGGCGGCTCTGTGCGGATGCCAGCCAGCTTTTGTGGCATTGTCGGCCTGCGTCCCTCGATTGGCCGCATTCCACGCGTTCCCAAACCGTTGCTGTGGGATACGTTAGTCAGTGACGGTATCTTTGCCCGTACTGTTGAAGATGCAGCCTTCATGCTGTCCGTCATGGCCGGATATGATGCCCGCGATCCAGTGGCGATCGCCCAATCCTCCTGGAGCGCTCCCGATTTCTCAGATCACTCATTACAGCAAATGCGGCAGCGTATTCGCGTTGCCTATAGCCACGATTTAGGGGTTGCTCCCGTTGCGGATGATGTGGTGGCGATCGTGGAAGCGGCTGTTGCTCAAATGCAATCTGTTTGTCAATCCATAACGATCGATCAGCCCGATTGCTCTGCGGCTCCACAAGCCTTCGAAGTTCTGCGAGCAGCCGTTTTGCTACATAGTCATAAACACCATTTAGAACATCATGACGATCAAATTGCAGATAACTTTCGCTGGAATGTAGAGCGAGGATTGGGCATTAGCGCAGCCGATTTTCTGCAAGCAGAGAGCGATCGCAGCCAGCTTTACCTCAACTTTCTAGAATTTTTTGAACGATATGATGTTCTGGTAACGCCCTGTAGCAGCGTTTTACCCTTTCCCCACACGCAACACGAAATTTTAGAAATTAACGGTAAACCGCTCCGAAACATCATCGATTATTTAGCCATCACCTACATTATTTCCTTAACCGGGTTGCCAACCCTCTCGATTCCCTGCGGTTGGACACCATCCGGTCTGCCAGTCGGAATGCAGCTAGTCGGCAAACCTCATGGAGAAGCGGAACTCTTGCAGTTTGCTTATTTGCTTCAGCAAGATTTGGGCTTTTGTCACCATTGGCCACCAGAGTTCAGTCTAGCGTTAAAATAACGTGAATTCGACGAATGGGCTTTTTAGAGTGGCGCGTCGCACCACTCTAAAAAGCCCGATTTTGCGTGCGCGTCGCGCACGCAAAATCGGGCTATCGAATTCACGTTAAAATAGCAGGAT
>DATNPS010000383.1:0-13278 GCA_036703095.1 Crinalium sp. | reverse complement strand
CCTCAGATCAAAGAATTGCTCAATTAGAGCAGACCGTAACACTGCAAGCTCAACGTATTTCTAATTTAGAAACAAGATTAGATGAAATGGCAAAACAGTTGCAGCAGACATTAGCGATCGCTGAGAAGCTTGCAAATCACGGATGAGGTGCTGGACTAAACGTTAATGAATTTTCTGCGGCAGTTTGAGGGTGAAGGTCGTTTGACCGACGCAGTGTTCGAGTTGCAGTGACGCGCTCATTAGCTCTGCCATTTTTTTAACTAGGGCTAATCCCAATCCGGTTCCACCATGTTTCCAGGGATCGTTGTTGGGAATGCGGTAAAACTTCTCAAAAATGCGATCGCGCTCTTCATCCGGAATTTGGACTCCGGTATTGGTGACTTGAATTTGCACAGCGTCTGAAAGGAGTTGCGCGGAGAGGGAGATCGTTTCACCCGACGGTGTATATTTGCAGGCATTGTGCAACAGTTCCGTCAGGATGCGTTCCAGATAAGACAGATCGGTTGTCACCTCAGCAAGGGTTGGAGCGATCGCCACTGAGAATTGCTGCTGTTGCTGATCGGCTCTTTCCTGAAAGGCATCTGCAAGATGAGGCAGCCAGCACTGTAAGTTAACGGACGTTAGATTCAGCTCAGCACGGCCCATTTCGAGCCGTGATAAATCCAACAAATCGTTAATTAAATCCGTTTCTCGCTGACATTCATCTTTGAGAATTTGAAGATACCGCGATGTGCGATCGTCTAAAATGTTGAGTGGTTTAAATGCGATTTCTAGCATTTGGGTGGCCATCTTAATGTTGGCCATTGGAGCACGTAGCTCATGCGATACGGTGCTCAGGAAATCATCTTTAAGGCTATTGAGCCGCCCCAGTTCTTTAACCTGAGCCTGCACTTCTTGATATAAGCGAGACTGACGAAGGGCGATCGCACATTGATTGGCAACCTGTTCGACCAGGCGCACTTCCATATCGCTGAACGTCTCATGCGATGCCTTAAACAGCCACAAATCGCCGAGAACCGTTTGATTGTCGAGAATAGGGCTAGATAAGATGGTGAACATTTCTAGATTGGGACGAACATTATTGAAAGCATCTAGCAGAAAACAGAATTGCAGCGATTGCCCCTGAGAAAGTTGGTGATGAATAACAGAATCTTGAATCGGAATCACTTTTCCCTGCGCTGAGGGAAAGTCTGTCGTGTGGTCACAAAAGATAGTGGATGTTGTGCGTTCAGCATTGTATAACCCTGCATCACAACATCTAACATTGAGAGCAAGGGCAATTTCTTGAACAGCCGTTTGGAGGATTTGAGTTTCATCTAACGAATCGCGCACCTGATCCGTAATGCGTTTGAGCAGCGCTTCATAATCAGATGCTTGCTTCAACTCAGTCGTTCGATGCTCAACTTGCTGCTCTAGCGTGGCGTTAAGCTGTTGCATCTGTTCATACAGCCATCCCTGTTGCAGTGCAATTCCGGTTTGCACGGCGAGTTGCTGCATCAGCGAGGTTTCCCAGTTTTCCCATACGCGAGGAGCTGAGCACTGGTGCACAATCAGCAAGCCCCACAGGAGTTCTCCCCGAAAAATGGGAATTGCCAGTAACGCTCTCACCTGAAACGGAGCTAGCAGTTGGATGTAGCAAGGGTGTGCATTAGCAGCGTAGATATCTGGTTGTACTTTGATATATCCCTGCTGATAGTGCTGCACACATTGCTGCGAAAAACAGGGATCAATAATGGTTTGCTGGAAGATAGACGGCCATCCCGAAGCTACCGATTCCACGACCACCGTACCGCTAAAATCAGGATTCAGTTGATACATTAAAACGCGATCGGCTTTCAGCAGCTTTCGCACCTCTACAACCGTCGTATCTAAAATGGTGTTGACATCGAGCGATTGATGAATGCGCTGGGTAATGGCTCCGATCAGGTGCTCTTGTTCAGCCTGCCGTCGCAGATTGGTTTCCATCTGCTTATGCTCGGTGATGTCTTGCAGTGTACCAAACAGGCGAATGACGTGACCTTCAGCATCTAAAACGCCTTCTCCTCGTGCCTCAACGACTCGCATCGTACCGTTTGGACGAATGATCCGGTATTCGATTACATACGATTCGCCTGTTAAAAACGCTCGCTGCATCGTGTGTTGCCAGTAGTCTTGATCTTCAGGATGAATGGCATCAATGTGTTGTGTCAGCGTTGGTTCTGGTTGATGCGGGCCGTATCCAAAAATATGAAACAGTTCTTCAGACCAGGTTAGTTTTTGGGTCTGGCTATCAAATTCCCAGTTGCCAACGTGGGTGAGCCGCTGTGCTTCTGCAAGATTCGTTTCACTCTTTCGCAGTTTTTCCTCGATTTGCTTTCGCGACGTAATGTCTGTAAAAGAAGTGACTACGGCATACGGTAGTGGCTCATTCGGGCGAAACAGAGGTTGGGAGTTGATCGAAATCCAGGTGGTCACTTTATTGGGTTTACAGATGCCCATCACAACACTTCGTTGAGCCTGCCCCGTTCTTAACGTCACCATTGAGGGATGAGCCTCACCGGGAAACGGCGAACCATCTTCGTGGATCGTTCGATAGGCTAGATCGATCGAAGTGCGCCCCATCATCTGATCGATCGTGAGTCCTAAAATGTGCTGTGCGCTTTCGTTGCAGGCCGTAATTTGGCCATCTGCCTGTTGCAGAACCACACCCTCGGCCATCGCGGCGACAACCGAACGATAGCGCTCTTCACTGTCTTGTAGCGATACTTCCATACGTTGGCAATCGCTCATATCTGCGATCGGCTCGTTGTGCTGCTGGCGATCGGTTCTAGCCCGCTTGAAGTTAGCCTGCCGAAGCGCTTGAATCTCAGCCTGTAGGCGTCGATTCGCAATCTGCAACTCTGCTGTGCGGTCTTCAACCTGTTGTTCCAGCTCTTGGCTGAGTCGTTCTAGATCGCGATTGAGCTTCTGTAGCGATCGCTCCATCTGTTGCCGATCATTGATGACCATTGCATCCATCGCTTCTTCAAATAAATCCCAAAGCTGGCGATCGCGCCAATGAAATAAATAATCCGTTTTATCAACCTCACATTGCAAGAGTCGAGAGGGATGTGATTGAGCTAAGCATTTCCTAAAATAGTTAATCGATTCGTCAGGTTCCATGTTGTCCTGCTTATGTTGTCTGCTATACAGCCCACCCAGTCCCAATAAACAAGTGCAACCTGAAACAAGTACGGCCTGAGTTAAGGTAACGGGTTATTATTTATATTTTTCACGAATGTTAAATTAAGAACTCTCAATCGTGAGAAAAATTAAAAGAACATGGAGATGTTGTTTAGCAGTCTTTACAAGATGCTTTTACGCTCAAAAAAGAATTTTTAGGCATACGTACAAATCCCAGTTCAATGGTTTTTTATACTTCGACTGCACGTATTATTACTTATTTTTGTTCGTCTGAAAAGAATAAAATTTATTTTTAAAGATAGAAAAATAAATTCGTAAAAATTTCATGTGAATTCGATAAATGCTCAAAAAAGTGCCCTACACGACACTCGGCTATGATTCTTGGTCAACACTCTAAAACCCAACTTATATTGAAAGCGAGCGGCTTTGCCGCTCGCTTTCAATATAAGTTGGGATAAGTTGGGTTTTTAAAGAAGTATCTGCCGTCTTCGCAGCGTTACGACAATACCGTAGTTAAAGACTTAAGTTAAAGACTTACGTCAGTTAGAAAAGCCAGTCAATGCGTGTTTCGAGAGATCCCAAAACAGTACTGATTCCGACTGCCATTTCAGCCGGAGTTGATGAGTTGGCTGTATTTCTCCGATCGCCTCACAGATTAAGCCGCGTTCTCGAAAGCGCGATCGCACCTCCGCTACACAGTCAGGCCGCACGCTTAAAAGAAATCCGTAACTCGGGAAGCAAATCAACCAGCGCTCCAGTGGTACCGTATCGGGATAAGGAACTTTATCCAGATCCAATAACGCACCACAGCCAGAGGTTTCCAGAAGCATCAGCAATGTGCCCAGAATGCCGCCCATGCTGATGTCTTTGCCCGCGTCGCATAGTCCGGCTTCCGCCAGTTGGGGCAGCAAATCCAGGTCAGCGCGGAGTTGCTGTGGCTCAGCTTGAGTGGCGGCGTCCCAAAAGGGATGCTTGGGATGCGATCGCCCCCGAAAATCGCCCACCATCAGAATCACGTCACCGGGTTGAGCATTGAAACTGGTAATCAGCCGTTTAGCGCGCCCTAAAATCGCGACCGATAGGGCATTGTAAGCACTATGACAGTTCGTGTGTCCTCCCACAATCGGAACGTTAAACACTTGAGCCGCAGCTTTCATGCCTTCCCAAATCGGTTTAGCGGCACTGGCGGATTGGCTCCACAGCGCATCTACAACAGCGATCGGGCGACCTCCCATCGCGTAAATGTCGCTGACATTCACCAGGACTCCGCACCATCCAGCAAACCAGGGTTCGCTCTCCACCAATGCAGGCAGCATTCCCTCCGCCGCGAGCAGCAGATAACCATCACTATCCGGAATGGCAGCACAATCGTCCCCAACCCGAATGGCATTGCCCGTTGCAGACTCTTGCAGGTACGAATTCAGGGCGATCGCCGCCGTTTGAATGTCTTGTTTATGCAAAATTCCTAAAAATTGTCGGAGTCGATCTGCCAGTTCTACTAACATCAGGATGCCTCTTGATTTTTTAGGCAATTTGCGAGAGTACAGGCCGAGGCTCATTGCCAGCAGGGTAGTAGTTCAAATCTGCTTCCATCAAGTGATGAGGGCGATCGCAAATTGTCATTTCGTCCAACGACGCCCAATGCAACCGTTGGAAAAACCGAACATTTTGCAGTTGCACGGTGGCTAAGAAGCGATCGCATCCCCAGGTATTCGCAGTTGTCACGGCTTTGTAAATCAAACCTTTACCAATGCGATTGACGCGGCGATAGTTAGGATGAACGCCCAAACGTCCGCCATACCAAAATCCTGGCTTTGTTTCGTAAATTCGCACAACGCCAACGACTTGATCAACGGAGGGTTCATGATGAGCGATCGCTACAATGGGATAAGCATCGCGATCGATTTCATCTTCGTCGCTTTCACCGAATAGTCCCTGTTCATCACAAAAAATGCGGCGGCGCAGTTCAAAATAGGCGTTGATTTCATCGGAAGACAGCGCCAGTTTGAAGGAATAGCGGTTGTCTGACATGAGTGGGGTGTGGGGTATAGGGTGTGGAGTGTGGGATGTGGGGGGCTAAACTCGCCCGTACAGTTTGCGGTTTTACTAAATCCACGATCCTTAAACTTGTCATAAATAAGGGAGGAATTCGGGGTGCAGGGATGGAACCCTGACTGGGGTACAGCTCCCATATCTCCCTGGTTTTATTTCCGATTCCTTTCTATGAACAGCAGTACTTAGGATCGTGAATTTAATAAAACCCGAAACTTAATTTTTGAAAGTGCGGCAGAGCCGCACTTTCAAAAATTAAAAATTCGGTTTTAATTTGTTCGCAATCCTTAGGATTCAAACATTGATAGCGCAGAACATGCGCCACACTTGGCACAGCCTGCTTTCATCGCGGCAGACGACATGCCTGACTGTTTCAACAGGTGTCCAACTTGCTGATAAAGGGCAAACATAAAGTCGCTCGTTGGGGCAGGATGGTTTTCTAGAGGAGTTCCGGTGATGGGAACAAAGGGTACAACAAAGGGGTAGACACCCAGTTGAATCAGGCGATCGCACGCCGTTACCAAAGTTTCCAGGCTGTCTCCTAAGCCTGCCAGCAGATAGGTACTGACCTGCCCCCAGCCAAAGACTTGAACCGCCGCTGCAAACGCTTTAAAGTAATAGGCTACGGGAACCGATGCTTTCCCCGGCATAATTTTGGCTCGCACCGCTTCATCAACGGCTTCCAGATGCATTCCTAAACTGTCGATGCCTGCGGCTTTCATACGCTCAAACCAGACAAAATCATCCGGCGGTTCACACTGTGCCTGAATGGGCAGATCAACTCTGGCTTTAATGGCTTTGGCGCATTCTGTTAAGTATGCAGCACCGCGATCGCTGGTGTTAGGTGTTCCTGTGGTCATGACCAGATGTTTAACCCCATCCAAGCGAACGGCGGCTTCCGCGACCTCGGCCAGTTGGGCTGGTGTTTTACGGGCAATGGTGCGTCCGGCGTCTAGCGATTGACCGATCGCGCAAAACTGACAGGAAGTTTCCGTGTCGCTATAGCGCTTGCAGGTTTGCAGCACCGTCGTCGCGAGGACATCGTGACTGTGCAGTAGCGCGATCTTCCAGTAGGGAATGCCATCGGCAGTCGTCAGGTTATAAAACTGGGGAGGCTTGGGAAACTGGATGGGGGCGATCGCTTCCCCTGCGCATTCCAAAACCGGATTCTCCGATAGCGATTGAACATCAACGCTATAGGGCGACTGAGCAGCACTACTCGTGAAAATGGGCACCATCACCGTCGTGCCATCAATCGTCACCGCTTTGTGATCGGATGGCCCTGCTCCTCCCCGACGGCCAGCCGCTCCGACGTCTTGTTCCACCAGTTTTAACCCAGTTGACTGAAGTTTTGTGATGAGCTGTTGCTTGTTCATTGTTGGGTTCTGGGTGTTAGGTGCTGGGTGTTAGGTGTTGGGTGTTAGGTGTTGAATGTTGGGTATGGGGTATGGAGAACTTTTTGCTTCCCTATCTTCCCCATCCTCCCCATCTCCTCTATCTCCCCTGTCCTCCTTGTCCCCCGCTGCCTGCGACTTCTGACTCCTGACTCCTGACTCAGAATTCCACGCAGTCTTCGCTATCAAACGTGATACTTTCAGAGGACAGTGGTGGAGGGGCTACACGGTCTTGCAATACAGACCAACGACTGGCGTTGATCTGCAATTGCAGCAGATCGGGGCGAGAGTAGTGACCGACGCAATCCATCATGCGTTTGCGTTTGGTGATAAGGGAAAAGTCGAGATCGGCGATCGCCATTCCCTCACCGTCCGTAATTGGCGGACAGAGGTGGGTGCCTTCAGGGCCAATAATAGCGGTGTTGCATCCGCCCGTTAGAACGCGCTGTAGTTTCTCATCCTGGGTGATTTGACTCACCTGATCTGGAGAGAGCCATCCGGTTGCATTCACGACAAAACAACCTGATTCCAGCGCATGATGGCGAATGGTGACTTCAATCTGGTCTGCAAAAATCTGTCCCACCATTGAGCCGGGAAACTGCGAGCAGTGAATCTGCTCATGCTGGGCCATCAGGGCAAATCGTGCCAGGGGGTTGTAATGCTCCCAGCAGGCCAGAGCACCAACTTTGCCAACTGCCGTATCGATAACGGCCAGTCCCGCACCGTCCCCCTGTCCCCAAACCATTCGCTCATGGTAGGTTGGCGTGATCTTGCGTCGCTTCAAAACCAGCGATCCGTCAGCATCAAACAGCAGTTGCGTGTTGTACAGCGAACCGCGATCGCGCTCATTCACGCCCAGCACCACCACAATGCCGTAGGAACGAGCAGCCCGACTCACAGCATCGGTGACGGGCCCCGGAACTTCTACCGCCTCTTCGTACAGCCGCATATGCTCTTTGCCCATCAACACAGGCGGCTGAATAAACGAAAAGTAGGGGTAGTAAGGGATAAACGTTTCCGGAAAGACAACAAGTTGTGCTCCCGCTTTGGCCGCTTCTGCGATCGCCAGCAGCACTTTTTCAGTTGTGCCATCTCGACTAAACAACACCGGACTGATCTGCACTGCGGCGGCCCGAACCGTGCGTGAATCGTCCATTTAGACCGTCCAGGTATCGAGGATGAACGCGTTATCCTTGCGATGCAATAAGATCAAATCCAGCACATCCAGCGGATTGATTGGGCGAATGCCGGGAATTAAAGACGGTTCGCCATGTCCATACAGCGCTTGCAGCGCAAATCGGCACGCATAAACCTTGCCTCCCTCAGCCATAAACTTGCCGAGCTGATTGTTGAAATTTTGATGTCCAGGGAACGCCTCATCTCCCAGCTTTGGGAAGCCGCGCTGTACACCCAGCGTTACACCAGGCCCATATAGCAGAACAGAAGTTTCGAACCCTTTACGCAACAACCGCAGGGCTTGCAGCAGGTTCACTAGACCAATTGATCCTTCAAAGGCAACCGTGTGGAAGGTCACCAGCGCTTTCTCACCGGGTTCAGCTTTGACGTCAGGAAAGACTTTTTCTTCGTAATCAACAAAAAAATCACCAGTTTGATGGGCAGGTGTAGTTACTTCAGGCATGATGGTCTCCTTCTCCGGTACGTGGGTCAGATTACAGTGAAGGTTAAAAGCTGGCTCCGCGAGTGTTTGTATCTCCTAATACGGAAGCACTGAATCTAACACTAAGGGCAGGAGAAACGAAGGGAGTAACGTTCAACAGGCCGAATGGGCGATCGCTACCTGTCGATTTCGATAGGTGTGTAGCTTGATAGGGATGCATCTAGCGATTGGAGAAGTGGCGGTTAAAACCGCGAAGGTAAGTTCCAAACGTCCCAGTCCGAGAAGGTGGACTTCGTGTGGATAGCCGCGAAAAAATTATTGTTTAGGATGTATTAGTGATCTCGTAACACATCATCCTGACATCACGATGCGTTAAGGTTTTGCCTAACACACTCCAAAACTACTGCATTCTATATTCGTTGATGAAGCAATAATTAGACAACAAAGTCTGTTTTGACAGATGTTTAAGGCGATCGCTAATTTAAGTTATGCTTCAGTTAAGCTTATTTACGATAGGGTTTAAAATTTCGTAATAAATCTACTTTTCGATAGACCCGGCGATATCTTCTAAGTTGTTTCATGACTGATGTAAGACTACTTACCAAGGATATTGCTTAATCCTTCTAATCAAGTTGCAACATTGTGTCTTAGAAGGTTGCTTTACAGGAATATCTACGCTTAGTCAGAAGTGGAATTACGCTATCTAACCGTAGCGACTCTGATTGACATTTGCGTAGAAGGTAGGGTAGTGATGCCTGTCTTCTCAGTTCGTATGCACTCCATCAATGCTGTATAAGTTTTTGTGAAGATATTGGCTTTAAGAATGCATTTTTCCGTGAAGGCAGGTATAAATAGATTTAAGGTGCATTCCGTAATTACACCGAATTAATTTTTAGCCAGATGAAATAAATAACTATCATTTTCGTGAAAATATCATGAGAATCAGGTCTTGATCTTCCGGAAAATCCTGGCACGGTTAGTAAGGATGGTAGGAGGGAATTTAACTGCTTAATTTTTGATGTGCAGCAGTGTATTTCCAACTGGCTTCCTGTCTACCCTCCATTCATCATGTTTAGTGATAAGCCAGTTCCACAACACCTTTATTTGATACCTTAACGGCTTCTTTAAGTGTGCTTGCGTTATTCGCCTTGCACAACAGTTTTTCGTGGCATTAAGTCGAGCGTTTCTGCTCTAGCTCTTTTTCATTCACTGCTTTTGGAGATATTGCATGGTCACTCCGATTCAGCTACAGGCTGAGGCACTTCAGCGCACAGGTAGTTATCGAATTGAATCAAATAGTATTGCGTCTGGTGGAAAAGTAATTAGTTTTGTAGGTGGCAGCACTAATGAAACAGGAAGTGCATTTGGTGATCTTAATTTATTAACAGGTAACTATGAAATCTATATCGTTTATTTTGACGAAAACGATGGTCAAGCTAATTTAGAAGTAAAATTGGGTGGACAAACCCTCGATAGCTGGACGCTTAATCAAAACTTAGGTAGTGGTAGCATCAGTAGCGGTACTCGCGTGCGACGGCAAATTGCAGCTAATCAGCTCATTACTACAGGTACGCGATTTGAGATTTTTGGAACAGAAAATGCTGAAGAACATGCACGGGTAGACTACATAGAGTTTGTTCCAGTCTCCAATTCAACTCCGACGCCAACACCAACACCAATACCTACTCCAACACCAACACCCACTCCGACACCAACACCAACACCTACTCCAACACCTACTCCAGCGCTTACTAGCATCCGGGTTCAAGCAGAAAACATGACTCGCTCCGGATATGAAGTGGAGTCTAATAGTGCTGCATCGGGTGGAAAACTGATTCGCGTGAAAACCCTTAATACGACAGGAAGTGCGACCACTAAATTTTCTGGTGCAACAGGTCTATATAATGTTGTCGTAGGTTACTACGATGAGAACGATGGTGTTAGTCAAATTACTGTTCAACGAAACGGTGTTGAGTTAGACAAATGGTTGCTTGATCTATCACTCAGTGCCGATGGCGCAACAACTCAAACGTTTCGCACGCGCACTGTTGCAACTCAGCTCAACATTACTAATGGTGATACGTTTAAGCTGTTAGGAACGTATCAATCGGGGGAGCGATCGCGCATTGATTACATTGATTTCATTCCGGCTACAACGCCGACACCAACACCCACTCCGACACCAACACCAACACCCACTCCAACGCCCACTCCAACTCCACCAGCCGGAGTGACCATTACCCAAACAGGAGGCAGCACAAACGTTACGGAAGGGGGTAACACTGATCAATACACGGTGGTTCTTAATCGTCAGCCACTCGCTAACGTAACAGTGACGATTACGTCCGATACTCAAACCAAAACAAGCGCCTCAAGCATTACATTCACGCCCGTTAACTGGAATAACCCGCAGACGATTACCGTCACCGCCGTTGATGACACGATTGTAGAAGCGACTCAACATACCAGCACAATCAAGCATACAACAACCAGTTCTGATGTAGGTTATAACGGCATTTCTGCACCTGATCTGACAGTTAATGTGACAGACAACGATCGCAGTTTGGGTGCACTGGGTACCTTTCACAAATGGCACAAAATTGAAATTAATTTACCGGGGCTGCAAAGTAGCGCTACGGGTAGCATTAACCCATTTCAAACCACAGTCAATGTTACGTTTACGGGGCCAGGAGGCACGTTTACGGTTCCTGCCTTTTACGATGGAGACGGCAATGGAGGCAGCACCGGAAACGTTTGGAAAGTACGTTTTAGCGCCAATGCGATCGGTAACTGGACATTTTCAACCTCTAGCAGCGAACCTGCCTTAAATGCCTACAGCGGATCATTCTCGGTTGATCAAGTTCCCGCAACTGCATCTGATCTATTGCGATCGGGCCGATTGCAATATGCAAATGATCATTATCTAAAGTTTGCTGATGGTGAATATTGGATCAAGAGTGGCAGCGATGATCCTGAAAATTTGTTGGGTAATGCAGAAGGTAGCTTTGCTGAAAAGAAAGCAACAATCGATTACTTGAGCAGTCGGGGTGTGAACAGCGTATACATGCTGCTCAACACGATTGATGGAGATGGCAATGATGTGTGGCCTTGGCTAGGCAGTACGCCTACAGACGCCAAAGCCAATTCTGTAGCAGGTTCGACCCGATTTGACATCGCGAAATTGCGCCAGTGGGAAGACTTTTTTGACTACGCGCAAAGTCGGGGCATGGTGCTTCACCTTGTATTTGATGACGATGCAGCCTGGAAAGGGTATGACCGCAATTTGTTTTACCGAGAAATGATTGCTCGCTTTGGTCATTACAACGGGCTGATTTGGAATGTTGGAGAAGAGGCTGAGCAAAACTATACCGATAGCCAGCAGTCTCAATATGCCGGACAGATCCATGCGCTAGATCCTTACGATCATCCGGTCACGGTGCACCGACAACCGGGAAGCAACCCCTGGCCGTTTATGGGCAATCCAAATTTTGATCTCACCAGCATTGAGGCGGAGCCTGGTGGCGCAGCATTACTCTCCACGACGACGTTGCAGAATTTTAATCAGGTTGTGATTAACAATCGCAATGCCTCAGAAAGTGCAGGACGTCCAATTCCCATCAGCATTGACGAAACGCCCAGGGTGGATGTGGTCAACAGCACAACCCGGTTGAAGATGCGATCGGACATTTTGTACCCGATTTACCTGGGCGGTGGCTCTTACGAATTGCACTATTACTACCTGGATCAGGTGCGAGGGGTGGGCCTACTGGCTCCAAACCAGGTAGAGCCAATGTGGAATGACATGCGCCTTGCTCGCCAGTTTGTAGAAGCACTGCCCTTTGAAAGCATGACGCCAAACAATAGCGTGCTATCCAACACGACAGGCAATATGGCGCTGGTGCAATCGGGATGGGCCTACGGCATCTATCTCAAAAATGGCGGGTCGGTTGGGCTGGATTTACGGAATGTGACGGGTACATTTAAGGTGCGCTGGTATAACGTTACGACGGGAGAGTATGTCACCAGCAATGATATCAGTGGTGGCGACTGGCGTACCCTCACCTCACCCTTTGGCAGTTCAGATGTGGCGATCGCCGTCACTGAAAGCTCGCTGAACCTGACCCAGTTAGCCACATCTGCGTTGCCCGGTGGTACGCCTGGAGACGATACGCTATCGGGCGACCCGACGGCTAACTTTCTGCGAGGCTTGGCCGGAAACGACACGCTGATCGGCGCGGCTGGAGACGATATTCTGGATGGGGGTGAGGGCAATGATGTGCTGGATGGCGGCGTTGGCTTTGATACTGCCGACTATTCCCAGCGATCGAATCCCATCACCGCCAATCTGGAAACGGGGATAGTTACAGTACAGTTAGATGATTCAATCCCGGCATCCGAGACGGATACGCTGATCGGAGTCGAGAATATTATTGGTTCATCGGCTAACGATACGCTGATCGGCAACTTTAGCGTCAACACCATCACAGGTGGGGCAGGGAGCGATACCTTAACAGGTGGAGCGGGAGCAGATACCTTTGCCTATGCCACACCGACCGACGGGGGGGACATCATCACAGATTTTAGCAGCAATGATTTCTTGCAAATTTCAGCCACCGGATTTGGTGGCACGCTGGTCGCTGGGGATGTATTAAGTACGTCGAATGCTGCATCGGTGGTCTTTGTCAGTGGTGCCAATCCTACATCCAGCAGTGCCAGCACTCACATTTTATATAACACCACCACTGGAGTTGTCAGCGTAGATGCGGATGGGACGGGAAGTGGTGTGGCAGTGGCGATCGCCACCCTAACCAGCGCTCCATCCCTCAAGCCCAGTCAAATTCTGATCGTTTAGTGCGGTTTCACAATCTACCCATCTTACATAGAACGGAGTGCAGGGGTGGAACCCGTGGCTGGGGCAGGGCTGATCTATTGGCTGTAGAAAAAGCAAGATAGACAAGTACCGTTCTACTGCCTCTAACCCCTATGAGCCTGATTGAGCATCTCCAACAAATCAGAGACTTTCGCACCCAACCAGATTACCCGCTGTGGGTC
>DATNPS010000371.1:0-18883 GCA_036703095.1 Crinalium sp. | reverse complement strand
GTGTTGTTGGGAGAGGATGCTCAAGCGATCGCCAACAGTTTATTGCATGCGCTGCGATCGGGTTGTACAGAGGCCCAGTTAGCCCAAATCGTCACCTATGCGGCTGCCCTGCGAGTCGCCCGATTCCACACCAACAACGATCATGGGGATTGGAACAGCGCCCACCATCCCTTTACCTTTGCCAACGCAGTACAGCAAGGCATTCGTCGGGCTCCAACAATCGAACTGCTGCGGGGTGTATTCGATGCCGCCATGAGCGTTTATTTAAACCGATTTCTCAACGTGCCGCCATCTCGCTTACCCGATGCGAAAGATACCGTTGCCAATCCTGAAGCCTTGCTAGAGAAATTGCCTGACCTACTCGATCGCCAGCAACAGGTGAATGAAACCGGACGATTGGTGGCGCAATATCTTTACAGCGGTGGCAATCCTCAAGCTTTGATGGCAATGCTGGCAAAACTCATGCTACGCGAGAATCGAGATTTCCATGTGATTCAATCGATGGAAGCGGCATTCCGCTTGTATTCTCAACTTGCTGATCCGACGGAAGGAGTCCCTGTCCTGGTCGCAACCGCACGATATCTGGCGGCTCATGCACCCACAATGCGATCGCAGGAGCAAACGTATCAGATGGCGTATCGGTTACATCGGGGCGATCGATTATTTGAGGAAACAGAGTAGCCCTCTCATTTTCGCCATTGATTTGCGCGAATATTTTCATCTGCTAATTGCGCTGTCTCCTGAATGCGTTTAGCACGAGTTTCTGGTTTCTTTGCTGCTGCAATCCACTCTAAAATTCCGCGTTTAACCGATTTGGGAAACGCCATAAAGTTCTGCCTTGCCAGGGAATAAGTAGCAAGCGCCTGTTCTAAATCGGGTGGAATTTCCAGGGCTTCGATCGCATCTAACGCATTCCACGAACCATCTTGTTTGGCAGTCTCTACCTTAGCTAACCCTACAGGCATCATTAACCCTTGTGCAATCAGTCGCTCGACCCGATCCTTGTTTAACTTTGACCAACCTGTGCGAGGTTTACGAGACGCAAACCATAACAGCGATCGCTCATCATCCAATTTGTTGGGTTTAC
Source organism: Crinalium sp. (assembly GCA_036703095.1). Classification (GTDB taxonomy): domain Bacteria; phylum Cyanobacteriota; class Cyanobacteriia; order Elainellales; family Elainellaceae; genus DATNPS01. Next base: position 17,796 of record DATNPS010000371.1, on the reverse strand, counting down.
TGTCGATCCAGCCAAAACACAGCCCCTCTTCCACTGCTTCATCGTAATCAACACGAGGTTTACCTGTTTCCTTTTTGTAGCTAATCAGCCAAATTCCTTCTTTACGCGTGTAGTTTTGCGCTAACCAACTGCGCCATTCTGCACGTGTCTTTGGATGAATCGAGTTCTCAGGAGCATTAGCCATAGGTAGTGTCAAATCTCTTACTGTTGACTAATTTGGTAAGCACAACGCCGCTCTCCTAAAATAATATGCTCGACTCGCTGAATATGCGTATCATCGCCCAATATTGACTGAAAGACCTCTAATTCTTTCGCGCAAAGACCCGTACAAACCGTTGCAGCCGCACAAATGGGGCAATGATTCTCAATCAATAAAAATGACCCGTCTGCCTGAGCTTGCACCTCTGCCATGTAACCTTCATTGGTGCGGATTTCAACCAGCTTATTCAAGCGTTGCTTCAGTGACCGTTTGCCTTTCATCTGCTGGTTGTAACTATCAAGCTGTTGTTGAGAACGCACTTCTAACAAATGATCTAACCCTGCCTCACCAAACGCTTGTTTGACGGAATTCAGTAAGCTTAATGTCAGTTCTGCATACCCGTCGGGAAAGAAGCGATCGGCAGCGGCAGTCAACTGCCACAGCTTAGCAGGTCGTCCCATTGGGCGCGATTCTTCCTGATACGTGACCAACTTTTCATCTTGCAGGGCATAGAGATGCTGCCGCACTGCCATTGCCGTAATCCCCAAATGTGAGGCAAGCGTTTCTGCATCTAAACGTCCTTCCTGCTTCAATAGCTGCACGATCGCCCGTCGCGTACGAACTGCCGTTTCTTGAGTTTGAGTTTTTCTTGCCATAGTTTGCGCTCTACCTATTTACAAAGTAAAGAATTATCTTTACAAAGTCAACGGCGATCGCGTATCCTCTTGATAAAGAAGTAGCTTTAGAAAATATGTACTTCCAGCATTCCAATTAACCGTAGACGGGTTATTGTCTGAGATGAATGCGATTGTGACTACCCCAAATTTCTGACATAGGAGTAATTCATGTCACTTCCTCTGATTCTGCAACCCGGTGAAGGGCAATCGGTACAAATTGGCACCAGCACTTGCACCCTTAAAGCAACGGGCAAAGAAACGAATGGACATTTTGGGCTGTTTGAGTTTGTGATAGAGCCAGGTGCGAACGGTGCTAGTCCTCACATTCACAAAGAACTGACCGAAACATTTTACGTTGTGGACGGTGAGGTTGAATTGCTTGTGGGCGATCGCCGCATTGTTGCTGAACCCAAAACCTTTATCCTCGTGCCAGAAAATACACCGCATGGATTTGCTAATGCGGGTCAGACTCCAGCGACTTTGTTGGTTTTATTTTGCCCTGCTGATTCGCGTGAGCAGTATTTTGAGGGATTGGCTGAACTGACGAAAGATGGACGGCAGCCAAGCCAGGAAGAACTCCTCGACTTGATGCAGCGGTTTGATCAATATCCGGTTCCTGAGCCTGAAAACCATTAAATTTCAAAGAAGATAGAGAGATAATATCGATGTTGCAAGGAAAAATTTTGCGTGTTGCTCGTCCAACGGATCGTCTTGATCAAGTCGTTCGTTTCTACACAGAAGGGCTAGGATTACAAATCCTTTATCGGTTTGAAAACCATGACGGTTTCGATGGAGTTATGGTTGGAATGCCCGGAGAAGCCTATCATTTTGAATTCACACATCACCGAGGACACTCAGTAGGACGCGCTCCGACTCAAGATAATCTCATCGTCTTCTATCTTCCAGAACAATTGAAGTGGCAACAAACACTCGAACGAATGAATGCTGCTGGATATAAACCAGTTAAATCTTACAATCCTTACTGGGATAACAAAGGCGTAACCTTTGAAGACCCAGATGGCTACCGAGTTGTTTTACAGAACGATAGCTGGGATTCATAACGAGCGATGGCCCCAGAGCTGACCGCAGGAGCAAAGATTCAGATTGCTTTCCTCCTGGTGATTATTGTGATTTCTACCCTAAAGCCCTGGGGAAGAAGACCCAGCAAAGTGAAAGCTGAATCTTAGCAATATTTGCTTCTGATTGGAGGAGCTAGCCTCATGGCTACGATTGAGGCAAATCCAACTGGAGCGCTTCACAGCACCGTTAATCAATTTCAACTCTCTAACTTGTTTTCCGCATTTAGCCCAGCAGCAACCTTCTGTGTCTGAGCCAGGAAAATATCCAGAAGAGGCTTTCCAAACTGCATGAGCGATCGCACAACCTCCTCACCTGCTGTTTCTGGTGTGCCTGCATTGAAGGGTGGTTCAGGCGTGTACTCCATCATCAGTTGAGTCATCTTTGCAACTTGCTCTCCACACAGTAACCCCAATAAGGTCAAGCCAAAATCAATTCCTGAGGTGACTCCTGCACCTGTGACTCGATTGCGATCGATTACCACTCGTTGCGAGATAACCTCAACGCCAAGCATTGCCAATTGGTTTTGAAATGCCCAGTGACACGTAGCTTTATAGCCTTGCAGTAGACCCGCTGCCGCTAAAATCAGTGAACCTGTACAAACACTCGTCACATACTGAGCGGTAATGCTTTGTTGTCTCAAAAAGTGCAGAATTTCAGCATTCTGCATCACTTCAACTTGCCCGATGCCACCACCAGGCACACAAATTACATCCAATGATGGACACTCTGCCAGAGTTGTTGTCGGAGTCAGGATTAAGCCTTCGTTGCTAACCACAGGAGACAATGTTTTCCAGATGAGGTGAACCTGTGTATTGGGCGGAAATGCCAGAACTTGATAAGCACCCATCACATCCAGTTGAATGACTCCGGGATAGATCAAAAAGCCGATTTGTAACTGATTCATGGTTCCACAGTTGCCTGAGGTGTCTTCGTTGTGAAACGATTGTAGAGAGAGTTTCTCAGCTTCGATAGTCCTCAAGTGGGTACACTTTCAGTACAACCATGGCTCGTTCTCTACACCCTTTGTTTCAAGCGATCGCCACCGCCTCCACCGAAGCAGCATTGCGCGATCGATTTATGGATGGAGTTAGCGACTATTTTGGGGTGCAACGGTGGGGAATTTACCTGCTAGATGATGAGAACCATCTAGCCAGTTTTGATGTGGTTGGGGTCTCTGATGCCTTTGTGGAGCGATATGAGCAAATTGGCAGAGCCGTTGACCCCGTATTGCAGTATGTTTTGGAGAATCACGCCCCAGCCCATGAGGAGTTAGTGCTACCAATAGGGACATGGAAACAGAGTGAACTCTATCAACGGTGTTGTGCTGAATACGACCACGCACACATCATGACAGGACCCATTGTGGGAAATGGTCAATTAATTGGTACGGTTCACTTTGCTCGTGTGGGACAAACACCCGCCTTTAATCCTCACGAGTTGGTAAACCTGGGAGCCGTTTGCTCTCATCTCTCCGCCTGTCTTGCTGGGCTACGAAAACCAGCTTCACCCCCTCCAGATTTACTTTCCCTACGTTTGACACCACGCGAAGTTCAGATTGCAAAACTGGTTGCTAAAGGGCTAACCAATGCTGAGATTGGGGTAGAACTGTGGATTACTCAAAATTCAGTGAAACAGGCGTTGAAGCGAATGTTTCGGAAACTAGAGGTTTCTGCTCGTACAGAAATGGTCACAAAATTGAGGGATATCCTGCAAGAAGAAGTTTAGCGGCTGTTTTCAGCCGATGTGATCGCCTACGGCTCAGCCAGTTTCCATTCCTTTAGAAAAAATAGTGACCAGATGACAAACCCCAATACGGCTGAACTTGTCATTGCATCAGTCCAGATAAATAGGTGCATTTTGAAGGCTCATGTCCATTTTTGGTGACTCCAAAATTCTGACGTGCGATGATCTCTGTTTCGGTCAACTGGTTAAAATCAATCTTTTCGCCAGTAAGTCCAGACCTGCTCGCCCAAACATCTGCCGCTTCAACATTTTGAGTCGATTGTTCTGCCCCTCGACGGGTCCATTACTGACCTCTAACGTCAGACCGTTTTTCACAGCATCGTAGTCCTCTTTGAGTCCCTTCGCAAAACTCTGGAACGCTTTGATAGCGCTGTCTTTGCTGCGCTCAAGCCAACTATCCAATTGCTCTGATAGCCGCTGACGCACCAAACCAATGAACTCCTGGGTCAGGGCGATTGCTGTTGCAAGCTCAGACTGTTCAGATAACTGTTGCAGAAGTTCCTTCTCGTCTTTGGTTAAGGTTTCCGGGTGCTGCAAAACTAACCATGCGGCCCGTCGCGCACTCAAAGGCTTTTCAAAAGCCTTTTGTACTGTCATTCCGGAATGTAACTCTGGAGCCGGGCCGCGTCCTGGTACATCTGGTAAATCATTCAGCGATCCGGGATTCGGTTTTGAGGGCTCCAATTGACGCAGTTGCTGTGTAAAGCGAGCAACAGTTGGATAGCTGCCCTCATAGCCTTGTTGTTGAATCTCATGAAAGAGTTCTTTGGTCTGTTGACGCCCCAAACGCCACTGCTGTTGCAAATAGGGTTTGTAAGCTTCCAGCCCACTGCTGCGGTTTCGGAGCGGAGGCTGTCGCTCTGGAAACGTAGGGGCAGCCAGGTAAGTGTAGACCGTACGCACCCCAATGCCAAGATGATGAGCAATGTCGTGAATTCGGTAGCCCTGCTGCCGTAGTGCATGGGTCTGTTCGTATTTCTCTAAACGTCGAGTTCGGTTGAGTGCCTTGGGAGATTGGGGATCTAACGGTAGTTCTGAGGGCAGTTCCAATGGCGGAGAAACAGAGGTTAAAGCGGCTTGAAGCTGTTCTCTTTCAACTTTTTGTAGGGTCTGAGTTTGCCCCTTGAAGAAGTTTTCTAGGGTTTCCTCCAAGTTCTTCAAAAGATGAAAGCGATCCGCCACTTGGATTGCATCAGGGGCTCCTCTATCCATTCCAGAACGATAAGTTTTAGAACGGTCGCGAGACAGGATTTCGACACCAGGGTGTTCTTTGAGCCACGCTTCCAGTGTTTCAGCGGTACGGTCAGGTAATAACGCAATCGGTTGGTTCTGTTCCAAATCCACCAGGATGGTTCCATAGTTTTGCCCCTTACGGAGGGCAAAATCATCCACTCCCAATATCTTCGGGGTGTTTAAGACGGGTAACGACAAGCTTGTAATCAGGCGCAGTATGGAGTTTCGGCTGTATCCATAGCCCATCTGGAGACTCAGACGCGCTGCTGCTGCACCCCCTAACGCTAAGCCGATCTCTTTGAGGTGTTCTGTAAAGCGAACCGTACGTCTAGCCCAAGGTGCAACGACAGCGGCTAAGCGTTCTGTAAAAATCTGTCGAGGACAGGTGTCGTTGAGGCAGAAGAATTTGCAGACTGACAGGATGATTTTGAGGCGGAATTGAGCAACCGGTAAATCTTTCAAGGTTCTCTCATAGCGGCTGTGGACACGACAGGTCGGACTATGACACAACGGGCAATGAGCCACGGCTTGGGTTGAGGACAGATTGAGGGTGATCTGTTGCTCCACGCTATCCAAGCTCCAGCTTTGCAAGTTCAGGCCAGTTTGATTGGGAAGTAGATGCTGTATGAGATCCACGAATTTAGGAGGCGAGAGTACTAACCTCACCATTTTCTAAAACTCGACCTAACTCACCAAAAATGGACATGAGCCATTTTGAATGAGAACTGAGACCAGGAACCATAAAGGTAGTGCCCTGGACTGGCTAGACCTGTTAGGGAATAAATGCCAAGACAGAGATAGGCAAACCAAAACTTTCTCAATCTATAGAGCCAATAACCAATCATGCCAATGATCGTTAGAATAATCCAGGACTGGTAAATGGATGGAGCTGTAATCCAGGTAGGTTGAGGATAATCTTCAATGAATCGGTAATTATCCGTGAAATGAATTGCAGTAGAAACAATACTGAAAAACAAAATTAGCTTCAGGACGGACTCAGCACTCGCTTTAACGTTCATGTGTTTAGCTCCCTGGATAGAAGGCTTATGGAACTCATCTCAGAACATTCTCAGGTTGACACCATCTGTAAAACGAACAGCAAGTCATGTCTCAATTAACGCATTCGGTAAACGGCTCCACTCATTCCATGAACCATCATAGTTGCGAACGTTGGGATAGCCCAGCAAATACTTCAAAACAAACCACATGTAAGCCGATCGCCCACCAATTGCACAGTAGGGAAAGATCTCTTTATCTGCTGTAATCCCTCTGCTCGTAAAGAGTTTCTGCAACTCACTTGTGGATTTGAAGGTTCCGTCTTCATTCAGTGTGAGGGTATGTTCCAGGTGAATCGCTCTAGGAATATGTCCCGCTCGTTCTGTTTCTTCGGGCGGTTTCATCAAGAAGTATTCACCCTGATACTCCTGCAACGTACGAACATCCAGAAGCACTTGGTCAGGGCGATCGATCGCAATTCGCACTTCATCCGCCAATATTCGCAAATTCGTGTCTAGAGGTTTTGCTTGATATTCCACAGGTGCAAAGGTTGAGAATTCTGAGGTTACGGGACGACCTTCTGCCATCCATTTCTGATGTCCACCATCCAGCAGTACATCAGCATGTCCAAATAGCGCTAGCAACCAAAATATCCAGGCTCCGGTTCCGGGATAACTGCCATAGGCAACAACGGTCGTTTCGTTGGTGATGCCCGATCGCGACAGCAACTGTTCAATATGATTGGCATCCAGGTTTTGGCGTAAGTCTGGCAGCAGCAGATCCGTCATGACATTCCAGAACACAGCTCCCGGAATGTGAGCGTCTTGGTAATGGTCTGGGGTCATCTCAACCTCGACAATTCGCACGTTGGGATCATGGAGGCGATCGCCCAACCATTGCGTGTCTACAACAGCCTGTAAATCAGTTTTAGAGGGCATAAATCTCTCCTAAATCGTTGTGTTGTTATCTTTTTTAGGAAAGACAACGTTCCCTACCCGATGAACCAGAGTGGTTGAAGCAGAAAGCAGGGAGAATCCCAGTAGAGGATGAAAAATGGCTAGAGAAATGGGTAAAGGGAGTTGTGTGTGAATGGTTAGAAATTGCAATCCTAACAAAATCGGTAGGCTGAGGGTCAGCATTCGGACTCTTTGAGGCATTGGAATCCAATACACCCAGGCTAGAAGAACCAGAGATAATCCACTGTAACCTCGCACCAGACAGACGTGAGTATTCCACCAGGCAGGGTTATCAAAATAAGCCAATCCAACGGTTAACACCTGAGCCACCAGACAGAGGTTAAACAGAACGGTAATGGCATAAAAGCCTGTAATAGCTGGTTTGAGAGAAGCTGGAGTATCTTCTAGTGTTGACTTAGCGATCGCATCGAATGAAGGGGTAGAAGAAGCCATAGATTTGTTTGCTCATTGAGAATGAACCCAGTGGTTTGTAACAACCATGAAATTAAATTAAACTGGCAATCAGCGGTGGACTAGACCTCGATCGAGTACACTTTGCTGTGTTGGCTCCCTGACAAGCTGGACGGACATAATGGAAACTCCTTTGCAGCCATTGTTTCAAGCGATCGCGCAAACTCAAGATGAAGCTGAGCTAAGAGGAGCGATGATGGCAAAACTCGGTGAGTATTTTGCCGCTACCCGTTGGGGGCTAAATTTTTTAGACCAGCTTCCGACTATTGATGAGAATTCGCCATTGATGCTGAAAATGGCATTGTCACTCGATTACAATCCTGTGTTGCGTTATTTAGTGCAACGCCATGCGGCGGTTCATGAGGAAATGATTTTGCCTCGTGGAGTATGGCAATCAATTTGTCCTCGCGCCGATCATGGTCATGTCATGGCGGGTCCCATTGTCAATCAGGGACAGCTAGTTGGCGGAATTGCGTTTACTCGCCATCGAGATGCTCACGCCTTTAATGCAGACGATCTGGCAGATTTAAGTGCGCTATGCCTTCATCTCTCGACACGGTTGGCAGAATTGCGTTCAAAACCTGTTGTTGCCGAATTGACTGGCAGTAATGCAACCGCTTCTGTGAAGGATCGACTGACTCCACGAGAGATACAAATTGCCGAATTAGTTGCTCAAGGACTGACCAATGCTCAGATCGGCGCATCCCTGTGGATTACTGAACATACAGTGAAGCAAGCATTGAAACGGATGTTTCGTAAACTAGAGATTTCATCGCGTGCGGAACTGGTGGCAAAAATCGCAGGATCTAGTAACAAACTTGCAGCATCTTGAGTGTGCGTTTATCTAGAAAGATTCGGTTCTAAAACTTGCGGAAAACTCTCAAAGTTTCGTCGTACCCAATCCATGCCAACTTCGTTGTTGAGTTTAATCTTCTGCGGTGTGTTGGGATAAATCTTACCCAAAATATCAGCATCTTGATCAATCACGACCTTGCCGAATTTAAGATACGTTTGACCAAATATTTTGAAGGCAGGATGTTTCGCTTGCCCAAAGAGCAGGATGTAAGTCCGAGTCAGGTTCTCGGCTTCGGGCACAAAGAAATGGCACTGTGCTGCTTTCCCTAGTGGCATCTCACCATGAAAGATAATTAGCGAAGGAAAGTGGTTTTCCAGGTGTGCTTTGATTGCCGTGGGCAGTAAAAATAAATCAGGTTTCCTCAGCTTCTCTACCAATGTGTAGGGTGCTGTGGGCATGTCATAAAATGCATGAGAATTCAGTCCATTGTCAATAAACTGATGGAAGTGGACATCAGTAATGCGAAATAGATCCCGATGGGTACCGTTCTGATGGTTGTAGTCATGCATATTCAACAGCATGGTCAGCAGGTCGGTTTCAACGCTGCGATCGCCCGTATGTCCTATAAACTCATATTTCTCTGCAATTTCGTTCATTACAGCAGGAATAGGAACTTGGGCTTCGTATCCACCATAGGACCAAATGAAATCACCTTGAATGATGAGTTCCAGAGGGGGCAATAGAGACAATGTTTTCTTACCGGAACCGGGTAGAACCGTACAGCCTGTAGCATCAAACGGCAACGCATGAAATGGACAAACAACGGTGCTTGTACCATCCTTCTGCACTTCACACCATCCTTCGGAGAGCATCGCTCCCATGTGAGGACAGGCGTTGGGTAAGGCATGGATTTCTCCAGTGGCGTCTTTCCACATCACATAGTCCGTGCCATACAGCGAGACCTTTCGGGGCTGGTTGACCTTCAGCATCGACTTGTGCGCCAGCAACCAGGGCGCACCGGGGAGCATCGTTCGCATCGCGTCCTCCTCTGATAAAATTGTGAAAAATCTGTCACGTTTTAATGTGTGACCTCAAAATATGACAGAACATTCACGTTTGTCAAGCCCTCAGTCAAATTTACGTCGTCAGCCTAAACAGCAACGAGGCAAAGAGAGAGTTGAGAAGATTCTGGATGCGGCAGCGGCTGTATTTGATGAGGTGGGCTATGAAGCAGCAACCACTCACATGATCGCTGCCAAAGCAGGAACGGCAATCGGTTCTCTCTATCAGTTTTTTCCCGATAAAGCAGCCATCTTCAAGGCAATGGAGCTACGTCATGCGGAACGTGTGAAGGCGATGTGGGCACAAGTAGATATTCCATTGATTGTTCAATTGCCCCTCCCTCAGATGATCCATGTGCTATCAACGGCGGTTGCAAAGTTGTTTGAGCAACCCGTGTCGCGAGTGGTGTTTGTACAGTTCTTTCTAGCTCGCGAGATTTTTCAGTCGATCGATGAAAGTATGACGCAGGAGGCGATTAACTTCACAGCGAAGATTCTGAAGTGCCGAAATCCTACCCTCAATGAGGAACAGCTTAATTTGCTGGCAGAAGTGTGTGTGCATAGTAGCAATGCGGTCATGTTGGCAGCGCTTCGCAACCCAGATTTAGAGCATCGCCAGCGCCTAGCCCAACAAATTGAAGACTTGCTGGTGTCATATTTAGAACCCCACATGGGAGACAATCAGTTGAGCAATGTAATGAAAGTAATGATATGCCCGCACTGCCAATCCGACCAGTTATCGAAAAATGGCTATCGTCGGGGGAAGCAGTGCTATCTCTGTAAGGCTTGTGGAAAACAATTTGTGGCTTAGTCATCTATGATTGAAGCAATAAATGGCAGAGGGTTCTATGCAATCCACAACGACCAATCCCATCCGCTGGACGATCACTGACCTGGTAATCTTTGAGGGCGATCGCGCCAATCGCTATGAAATTATTGATGGAGAGCTATTTGTGACTAGGGCACCCGATTGGAGGCATCAAGCAGTCTGCGGCAACATCGTAACCTTGCTGAAGCTTTGGTCTGATCAGAGTGGCTTGGGCCAAGCTGCGATTAACCCTGGCATCATCTTCTCAGAATCCGATAATGTGATTCCTGATGTGGTTTGGGCAAGCCATGAACGGTTAGAACAGTTGTTGGATGAAGCGGGACACCTCACCGCTGCGCCAGAGTTAGTGGTTGAAGTGTTATCACCGGGCAAAGCCAATGAGCGACGAGACCGGGAAGCAAAGCTAAAATTATATTCTGTTCGAGGTGTACTGGAATACTGGATTGCAAATTTCCAGGAGCAAGTGGTTGAGGTTTATCGCCGTGAGAATGGGATATTAAAGCTGGCAGCAACGTTGTATCATCAGGACGAATTAACCAGCCCAATACTGCCTGGTTTTAGTAGTTTGATCAGCAAGTTCTTCTAACTGAAATAGTCTGGTGGATGTTGGAATCCACCAATCACAGCGTCAAGTTGTTGAGCGATCGCCAATAGCTCCATTTCTTTCCACCGTTTACCGACAATCTGCATCCCAATCGGTAATCCATTGCTGGTTTGTCCAACTGGAATGACGATCGCAGGATGTCCACTCAGATTGAATGGCATTGTGTAAGCGCCGTTGGCAACTGCATGAGGATAGGATTTGCTATCGATGTCAATTGCACTCCATGCTGGGCAATGACGAAAGGCAACGGTTGCTGCCACTGGCATCAGCCAAACATCCCATGTTTCTAGTGCTTGATCGAGTTGAGCGATGAAGCAATCGCGCTCAGTTAATGCTTCAAAATATCCCTTTAACCCACATTCCGCACTTCCAACTGGCACATCGAATATTAATGACGAAGCAATCAAGCTCACAGCGATCGCAGCTCTTTCCATTCTCAATAACTCAGGCTAGTTGAGAATGGAAGTCAAGTAGGTCAAAGGTACCAACTATTTCTGAAACCCTTACTCTAAGGGCGTTGTAGGCTTAATATTTTGAGTGTGACAGTTAAAGTGCGGAATGTGAGTTTCAAACTCGCAATCGCCAAAAGCTGTTACCGTTTCTAGATTTTGAACCCTTGATGGAGCGATCGCTATTTGATATTCGTCAGGAATACAATCTGATGCCGCTGTTAAAGTAGTCTATGTTTAGGATCAGGCTTGTAAAGCATGGATATGTTGATGCACAAGATGCCGCTGTTGTTCTGTTGAAAACTGCTCAGGACAGATCACAACTCCAGTCCCAATTCCATCCACTAGAGCAATGAGCGCATTCGCTTCAAGGGTCAAATCTAAATCGGCTCGAATCAGCTTAGCAACTTGCAAATCGGCTAACTCCTGATGAAGGATTTGCCGGATGCGATCATAGCGTTTTTGATGCTGCTGAATGAGGCGATCGCGTCCGATCGAGTAGCCCAAAAATGCAATCCACACTTTCCAGTCATCCCTATCACTGTCTGTTAGAGGTAGAGCCGCAGCAATCATTTGTTCTAATCGATCAATGCCTTGTTGCCCTTTAGCACACGCTCTCATGGACTCTAAAGTGGATTCAACCACCTGCTCTAAAGCAAACAAAATGAGTTCTTCCTTATCCCGGAAGTAGTGAGTGACCACTCCAGTGGAAGACCCCAGTTCTTGTGCGATCGCCCGCATACTGGTGCGATCCAGTCCTTCCCGAACAATGACTCGCCACGCTGCCTGCGCCACTTCAAGACGGCGATCGTCATACCCCATAGCATTCCTCAGCCCGCAGCGATACATCGCAACTCTCTTGACTTACATCATAACAGTTGTTATGCTCCAGAAAACATAACAACTGTTGTCATTTTTGCCCTTATGATTAGACTGAGCCAGCCCAATGATACGGCTGCGATCCTTTCCATTGCTGAAGCGATTGGGTTTCAGCCAAGCGAGCTGGGGGTCGTGCATCAACTGCTGACCGATTATTTTACGGATGGTGAGGGTCGTGATCCTTTGCAAAATAGCAACGCTGAACGGTTCTGGCTCACGAATGACGAAGATAACAATGGGGTAATTGGAGTGGCTTACTGTGAACCGGAGCGCATGACGGATCAGACCTGGAATCTGCAACTAATCGCAATTCACCCCAACCACCAGGGACAGGGACACGGTGGCAAACTATTGCGCTACGTCGAAGAAGCGTTGAAAGCGCATGGTGGACGCATGTTGCTGGTGGAAACGTTAGCGAGCTTCAACCTGGCACAAGCATTTTACAGAAAGTATGACTATGAGGAAGAGGCACGGATTCGTGACTTTTATGCAGCAGGTGACGACAAGATTGTGTTTCGTAAAGTGTTGTCAGTATTGTAGACATCACGAATGAACATTTAACTCTGCCCGCCATTGAGTCAAAGGTTTCTCCCACCCCTCTTCCCACTTCTGGGCAAAAAGTGATTTAGCTGCTTTACCCATTGCAAATCCCTGAGCGATCGCTGCCACCAACTGGGGCAACATTTCTGGCTCCTTCAACGTAGTGGAGATTAGACTATTCGCAACCAATAGGGTTGCCAGTGGGTAGGGAAATTGAGGCAGATGAAATGCCTGCAAACCAATTTCACCGACTACAGAAGTGTCAAATCCGGTGATGATATGCCAGAGATCATGGGTCTGGCTCAACCGTAACTCAACATATTCCGCATCTGATTTTGCGGTCATTCCAGCATGGAGATTGGGATCAAATCCCGTTTTCTTCATCTGAGCAGCGTAAATGTATCCCAAAGAATCGGCAGGCAAGGTCAGTAAAGCATCCAGGTCGTGAGCAGGCGGAATGTAGCGATCGCGGATCAGGGCAGCACAAGCCGGATCTTGATTAAGATGTTGAGCCAACCGATCGTAGGCAGGAGTTTCCAGCAAACCATAAGTTAATTCACCAACGGTTTCCAGGCTATTGTCTCCCAACAGCATTGAGGTGAAGGACTTAACGATCAACAACTTTGACAGAACTGATTTGACCCCCTGGAGAACAGGATTCTGCGTCTGCTGCTGAGTAGGAGCGATCGCAGACTTATTGGACGTAGCTAAATTAAACAGTTGCATAGGAAATGACTCCAAAAGAGCTTAAACGTTGACCAATTGAATACCCCAAAGACACTCGAAGACTTCTACCAGAGCAAGTCGTTGAACACTTCATAAACACTGACAAAATTAATTCGACTGATTGCCCTCATGCAGCGAATTTGTTCACAGGTGCGTTGTGCCTTAGATGAAGCAAACAGCTTGATGGGTGCGATCACCAGCGTCAGCCAGGGAGAAGCCTTGTAGCGCAAAAATCGGAATCCAATGTAAGCACACTGAATGAAGCAAAGGAAACTCATAAACAACTTCCACCGATTGAAGAATGAAAACTTCAAGTGCTCAGAACGAGAAGCCGCGAACTTAACAAAGACTCCATACGATCGCCGACTACAGCCGCGATCGCAGAGCGGTCACTCGGATGCGGTAGGGTTTGCAAATTCAGGCTCATAGCCATCTCTCCGGGCTAAAACAGATTAAAATGTGAGTAATGCTCACTTTTATAAAATATGAGAATCACTCATGTTTTGTCAAGAAAAATGTGAGTAATGCTCACTTATTTCTGGAGAGAAGAGACGGAACCGATGGCTGAAAATTCATCCAGTTCTACAGGAATGCGGCGCAAACCCCGGCAAGCTCGGAGTCAGGAGCGAGTCAATCGGATTCTGGATGTGGCAGAAGCCCTGTTTATTGCAGAAGGCTATAACGCGACTACAACGAATGCGATCGCCACTCGTGCCAACGTGCCGATCGGGTCGCTCTATCAGTTTTTCCCCGATAAGGCGGCAATTCTGCAAGCACTGGCGGTTCGCTATGGGGAGCTACTCCATCAACGGTTGGATGTACTTAACAATGCAGAACTGGCAAAACTACCGCTTCCTGCGTATGTAGACCAGTTAATTGATGTTTCTGATCAATTCTTCTCTGAGCATCCTGGCTACTACGCCATCTTTATGGAAGTACAGGGAACAATGCCTGAACTAGAAGAAATTGAAGATGCTGCCGATGCGTTGTTAATTCAAGATTTTGCGACGTCTCTTGCTCAGCGTGGGCTAGATCCATCTGACTGTGAAGCGATCGCCTTTGTGTTGGTCAAAGCGATCGGAACTTTGTTGTGGCTCTCTCTAAGCCAGGAAAAAACCTTTCGTCAACGGCTTGTAGTAGAAACCAAACGGCTCACCCTCAGCTACCTGCAAAGTTATGTTCAGGTAACTTGAATTCTAGTTGTTGGATGATGGCTACGGCATTAGCCACTCCGTCTTCAATTCGGATTCTTGCACCTAAGTCTGCTGCTTGCTGACGCATTGTACGATCGCCCACCACCGTTTGAATCGCTTGGGCTAATCGCTCTGCTGTAAGCTGTTTGCGGGGAATCGGTGCGGTTCCCACGCCCAAATCTGCCACCCGCTGACCCCAAAAGCCCTGATCGCCAAAAAACGGAATAACGATCGTTGGAACCCCTGCCCGAAGTCCTGCCGCTGTTGTACCTGCACCCCCATGATGCACAACTGCCGCAACTCGCGTAAACAGCCATGCATGGGGAACAGATTTGATCAGATAAGCATTATCTGGCATCTTTTCCTTCTGCATTCCACTCCAACCCGCCAGCAGGATGGCACGTTGCCCCGTTTTTTCCAGGGCTTGTAAAACAAGCTCGGCGGTTTCTTCGGGGTCGCGATTGCCCATACTGCCAAACCCGATGTAAACCGGGGGTGAGCCTGCCTCTAGAAAGTTCACCAGATCAGGCGGGGGAGTCCAATCGGGTGAAGCATCCAGGAACCAATAGCCTGTGACAAAGGTATTCTGCCAATCGGATGGCTTAGCGATGACAGAGGGGCTGAACCCATAGAGGGTTGGCAAGCGATGTAAATAGGGAGACTGGTGGGGACCGAAAAAGGGAGATGGGGGTAAGCCAAGAACTTGCTGACGGGCGGCAGTATCGCCTGAACGAGAGCCTTGCCAAATAATTTGTCGTAGTGCCTGATGAGATAGCCAATTGATTGTGCCACCCCAACGGTTGAGCGACTGCGGAAACAAAATCCCCGGAAATGTTTTGGTTGGCGTAAAGGGAAACACAAACGCTTGCAGCAGGGGAATTTCCAGCTTTTCTGCGATCGCCAACGCCAGGTAAAGCCCTCCCACTCCTGCAATGAGTAAATCCATGCCGCGACAAGCCTCCAAACCTGCCTGTGCCCAGCGGATTGCGACCTGTTTGCTTTCTTTTGCCGTTCGGAGGGTCAGCGTAATGAAATTTCCTTTCTCCGCAAGCTGACGCATTTCTGGTTTTTCAATCAGTTCTTGCACATTCCCCTGCATGGGACAAAATGCCAGTCCATGAGACGTGACCAGTTCCTCAAAGTTCTCATGGGTGAGTAAACGAACCTCGTAACCTGCCGCTTTTAGCCCTTTCCCTAAGGCAATGTAAGGTTGAACATCTCCTTGACTCCCCAAGGCAATGATGGCGATACGCATTGCGGGTGCCCCCTATGTAATGAACTGGAGCTAACGAATTATAGATGACGATTATGTCATTTTGACAATAGCGTCATTTTGATGAGAGTGTCAACAGCGGGGTATGCTAGGGTCGGTATCGTTCAACGTCAGATTCATGAAACCCTCTCGCCGAGCCTCTATTGGCATGGAAAAACGGGAACGGACGCGATCGCATTTAATCGAGTCCGCTTATCGGGTCTTTGCGCGCAAAGAAACCGATGCCGTCACCATTGACGACATCATTGCCGAGGCGGGGGTTGCCCGGGGAACGTTTTACAACTATTTCCAGACCCGCGAGGATGTTTTAAGAGCCGTTGCCGCATCCCTGAGTGATGTCATGAATCAAAAGATTTGGGCACAATATGCCGCGATCGCAGACCCGGCTGAGCGCATGGCAATCGGCTTACGGCAGTTTCTCCATCAAGCGATGCGAGATGTAACCTGGGGATGGGTGATTGTTCGCATTGGATTAGTCGCCGCCCCGTTAAGTGAAACGATCGAACGGGGTTTGATGTCAGACTTGGAAGCAGGAATCCGGCTGGAACGGTTTCGCGTAGACAGTGTGCAAGCCTCAGTGGATCTGGTTTTAGGAACGTCACTGATGGCAATGCGAACCATTTTGGAAGGGCATACTGAGCCGAACTATCCAGAGCAGATCACAAAGCTCATTCTTAAATCGTTGGGAGTGGGTGATGTTGAAGCAGAGGCGATCGCCTTCAAAGCATTAGAACCATTTTCAGAAGAATCGCTGTAGATTTACTCGTTCTACTGTTTGACCCTATGGTGTTTAACTTGTCTCAATCTTTTGAGAGATTGCTTTGATGGTATGGCGTAACCAACGATTTGCTTCGTCTTGATCGCTCAACGTACTCCACAGTATAGAAACCGTCCACGGTTTTGTTTTGACTGGTAGTTCAAAAATAGTCAAATTGCAGATGGTTGCTAAGCGCAATGCAATACGTCGGGGGAGTGCCGCAACTAAATCACTCGATGCGATCGCAAACGGCAAAACCATCATGTGCGGTGTTGTGAATGCAACCCGACGTTCTAAGTTTTGCTCATTTAACGCCCTGTCGATCGCACCCGCTGTATCTCGACGGAGCGTTGTGAGGGCGTGAGGAAACTGGGCAAAGGCTTCTAAGCTCATCGTTCCTTGCTGAACAGTCGGATGTCCTTGACGAGCAATTCCCACAAATCGTTCTTCAAAGATAGGTTCCCATTGCGTTTGTCGGGGTGGATTGGGAAAAACACCCAATGCTACATCGATTTCCCCTTGTTCGAGCAAATCTCCAACCCTGTCCTTCTCGAATTCAATCATTTGAACATTGATAGAGGGAGCGTTTTGAAGGCTAAACTTCAGTAACGGTGGCATCAGGACAAAGCTGGTATAGTCTGAACTCCCGATCGTAAAGGTGCGATCGCTGATGGATGGTTCAAAAGTTTGGCTGACAGTCACGGTCTGGCGAATCTGTTGCAAGGCTGCCAGGATACCGGGGGCGATCGCCTGGGCTTTGAGCGTCGGCTGCATCTTTCGCCCCAACCGCACAAACAATTCATCGTCAAACAAAATCCGTAAACGACTGAGGGCTGCACTCATGGCAGGCTGACCGATCTGAAGTTGTTCGGCAGCTTTTGTAACGCTGTGCTGCTCTAGAAGGGCTTCAAAGGCAACCAACAGGTTTAAGTCGATCGCCGCCAGATTTATCGATTTCATTGATACTAAATATCTAAAATATTGACTTGCTCAATATTTTAGGGGTCGTTACTGTAACAGTACAGCCAGTTTATTCAGGAACGCTTCATGAGCATGACGCAGAAAGTTGCCGTAATCACGGGTAGCCACAAAGGATTGGGATATGCGATCGCTCGCCAACTCGCACAGCAAGAGGACATTCGGGTGGTACTGACCAGTCGTAGCGAGCAAGATGGTCTTGCGGCTCAACAGAGGTTATCTCAAGAAAACATTCAAGTAGATTTTCATCCGTTAGATGTCACCAGTGATGCCAGTGTGCAGAAGTTTACAGCCTGGGTGCAGCAGACTTATGGCAGAGTCGATATTCTCGTCAATAATGCGGGTGTCAACCCCAC
>DATNPS010000353.1:0-3859 GCA_036703095.1 Crinalium sp. | reverse complement strand
AACATTTTGGTGCTGGATACAGAAGTGTATTCCAATACCGGTGGGCAGATGTCCAAAGCTACACCCCGAGGTGCGGTGGCGAAGTTCGCCGCCGGAGGTAAGCCTGCACCCAAGAAAGATTTAGGACTCATGGCAATGACGTATGGCAATGTCTATGTTGCCAGTGTTGCAATGGGAGCGCGGGATGAACACACGCTCAAAGCATTCCTGGAAGCGGAATCTTACAATGGCCCTTCGTTAATCATTGCCTACTCGCACTGTGTGGCTCACGGCATTGATATGACAACGGGAATGCAGCAGCAGAAGGCGGTAGTTGAATCGGGGCGGTGGTTGCTCTACCGTTACGATCCGCGTCGGACTGAACGGGGTGAAAATCCCTTGATTTTGGATTCGCGATCGCCCAAGATATCGGTTGAGCAGGCGATGTACAGCGAAAACCGATTCAAGATGCTAACCCGCACTAAACCAGAAGATGCGAAGCGGTTAGTAGAACTCGCTCAAGCGGATGTCAATACTCGTTGGCAAATGTATCAGTACTTGGCAGCCCAGCACCTAGGCAAACCCAACGGTCATCACGGCGGAAACTCTGTTCCTCCCAACAGTGATAAACAGTCAGAACCTGCAAACCAGTAAACACCATTGTAGGGGCGCACGGTTGTGCGCCCTGAACTTGGGCATTCTTCTCAGGCATCGTAAGAAGGAGAAATCATGGATTTAACCACAACTTATATGGGATTGGAATTGCGATCGCCCCTGGTGGTTGGTGCAGCCGCTCCTCTGAGTGAAGATATCGATAATATCAAGCGAATGGAAGATGCTGGAGCTGCTGCTGTCGTCCTGCACTCACTCTTCGAGGAGCAAATTGAGCAGGAAATGTTGACAATCCACCACCATCTAGAACAGGCGACCGAAAGCTATGCTGAATCACTGACCTTCTTTCCTGAACCCGAAATTTTTCATGTAGGGCCTTCGCTTTATCTAGAGCATATTCGCAAAGCCAAAGAAAGAGTAAATATTCCCATTATTGCCAGTCTCAACGGCTCGACTTTAGGAGGTTGGACAAACTACGCCCGTCAAATTGAGCAAGCGGGAGCGGATGCACTGGAAATCAACATCTACTACATTCCTACCGAAATTCATCTAACCGGTGCCGCGATCGAGCAGCAATACTTGGATATTCTCAAGGCAGTGAAAGCAGCTGTGACAATTCCAATTGCCGTGAAACTCAGCCCTTATTTCACCAATTTAGCGAATATAGCAGACCGATTGGCGCTAGAAGGAGCAGATGCGCTGGTGTTGTTCAATCGCTTCTACCAGCCGGACATTGATGTGGAAGAACTAGAAGTCAAACCCAACGTTCTTCTGAGTACTCCTCAAGCGATGCGTTTGCCCATGCGGTGGATTGCCATCCTGTATGGGCGCATTGGTGCTGATTTTGCGGCAACCGGCGGCATTCAGAAAGGGGTTGATGTGGTGCGAATGCTCATGGCAGGAGCAAAAGTAACAATGATTGTGAGTTCTCTGCTGCGGCATGGAATTAACCATCTCCAGGAGATTGAACAGGAACTACGGCACTGGATGCAAGAACACGATTACAGCTGTGTCAGTGAACTACAAGGCATCATGAGCCAGCGTTCCTGCCCGAATCCTAGTGAGTTTGAACGGGTGCAATACATGAAAGCGATTCAAACCTACACACCTAAACCTCCTGTACTGGCTGAGACGGCTTATGTTGTTTATCAGCAGGAGGATTAGAACGGATGAAATTTGTTGACGAATATCGGGACGCCCAACTCGCTCAGCAGTATTCTGAAGCGATCGCCTCCATCACCACCCGTCCCTGGAGCATCATGGAAATCTGTGGGGGACAAACTCACTCAATTGTCAAATTTGGCATTGATACTCTTTTACCTAAAACAATCACCTTAATTCATGGTCCGGGGTGTCCCGTATGCGTCACCTCTGCTGAGATTATTGATGAAGCGATCGCACTCGCTGCCCTACCGAACGTTATCTTCTGCTCGTTTGGGGATATGCTGCGCGTACCTGGATCGGCGATTAGTGATGCCGCCTCTACTCCCTCGGATTTACTCACCGTTAAAGCATCGGGTGGCGATGTCCGCATGGTTTATTCTCCATTGGATGCCTTAAAAATCGCCCAAAACAATCCTGACAAGCAAGTCGTATTTTTTGCAGTTGGGTTTGAAACAACCGCCCCAGCAACCGCAATGGCAGTGTATCAGGCGTGCCAACAGGGCGTAAGCAACTTTTCTCTGCTGGTGTCTCATGTGCTGGTTCCTCCAGCAATGGAAGCGATTTTATCCTCTCCAACTTGCCAGGTGCAGGGCTTTCTGGCGGCAGGACACGTTTGTACGGTAATGGGGTATCGAGAGTATGAAGCGATCGCGCCCAAGTATCGGGTTCCAATTGTAGTCACAGGATTTGAACCTATTGACATTTTGCAAGGAATATACTTGTGTATTAAACAACTGGAAGAGGGCAGAGCAGAAGTCGAAAATCAGTATGCGCGATCGGTTCGCAGACAGGGCAATGAAGCAGCACAGCATCTCATCCAGGACGTGTTTGAAGTTGTCCCTCGCTGCTGGCGCGGCTTGGGTGAGATTTCTCAAAGCGGGTTAGGACTGCGCGAACATTATGCCGCCTTCGATGTTCACAACAAAGGACTCCTTCCCATCTTTCCATCTCCCCATCCCCCCATCTCCTCCGAATGCATCAGCGGACTCATCCTTCAAGGCATCCGCAAACCGCATGATTGTCCAGCATTTGGCACCCGCTGTACTCCAGAACATCCCTTAGGGGCACCGATGGTTTCTTCAGAAGGAGCCTGTGCTGCCTACTACCGTTACCGACAGCGATCGCCAATAACCATCAGCTAGCTTTGGCATAGGTTCACCATGATTGGTCTTAAAAACTTTACCCTATCGTGTCCGATTCCAATTCAGCAGTACCCAACCGTACTCCTCGCTCACGGGGGCGGTGGGCGATTGATGCATCAATTAATTGAGCAGATGTTTCTGCCGATTTTCGGCTCACCGAATGATGTTCAACATGATGCGGCTGTTTTGTCAATCTCTAGTCATCGAATCGCCTTCACCACTGATTCCTATGTTGTGCGTCCTCTATTCTTTCCCGGTGGTGATATTGGTTCGCTAGCTGTTCATGGGACAGTCAACGATCTGGCAATGGCAGGCGCACGCCCCCTCTATCTCAGCGTAGGCTTCATTCTAGAAGAAGGACTGCCAATGGAAACGCTATGGCGCGTTGTCCAATCCATCAAACAAGCTGCCGATAGCGCCAACGTAAAAGTTGTGACTGGTGACACTAAAGTGGTCGATCGCGGAAAAGGAGACGGTATTTTTATCAATACCGCAGGTATTGGCATTCTCGAACACAACCAGACAATTAATCCCACCTCAGTTCAACCTGGGGATATCATTCTTCTGAGTGGAGATATTGGCAGACATGGAATTGCCATTATGGCAGTACGTGAAGGATTAGAGTTTGAAACAACCATTGAAAGTGATTCAGCTCCTCTAGCAGATTTGGTAGGTGAACTGCTGAGTGCGAACATTGAAATTCACTGCTTGCGGGATGTAACGCGGGGTGGGCTAGCCAGTGCGCTCAATGAAATCGCATCAGCAGCGAATGTAGCGATTAACATTGACGAACAAAAAATTCCCGTGCGTGAGGATGTTCGGGGAGCCTGTGAACTCTTGGGACTCGACCCGCTATATATTGCAAATGAAGGACGATTTATCGCATTTGTCCCATCTTCCGATGCAGAACGAACACTGGGGATTATGGAGGCTTATCAGGAAAAAACAGCTTGTGCGATCGG
>DATNPS010000351.1:0-11274 GCA_036703095.1 Crinalium sp. | reverse complement strand
GCCCCCATCGTCAAGCCCTTAATTTTATCCACCGGATCGGCCAGTGCGGTCATAAAGATGATGGGAATGTCGCGCGTTGACTCCTGTTCTTTCATCCGACGGCAAGTTTCAAACCCATCAATCCCAGGCATCAGAACATCCAGCAGCACGATATCGGGAGAAATTCGCTGGAGTTTTTGCAGAGCGTTTTCACCATCACGGGCGATCAAAACTTCAAAGCCATACTCAATTAATAAATCAGAGAGGACTTTGATGTTAGTGGGATAGTCATCCACAATTAAAATTTGAGCTTTTCTGGGGATGGTCATAGCGTTTCCCTATGAGGGATGGAGGTGAGGCTCGATTAACTGTATTATGGCAACGTCATCGAACTGATCGGCAAGAGCTAGAATTCTAGCGGAAAACGGAGCATAGTCTGCGTTTAATGACTGTAATCGAGTCGCTTCTTGAATCACCCGTTCAATATGTCCAATCTGAGCCGCTTCGTATAGGTTAACCAACTCTGTAGCGGGTGGCAAAATGATTTCAGCATCGCTGGCAGGAGGGGCGATCGCCACCTCCAACGGTTCGTCTTGAATCCAGCTCAGCTTGAGATACATCGCTAACTTATGCAATAGCTCATCGGTCTGAATCGGCTTGGGCAGAAAATCATCATATCCGGCCAACTGACTCTTCTGACGGTCAAACTCAAACACGCTGGCAGATGACGCAATAATCGGCGTTTCCTGAAAGTCCTCCAGGCTGCGGAGGCGTCGGGTCATCTCAAACCCGTCCATTACTGGCATTACCAGATCCGCAATGATCAGATCCGGATGAAATGCCGTCGCTTTTTCAATTCCTTCCACCCCGTCACAGGCTTCAATCAAGCGAAAGTCGAGCGCTTCCAACAAGCCTAACACGACTGCCCGATTGTCAGCCCGATCATCCACAACCAAAACGGTGCGACGTGGCCCCTCGTAGCCGATGATATTTTGACTGGAGGCTGGCAGGGCCGGAGCGATCGCCCCCCACTCTCCTGGCAGGTCGATGGCGAAGCAAAATCGACTGCCAGCTCCTAAAGTGCTTTCAACCTTCAGTTCCCCCCCCATCAGAGCTACCAATTTCTGAGTAATCGTCAGCCCCAGTCCCGTCCCCTCTGCCCGCCGCGAATATTCCCCGACCTGCTCAAACGGCTGAAAAATCCGCTCCAACTGCTCCGGCGCAATTCCTACCCCGGTATCCCGAATCTCAAAATAAAGCGTATAAACCCCTGAACCTTCCCCATCTCCCCCATCTCCCCGACCTTCCCCACCTCCCCCATCTCCTACCACCCGAAACATCACGCTCCCCGAATCCGTAAACTTCACGGCGTTACTCAACAGGTTAAATAGGATCTGGCGCAACCGTTTCTCATCGGCTTGAATCACATCCGGCAGAGCGCCTTCTGTTTCAAAGATGAAGTTCAATCGTTTTTGCTCAGCCCGGATGCGGCAGATATCGGCTAAATCCTCTAAGAAAGCAGCCAGATGGAAACTCTGAGCATTTAACTCAATCTTTTGAGCCTCAATTTTAGACAGATCCAGAATGTCATTGATCAGGGTTAGCAAGTGAGAGCCACACTGATGAATGGTGCGAATCCCGGTTTGCTGTTTAGGGGAAAGCGTTTTATCGCGATTCAGGATTTGTGTGTAGCCCAAAATGCCGTTGAGGGGCGTGCGTAACTCATGGCTCATATTCGCTAAAAATGCGCTCTTAGCATGGTTCGCTACTTCTGCGGATTGTTTCGCGTGTCGCAGTTGTTCTAACGTATCGACCAATTCCTGATGTTTGCGCAGCAGTTCTCGCTCGGCCTGTTTGCGATCGCTCACATCTCGCATAATAACGAGCACTTCATCTTCACCACTGACTACCACTCGTCCTTCAAAATCGCGTAAGATTCCGGCTACTTCCAATTGCTGTTCAAAGGTTTGCGGCTGGCCTGTGGTTAACACCTGCTCAATCAAGGCCAACCGTTGCTGCACCGCTTCAGAATCCAGCTTTGATGAGATATGTTGCCCGATCGCCTCTTCACGAGAGTATAACGAGATCACATCTTTGGCTGGAATGTAGTCTAAGTAAAAGCCATCCCGACTGATGCGCATAATCAAATCCGGAATAGCCGACACGATCGCCCGATTGCGGGCTTCACTTTCCTGCAATTTGGCTTCGGCGCGCTGGCGTTCGGCTTCAGAGCGTTTGCGATCGCTAATATCGCGAACAAACCCCTCGTAATACAGCACCGTACCTTGAGCATCGCGCACGGCTCGACAAGATTCTGAAATCCAGATCACGCTACCATCGCGTTGATAAATTTGAGACTCAAAATCGTTGATGACATCCTGTTTTGCCATCAGTTCCACAAACTCAGCCCGACGGTTGGAATCGATATACAGGTGCCCGGACGCATTCGGTTGAGCGGTCAACAAATCCGTTGATGACTCATACCCGTAAATTCGAGCCAGCGCTGGATTTACCCGCAGATATCGCCCGTCTGAGCTAGTTTGAAACATGCCATCTGGCGCGTTCTCAAAAATGCTGCGATATTGTTCCTCCAATGGCCCTTGATCCGGTTGTGGTTGACTGTGAGACGAATCGTTAGCATTCAGAGGCATATGAGGATAAAGTTCAGCGAATTCTGGGCAACATCGGGTCAATTATAGCTTTTGTCGAAAAGTTGTTTTGTTATGAGAAAACATGACGAAACATGCGGGACACGAATTGCCACGCACGTCCTGCAATTTGAATATTAAATGTCAAATCTCGTTTACAGGCTTTGCCTGGAAATGCTCTGCTGGAGGCTCTGCCTCCTATAGCAATCGAGGTGTTAAATAGTTAGGATGGGGTGCAGGGGTGGAACTCCTGGCTGGGGGCGCAGCCTCCATACCTTCTGTCCCAACCATCTCAACGGTTGCTATAGCTCCATCCGTGGCGGCAGAGCCTCCAGAGCCCATTGCTGGCTTTTAGCCAGCAACGAGAAAAAAGCCAGCAACGAGAAATTTCTACGGCAATTTCTCATCACATTGCCTTTTGTGCAGCCACTAGAGACTGTCTGAGTTTTGGCATCACTCTTAAAAAGAGATAAGACCCTAAAAGACAAAAACTGCCTTCCACGAGAAGTGTGTTTAACATGCCAATTTGAGTTGCCAGACCACCTGCAAACAGATTGCCAAAGGGAATCATGGCCTCAGTTGTAATAATGTATAGCCCCATTACCCGGCCTCGCTTTTCATCGTCCACAATGGCCTGGACAATCGTGTTACTCGCTGCATTTTGAATGACCAATAAACAGCCGAGCAACATAATGATCGCCAACGAAAACCACAAAATGTGAGACTGAGAAAATACAATGAGTCCAATGCCGAGTGCTATTGGCGCAATCATCAAAAGTTTTTCTAAACCCACGATACCTGTGCGCGATCCCAAATAAATTGCACCCGCTAAGGCCCCGATTGCAGATGTGGTCATTAATAGCCCAAAAGTATCTGATCCCCCATGCAGCACATCTCTAGCAAACGCAGGCCCTAGCGCCACAAACGGAGTGCCCATAAAATTAACCAGTGCTAGCAGCAGCAAAACCGAGCGAATGGGTAGAGAATGTAGTGCATACCGAAAGCCTGCTTTCATGTCCTGCCAGGGTGATTTGGTTGAGCGTGAGTGATTCACTTTTGGAGTGATTTTCATCGCCAGCAGTGCTGCAATTACGGCAATGTAGCTAATTCCGTCCACCAAAAAACAGACTCCGGCTCCGGCCATAGCAATCAGCAGTCCGGCGATCGCGGGACCCATCAATCGCGCGCTGCTAACTAAAGATGAGTTAAGGGCGATCGCATTACTCAGATCCTCTTTGTTGTTCACCATTTCTGGCAAAAATGCCTGACGCGTCGGCATGTCTAACGCCATAATCATCCCTTGCACTAGCCCTAAAGCAACAAGATGCCAGATGTGGATGTGATGCGTCAAGGTCAGTGCGGCCAACGCTAACGAGCGGATCATGGCTAGCGATTGCGTCACTAACAGAATGTGATGCCGATTCCAGCGATCGGCCAGAAACCCGGCCATCGGGGCTAATGTGAAACTGGGGCTTTGCGTGATCACGGCCACAATTCCCAGCAGCAGCGTCGAATGAGTCAGGTCATACACTAACCAAATGGACGCGATTTGCGTCATCCAGCTTCCCACCAGCGAAAGCCCCTGCCCTATAAAAAACAAACGATAGTTTCTGGAATATAAGGCCCGCAGAGATTGCCTTAACCGGGTAGGAAATTTCAGTTGCATACGGTGTTGATCATCTATAGCAATTTGAACAGTCGTTAAATACATTAAGGTTCAGTAGGGGCTTGACAATGCCAAGCCCCTACAGGAATCTATCGTGTTTTCAGCACAAATTGTAAATGTCGCAATAGTTTAATCTTGCATAAAAAAAGAGAGTGCTGTGCACCCCCTTTAGGAACTTGCCAAAATACTATTTCAATGTCATACACCTGTCTTCTCGTTGCCAAGCTATAGTCTGGCAACGAGTGTATGAGGATAATATCACACCGTTGTATAAGCTTTGGTAGGTGTCGTGCTCCGTTCGAGCTGCTGTTTTGCCTTCAGGTCTACTAACTGCTGTTCTAACTTAGCGCGAATTTCATGCCGCAGCGTGAAGAAATGCTCACCTAATCCTAGCGCAACCATGTAGTCGTAGAACAGATGAGGCTTTTGGAGGGCGATCGCTATTAATTGTTGCCAAAACTGCACCCGTGTCGATCGCACGATTCCCTGTCGCCAGCAAAGCGCAGTAAATAAGCGAATCTCTTTCATTGTGATCGGATAGCGAATTTTTGGTCGCTTTCCACCGATCAAATTAAAGTGGCGAAAGGTGCGCTGGAGATACGGTAGAGGCTCATACAAATTCCAGAAAGTATCAATGAATTCATGTGTAATCTCTTCAATTGGACGAGTCGGCACGAAGTTCATTAGCGACAATTGCGTTGTAAAATGCTCACCTTCCATTACCTCTTCCAGCAATCGTCCTTCGCGCTGCAATCGATCCCACATCGCGGTATTGTGTAATGCACCCAACATGGTTAAATGCGCGACTGGAATCGCCGTTTCATTCACAAATGCTTTAATGCGCTGATTGGCTCCTTTCTTTTCGCCATCAAACCCAATAATGAAACCTGAGAGGATCTGTAGCCCTGCCTGATTAATTTTGCGGCACGATTCAATTAAGGACTGACGCGTATTTTGCTCCTTGCCAATGCCCGCCAGACTGTCTACATCGGGGGTTTCAATGCCCATAAACACCATCGTAAACCCGGCCTGAACGAGCAGATCCAGTAGCTCGTCATCTTCGGCCAGATTGAGCGATGCTTCTGTCATTAATGAGAATGGATAGCGGCGCTCCTGCATCCAGGGAATAAGCGATCGCAAGAACACCTTCGCATTGCGCTTATTGCCAATAAAGTTATCATCTACCAGGAAAATCGTGCGTCGCCAACCCATTTGATAGAGGGTTTCAAACTCGGCCAGCATTTGTTCAGGCGTTTTCGTGCGCGGTTTGCGCCCAAACAAGTTGATGATGTCACAAAACTCGCACTGAAACGGGCATCCTCGCGAAAACTGAAGCGTGACGAGCATGTACGCATCCAGGTTCAGCAAATCAAAACGCGGAATCGGGGTTTGCGTCACGTCAGGTTTTTCACCCGCACGAAACACGCCCCGTTCATCCCCTCGCGCCAACGCGTCCAGGAACATGGGGATGGTAATCTCGCCTTCATCCAAAATCAAATAATGGGCACCCGCCTCAAGCGCAAACTCAGGCACCGATGTCACAAATGGGCCACCAACAGCCACTTTTTTACCCAACGCTACACCTTTGCGAATCAGTTGACCCAGATCTTGCCGTTGCACCAGCATGGCCGACAGGATCACCAGATCACACCAATCCCAATCTGCATCTGTTTCACATTGAACATTGCGATCGACCAACCGCAATTCCCAATCTGACGGTAACATCGCCGCGATGGTGATTAAGCCAAGCGGCGGCGTTGTCGATCGCAATCCTGCTAAATTTAACGTTTCTTGATACGACCAGAACGAGGTGGGCAGAATGGGCCAAATCAGCAACACTTTCATAGGCACTCCGGGGGTTGGAGAGATTGATGAATTAGAACGACCTAATTAAAACCCAGAGGGGCTTAAGCCACATGCAGCGGGGCATTGACACCCTTCTGAATTCTAACTATGACGATTGGCTGAACCCTATTTAATTGATTTTTCCAAGTCTACCGCCAATCTGAATATGAATTAAGTTAACGCTATGAAACTCAACATTTCAAAAACGCATATTACTTAACATTTTTGCTAAATTCAGATCCACGCAACGTTGAAAGAATATCGTTCAGGTGACAGCCATTGTGATTGAAGCATGGCTAGATCAGATAAGCGTCTATCTCAAGCATGAGTAATACTTGTAATCTCCCTGTCTCGTCGTAACACCGTCGTCTCGGCGGTTAAATTTACCGTCGAAAAGCCATTTGTAATATTGTTGTCTCAGCGTTGAGCTAGTACTGAGACGGCCATGTTACCGTGCTAGCGTGCGAGCCAGGATTGGCGCATCCAATATCCAGTTGTGACTAAGATAATCAAGACGACAATAGGCAGAAACCACAGGCCCAAGCCGCCATCGCTGGCGGTGGCTAGCTGCACAATTTGCCAGTCGATATACACCATGAGCCAAGTCAGCTCTGTTTTCATCCAGTTCAGCATCGAGCACGCGATTTGATATTGACGGGCTGCGTTTTGCTCTGTGATGGGTACCGCATAGTTAAACGTATGAGGATAGCGGACGAGCCACGTCATTGCGATGTAATCAATCAATCCCAAAATGGGGAACAACCAGACGATCGCTTTACTACCCCAGCCATTCGGTCGTCCATCAAAGCCAAAATGAACGGGTATGGTATCGGGTAAAACGTGCCAGCCATACATGGAAATGATCAGAGCAGCGATTAAACCTGCGATCGCCACTGCATTTAACACCGATGTATAGGGAGGTTGGGAAATCACGAGAATAGGACGTTGACGACGCATAACAACGGTTTGAATTAAATTAGTTTTTACGTCTTAAATTTTGCCGTAATCGCGTCGTAAATCATAAAGCACTTTCTCGGCATACCAGTTGGCTGATTTACCTGGATACTTAAAGCTGGCTTGAGTCAACAAACGATTTGCTGCACCAACATCTTGACGGAGCAGCAGCAGTAATTTATGCCGCAACGAGTGATTGATCTGATTCACCGTAACAGCATATTTGGATTGCGGAGATGACCCCGCTTCTACTCGCCGTGAAGCCGATCTAGGCCGTTTGCGATCGAGAATCAGATTTAATCCCAAACACACGCCTACCGCACCACCAAAGGCGATCGCCATCACCGCTACCCGATTCACGGTTGTGGTTTCAGTGACTTGGGGACGAGCGCTGACAATTTGGGCAACCTGCGATTCAACGGACAGAGCAGAGGGTGGTAGCAATGAAGTGGCAAAAAGACTACCTGCGATCGCACCAGCCCACCACGAAGACCGCGTAGCTAATTTGGGATATAACACAGGATGAGACATGGTTTGATTGCAACGAGATGCAAGGATTCATACTATCCATTATGCAAATCCTGAGGGCAGAGTGTCATCCTGCGGCGGGAGGCGATCGCCCATTAGCCGATGGCAAACTAGCAAGATAGTTGTGGGTAGAAGCACAGTATTCGACAGGTAAATGTTGGGGTAAAACGTCGAGTATCTTGAAAGCTTTGCTCTGATAGAAACCTTATGGTAATGATAAAGCCACACATTATGAACGGGAAGCTGAGCAATCAACTTACTAATTTATTACTAATCGGCTCCTTAGTTTCAGCCCTAAATTAAGAGATAAGGCAATCTTAAATCAATTGCAAAATAGGTCGATTATGAGAATTGCTTTCAGAGGGACGTGCTTCTCATAAGCTATTTGGAACGACTATAGGATAATGTTAAAAATAATACATTAAGCTTGCGTATTGAGCCTAAGTTTTTGAATAAAGAAATAGTTACGTAATCTTCGAATGTGATTCACACGAACTTTAGTGAATTTACTTCGGTCTTAGGGCAAACTGACTGAAGTAATCAATTAATATTGAATACTGTACATTCTGCACTCTTCATAGATAAAAACGAATGGATGCATCCGAACTGAAATTCCTATTCAGATTATTGGGTTCTTCAAACTATCGAGCTTCAATTTCCAAAATTGAAGTGAATAAAGCCACAAAACCGGCAGAACGAGATAAAATCTGCCAAAAATTGACCGATCGTGGAATTATAGGACATTCCCGCGAGATTCAGCGCTTCAAAATAGCCCCCGGTGGTCAAGCTCTCCTGAAACAGGATGTAGCCGACTTGCCTCTGACTGAACAGCAGTTAATGGTGCTTCAGGCGTGTAAAGAGAAAACGATTACACCGGGAACACTCCCATCGAAATTACCTGCTCTAGAACGTCAGGATGTCATTCAAAGCCTGGTTGAAAAGGGTTTTGTGAAAGCCGAGAAGGTTCAAATTAAAGAAGTTTGGCTCACGGATCAAGGCTATGAATATTTGCGAGATGAGTGCACACTCAGTGGAACATCCACCATTTCGTTAAGTTTGGCTCAAAACTATATTGCCTTCTTACGCAAAGCGGCCCATTCTGCGTCAGAGAAAACAGTATCTTCTCATGCTGATACAACTCAATCTTCAGATGCGCCAGTGGCCTCTGAGCGTTCACAAGCTTTAAATAAGCCAAGTGATGAAGAGATTATACAGTTGATTCAACGTCTGGATGAAGACTTGGGTGAGAACAATTACTTACCTATTTTTCATCTGCGTCAGAAACTTCAGCCTCCTTTTTCAAGAGATGAATTGGATCAGGCTTTATATCGTTTGCAGAGAAACGATCATCTTGAAATTAGCGCTTTAGTCGAAGCTATACACTATACCCCTGAACAGATCCAGGCTGGCATTCCTCAGGAGTCCGGAGGGCCGCTGTTTTTCCTATCCGTTCTCTAGGCTTGCAGAAGTTTGTTCTTAGCAACCATCAACCGTATCTCTCCAACTTTTTTGTTTGACATGAGGCAGTAGGCATGGCATCGATTGACGACATTATCCAGCGGGAAGCAAATCCATTTGATCCTGTCACCTTTAAGACGGGTAACTTTTGGCAAGAGGAAAACAGTGCCTTAACCTCTACAGTTGAATCAATTCATCAGGAGGCCATCGATCAGGTTTCAGAGGTGCTGAACCAGGTTGCCCAGGATCATTACACTCGTTCAATTATGCTATCGGGCGATCCGGGTTCCGGTAAAAGCTATGTGTTAAGTCGTCTGAAAAAGGCATTTAACTCTAAAGCGTATTTTGTCTATATCGATCCATTCAAAGACAGTGATCACATCTGGCGACACACGCTGCGTAGAACGGTTGATAGCTTGATGCATACACCAGAAGGGCAAAAGGATTCACAGTTGCTTCTCTGGCTGAAAGGATTGTCCGTGTTTAGCGATCGCAGTCTCATTAAAAAACTATTAGGCGAACGCAATCTTTTTATTAATAACTTTAGAAGTGCCTATCCTGTTGATATTTATCAGGCTAAAGAATTCTTTGGCGTTCTATACGACTTAACCAATCCTGAACTTTATCATTTGGCCTGTGATTGGCTGCGAGGAGAAGATTTAGACAAAGATGATTTAAAGAGATTGGGCGTTAAGAATGCGATCGATAGTGAGTTTGCGGCTCAAGGCATTCTGGCTAACTTTGGCAAGATTTCAGCTTCAACTCATCCTATTGTTCTCTGCTTTGATCAGGTTGAAAGTAAGCAATTATCGGATGGTTCGGCTGATATTCAGCCTATCTTTACAGTAAATACAACCTTTCACAATGAACGGCTGAAAAACTTTCTGATTATTATTAGCATTGTCACTAACACCTGGAGACAAAATCTCAATCGAATTCAGCAGTCCGATCGGGATAGAGTTGAAAGAATTATTTTATTGAAACGGATTAGTCTAGATCAAGCAGAAGCACTTTGGGCTAGTCGGTTAGCTGCTCTACATAACCAAGCCAAACCAAAGCCTAAATCCCTCGTTTATCCATTGGATAGAAAGATTCTAGATTTAAAGTTTCCTGGTGGTAAAACGACACCTCGGCTGGCGTTGACGATTGGTGAACATTTGTTTCGAGAATACAAAACGGGAACTGTTCGTAAACCCGATTCTGCTGCTCCTGAAGAATCTGTCAAGCCGTCTATCGACTATCTGGCTTCCTTTAGAATGCTTTGGCTAAAGGAATTCGAAAAAACGAAGCAAAAAGTATCGAGAATTCGGCAGTTTTCTTCCCTGGACTTGGTTTCAATGCTACGTAGAGTCATGACGACTCTTAACGTTGGAAATATTGAACCAAAACTATTGCTCAGTCCAACGTATTCTAGCCAGTCGTTTTCCTTCCTTCACCCTACTACCAAGGAGAAAACGGGTGTTGTTTGGTCAGAAGAACCGAACATGACTAGCTTTTTCAGAATTATGGAAGCATGTCAAAAAGCGCTTCAATCTGATCTGTGTCAAACCCTTTATTTAATTCGGGCAGAAAGCGTTGGCAACGCTAAGAATAAGGGCTATGTGCTTTACAGCCAGATTTTTTCAAAGTCGCCTAATCAGCGCTTTATTCCCGATCTAGACTCCCTGCATTATTTGACAACGTGCGATCGCCTGATGAATTCAGCCGCTTCTCAAGAACTAGTGATTTCTGGCAAAACCATTACTCCTAATGATCTTGAAGATCTGATTCGACAATCGAAAGTTTTACAGGACTGTTCACTCTTACAAGAACTTGGCCTTGTGTCTGGTAAATCACGTCCCACCTTACCTATTCAAGAAGCCAAAGATTTCTTGCTGAATTTTGTGAGGGTTCATCATGTCATAGCTCAAAAGACCGTCATTCAAAATACGAAAGAGCATTTTCCTAAACTCGATCAGTCTGGATTACAGCAAGTGGTGCGTGAACTTCGAGATGATAAAAAGATTAGAATTTTGGACGAGAATGCATCTGAGGATGAAAAAATTATCTGTTTAGTTCCTCAACAAGCTGTATCGAGATAATGTGAATTCATAGCAAGCAGCGCAAGCAGAATGGTTTATTGCACGGCAACTGATGAGATTAAAGCCACGATTGATCAACTCACCTCCTATCCAATTCTGTGGCTTGATACTGAGG
>DATNPS010000350.1:0-8033 GCA_036703095.1 Crinalium sp. | reverse complement strand
GCGATCGCCCGATACGAGTAACCCTGCAAGCGCAACTGCCAGATTTGACCTTCGCGAGGCGTCAGGTTGAACTTTAAAGCATCAGCGATCGCTCGATTTTGGTGGGTTTGATTCCGATCCTCCAGTGTGACTAAAACATATTGAGGGGGTTGATCAAGCTCGTCATCCTGATCCAGTACCCAAATAAACCGCTGTGCGCGAATTCTGATAATTGATGAATCGTCTAAAGCAACGTCCATCTCAGGAATCACTCGTCGGTTGGGAAATAGCTCGTGGCTCTCAATCGATGCTTGGCAGACGCGCCAGATTTCCTCAGGAAGGGCCACAACAGTGCTGTCTATACTTATAGACTTTGTTTTTGTAGACGATAAAGACATTAGACGACGACAAATTTGACGAGCGCATCGATTAGCTTGCAGTACTTTTCCATCGTCTGCCACAAGCATGACGCCATCAATTAAACTCTCTACGACAGCCTGTAATAAATGCTGTTTTTTAAATAGTTCAGCAGTTGCGTGATCTAACTCAGAATTACAATCTGCTGCTGATTGAGGAAGATGCAATTGGTTTTGTTCTGAAGCTGAAACAAACACTGCCAATCTCCTGAAAATGTGATGTATTTAATCCGTAGCTAAGCTTGCCTATTTGGGGTACTTAAGAGTTTTTGCTGAAAACATGCTGTCCTTCCAATAGAATTGGTCGATCACCCTGTATTGCAAATCTTGCTAGCTAGTTTCACAGCATGGCTGGTGAAGCCGCAATGAGCAGCTAGCAGAACCCCTCTAGTACTCTGAAGCTCTGCTCAGAGCCATGCAGGAGGGTGAAGTAATCTGAAACGGGGTGAAATTTTTAGATTTACCTATGGAATTAATTTCCGTGGGTAGACCTGTACGTTGCATCTCACGATTGGGACATAGGCTAGCGAATAAATTCGCGGCTGCTCAAACAAAGTCCGCTCTTCCCCAATCGACGGATGCACCCATTTGTATGCATGACTTTAGGGTTTTGCGTTTCCATCAGGATGCAAAACCCCAAATTGATTTCAATATGAGAAGTCTTGTAATTTCCCAGTCATGCTCACTATGCCAATCAGTGGCAGTGCAACCTCGCCGCAGGCGAGGTTGCACTGCCACTGATTGCGGATTTGGCTCGCCCGACGGGCGAACCAAATCCGCAATCGGTTTCAAAAGGAGAATTGCCGTAATTTCCAAATTCACTTGGCTTCTGGTGTAGAAGGTTCTATGCTGGCGGGTGAGCCGTATTGACGCTCTACTACCGACGCATTGGTCTAGTTCTGTGAATGTCGGGGTGCCTATGGTTATGGTTAAGCGAGTTGAACCTGCATCATTGGATCAGTGGTTTCCTCCGGAACGACAGCATTATTATGTGGAACGGTTGTTGCGAGAACGCAGAGGGTTGACGCGGTTGCGGGCCGAATATTTTATTCGGCTCTGGGCCTATCTCATGTTAAAGCAGCAGGATAAGCCCCCGACATCACCCTTAATGGACCTTGCGCCGATTGAAGGATCGGTTTCCTGCACCCATCAAGAAGCCGCAGAACTGTTTTACGCCAAAAAGGAACGGGGGAGCGATCGCGCGGCTGGCATGATGATCGATCAGCTAATCAGCCTGGGCCTGGTCAGCAAGACATTTGATGGCAATACGACCTCCCTACGGATCTGGACGCTGTCGGAATTGCTACCGTCTCCGGTGGGTGATGCGATCGCACTTTATCCCGATTATTTTAATCCCCGCACTGATGCGGTTCCGGTTGCCAGTTTTCTCGCCCGCAACTACAACTGGTTGAATAACAACACGGCCTCCGTGGCTCACAAAATTGCGAAAGTGATGCGTCAGTGGTCGCAGGGATATCCAAACGGAATGCGGGTTTTGCGCCGAACCGATACTCAACAACCCGTTGGATTTTATGTTTTATTTCCGGTTGCCAGTTGCTCTGAAGAAAACTTTTTCTTGCCGCCCAAATTGAGTCTGCATCTGAGTACAGTTCAGGACAATGATCCACTGCAAATGGCTCTGCCGGGCGATCGCGATTGTTTGGCAGTGTTTGTCCGCAGTTGGATGGTGGATACTCCATTTCTGCAACACTCCTATGTTTGCCAGTCTCTCAAAGATGCTCAAGTAACACTCATACAAATGCAGCAAGAGTTTCCTAATCTTTGTGATATTTATGCGTTAGCTATTCATCCTAACTATGAGGCGATCGCTCAAGGATTAGGCTTTCAAAAAACAATTCAAGATCCTCACTCATCGTTAGCATGGATGCATTTAGCATTGGATCGTTTTTTGGAACTGGATGTTGATCAAACTGTATCCAAAATGTCTTTTTCTTGAAGGTGCTAAATTCAGCAATTCAACGTAGAGTGATGTTGTAAAAACTACTGAGGGGTGAAGCCCTACAGACTGTCTGGATTAGCTATAGGACTTGCTTATTATGTCTGTTAGTTACGTTGGTTAACGGATCGATCAAAACACAGCATTTTTTGTATTGTTTTGTTTCCCTTCAAATAATTTTTATTGCTCCTTCCCATTTGGCATTAACTCCAGGTCGGCTGGAATTCCTGCTCCAAGGGAATCACATAAGATTTGCAAAGAGTTTATCGTTGTAAATTCGTGATAATTCGCTTAAATACAGGTTGACGAGAATGATTAGGTTACGGTATCTTCACAACAAACTAAATAAGTCAACCTAATCCATCGCTGTCCTGAATTTTATCCGTTTGGAGGATCAGGCATGGAGCGGAGGAACCACATGTTTGGGGCGCATCTTTAATTGGGATGGAAAGCCGTAGGTGGAAGAATAGGAACACTGTTCCCTTACCCCTCGCCCATCCAGAGAAGGACACTCTCAGTCCTAGCCCGTCAGCTAACTTCGTCGGTGTTGAGAGGAACCTGATTGGTCAGCATTCCTTTACTACAGTTTTTTGCTGCTTAAAAACCAGATCGTTCCTTGGAATCGTTGCATTGTGCACCTTTTAAGGAACAGGTTGGCTTGCGCCCGTAAAGCTGTAGTGATTGTTGAACCTCATCAGTGTCCTTTGCTGGTATCTACTGCTTTTGTACCTGCTCGTGACGTTGAGGAGGCGCTTTTGCATCTCGCGACTAGCGTCCGGGTAGGAAAGTCCCTAACCATGAGGTGCAACTATGTTCTTAGCTCAAACGCATCGGATTGCGCTGATTTCTGTTGATGGTGACCCTGCCGCCGAGATTGGTCAGGAAGAAGCAGGTGGACAAAACGTATATGTCCGCCAGGTGGGTGAAACGCTGGCAAAACAGGGTTGGCAGGTGGATATGTTCACCCGCCTCAGCCATCCCGACCAGGAGGCGATCGTTCAGCACAGTCCAAATTGCCGAACCATTCGTCTCAAAGCTGGGCCGTTGGCCTTTATGTCTAGGGATGAATTATTCGATCATCTTCCTGAATTTGTCAAAGAATTTCAAGCGTTTCAGAAGGAGAAAGGCATAACGTATTCTCTGGTTCACACGAATTATTGGCTATCGTCCTGGGTGGGCATGAAGTTGAAGAGACATCAGCCGCTCTTTCAAGTGCATACCTATCATTCGCTAGGGGCGGTCAAATACAGAACGGTAGACAATATTCCACCGATCGCCACTAAACGATTGGCGATCGAAAAAACCTGTCTGGAAACCGTAGATTGTGTGGTGGCTACCAGCCCCCAAGAGGTAGACCATATGCGATCGCTCGTGTCATCTCACGGGGAAATCGAAATGATTCCCTGTGGTACAGACATTCAGCGATTCGGTTCGGTCGATCGCACCACAGCACGGCAAACGTTAGGCATTGCGCCAGAAACGAAAGTCTTGCTTTATGTGGGTCGGTTCGACAAGCGCAAAGGGATTGAAACGCTGGTACGAGCTGTGGCGCAATCGAGCCTGCGGGGGCAGACCGATCTGAAACTGATTATCGGGGGTGGCAGTTGCCCCGGTCGCAGTGATGGCATTGAGCGCGATCGCATTGAGGCGATCGTGGCCGAGCTAGGACTGAGCGATATTACCGTTTTCCCCGGTCGCTTGGATCAAACAGTTCTGCCAACCTACTACGCGGCAGCGGATATTTGTGTGGTTCCCAGCCATTACGAACCGTTTGGCCTGGTGCCCATTGAGGCGATGGCTTGCCGTACGCCCGTTGTGGCGAGTGATGTCGGCGGTCTGCAATTTACCGTCGTTCCCGAAGTGACTGGGCTGCTGGTTCCTCCCAAGGATGATGCGGCGTTTGCAAAAGCGATCGATCGCATTTTGAGCGATCCCCTCTGGCGCGATCAGTTGGGTCAAACTGGCCGACACCGGGTAGAAATTGCCTTCAGTTGGGAAAGCGTTGCTGCCAGACTGGGCAATCTTTATGCCACGTTGTTGAGTCAACCTGTGCCAGCACCAACCAAGCCTGTGAAAGAGCCTCAAGAAGTTGCGGCTTAACGCCAGTAATGCCTCAACGATGAGAAACTGGGGATTAAGTGGATGTAGATTCAGGTGTTTGGAGTTTTGATCGCGATTACATCCCCCAACCCTTAGTTCCCAACTTCTTACTCTCGGTGTTCCTGATCAGCGTGAATTCGCTAACCCGATTTTGTGCGCGCGTCGCGCAGTTGAAATCCCGTAAGAACGTGCCTCGCGCGTCGCGCGAGGCACGTTCTTACGCATTCGTCGAATTCATGTTCTGATTAGCGTTTTGCCCATTCTTGCCACACGATGTTCATCGGGCATTGTTTTTATAGTTGTAGCCATGTGGATCAGAACAGGGTGCAGGGGCGGAACCTCTGGCTGGAGGCGAATCCTCCATACCCCCTTGATTTTTCGATGTCCTAACAACGTGGTCACAGCTATACTATGCGTTGGTTTTTGATTGGTAAACATGCACACCCAGTACCACGATTTTTTAATTCGAGATTGGCAACCTGACGATCGCACCCTGGCTTTTGAGCTAATTCAATCGGTTCTTACCGAATATGGCTTAGGTTCCGAGCCAGTGGGGGCCGATCAGGATGTGATTCAGGTGGAAGAGGCGTACTGGCAGACGGGCGGGGAGTTCTGGGTAGTTGAGCATCAGGGCCGCCTGGTTGGAACAGCCGGATATTACCCGATTCCACGAGGCGAACAGGCGGTTGAAATTCGCAAAATGTATTTGCTGCCCGAAGCCAGAGGCCAGGGTTTGGGACGTTATTTGTTGACTGCATTGGAAGAGGCGATCGCCACACGAGGCTTCCAACAAATCTGGATCGAAACGGCCAGTGTCCTCAAAGAAGCCGTCAAGCTCTACGAAAGCAGCGGCTACCAACCCGTGAATGAGGTCGAAACGCAACGGTGCGATCGGGCGTATGTAAAACTATTGTTGCAAGGTTAAACAGAGTAGTGCGTCGTACTATTCTGTTTAACCTTGCAGATATCCCTGAACTAGCAAGTCAGGTCCGACCGTCCGCCAGGTGACGCGTTCTAATGGCAGCGCGTCGGTCATTTGCGTGAAGCCGAGATCGCCGACGGGAGAGGGAGCCGTGGTGCCGCCGATGAGTTTGGGGGCAATGAAGGCGAGAATTTTTTGGATGGAACCATCAGCGATCGCTCTGGCCGCTAGCTGTCCGCCGCATTCCCAGAGAACAGCAAGAAAGCCGCGATCGTAGAAGTGAGTCATCGCCGCCGCTGGGGTTAATTCGGGCAGTTCGATGACCTCAACACCTTGTTGAATCAGAGCTTGCTGAACGTCGGGTTTGACGCCTTGCTCGGTGAAAACGAGCGTCGGTGCGGTTTGCGTGTTCCAGAGATTTGCCTCAGTGGGTAAATCTAGACTCCGGCTCATCACGACTCGCAGGGGATTGTGGGTTCCGGCCCCGTGACTGGTGAGATGGGGATTGTCTCGCCGTACCGTATTGCCGCCGACTACGATCGCATCGCAGCCGACGCGCAGTTGATGAACGAGCGATCGCGCTTCTGGGCTGGTTACCCAGGCGCTATGGCCGATTGTGGTTGCAATCTTACCGTCTAGCGTCATCGCATATTTCAGAATGCAGAAGGGGCGACGGTGCAGGATGCGGTATACAAATGGCTCATTCAGAGCCTGGCAGTCTGCTTCTTCCACGCCAACGGTGACGTCAATTCCAGCATCACGCAGTCGCGCAATGCCCGATCCGGCGACTTGCGGATTGGGGTCTACCATACCGACGACGACTCTGGCGATTCCTGCTCGGATGACAGCTTCTGAGCAGGGTGGGGTGCGGCCATGATGGTTGCAGGGTTCCAGGTTGACGTAGAGCGTCGCGCCGTTTGCTCGTTCTCCTGCCGATCGCAGTGCAAACACCTCAGCATGAGGTTCTCCGGCACGCGGATGAAAGCCTTCACCCACGATCGCCCCGTCCTGTACAACGACTGACCCCACCAGGGGGTTAGGGGCGGTTTGACCTGATGCTGTGCGGGCCAGTTGCAGACACCGTTGCATCATGACTCGATCAAGTTCGTGATTCATGTTCCGTAAATCTGCCGTGATTTTCTAGAGCCTGTCCGGTTTGGGAATACTGATGATGGAAAGATTTGTTTGAATCTTTAGTGATTCATAAATTCTGTCTACCGAGTGACATCCACTACTTAACGATTTGTCACCCTGTGGACTAAGATACAAGGTAGCGATGCTGTAACCAAGCGTCGATGTTGAATTGATCAATCTTATGGACCGAAGTCCATCACCCCACAGTACATAGCTCCCCCAGCCTGGTGAGTTGAATCTTCCAGCGAGGGGGAGATTCAGGAGGTTGTATGCTCACCCAGGAAGTTCGGGCTTCTCTGTCAGCTACTGCTGCTGACTTAAACCAAATGAAGTGGGAGCTAAATCAGCTACCCGCTGTTGACGTCGGGGACTATATTACAGAACTTCCCCCAGAGCGTCAGGCGATCGCTTTTCGCCTGCTCACAAAAGATCACGCTACGGATGTCTTTGAATACTTGCCGCCGGATGTGCAAGAGGAGTTGGTGAGTTCCCTGCACCATGCTCATGTGCGTCACCTGGTCGAGTCGATGCGTCCGGATGACCGGGCAGAGCTATTTGATGAGCTGCCTGCTCGAATTGTGCGTCGCTTATTACAACAGCTTAGTCCAGAAGAACGTCAAGCCACCTCTACCATTCTGGGATATCCAGAAGGGACAGCGGGTCGCGTCATGACGACGGAATATGTTCGTTTGAAAGAAGGCCTGACGGTTGGCGAAGCGCTGGAAAAGATTCGACGGACGGATCACGATAAGGAAACGATTTACTACGCCTACGTGACGGACAATAACCGCAAGCTGGTTAGCGTGATTTCACTGCGGCAACTGTTATTTACGATTCCCGATGTGCTGGTGCGCGATGTGGCAAGCGGTCGGGTGATTAAAGCCTATACGGAAATGCCTCAAGAGGAAGTCGCTCGCCTGATGCAGCGCTATGACTTGATCGCCCTTCCCGTAGTGGATCGCGAAGATCGTCTGGTTGGCATTATCACGATTGATGATGTCGTAGACATTTTGGAAGAAGAAGCCACTGAGGATATCCAAAAACTGGCTGGGGTGAGCGGTGGGGACGAAGCGGCCCTCTCGCCTCCGACCGTCACGATTCGAAAGCGCCTGCCCTGGCTGCTGGGTAATATTGGACTTTATATTGGAGCCGCCAGTGCGATCGCCCCCTTCCAGCAGGTGATTTCGCTGGTACCCGTCCTGGCCGTGATCATGCCGATTCTGTCAAATACCAGCGGCAATGTCGCCATTCAGGCGCTATCGGTAACGGTACGCGGTCTGGGTGTGGGCGAAGTAACCCACAAGGATACCTTGCAGATCCTTCGCAAAGAAGTGTTGGCAGGACTGGGAACGGCGGTCGCCCTGGGCTTGGCCCTGGGTGGGCTGTCTCTGATTTGGTCCGTGCCGCACGATCGCTGGGTGGCTGTAGTGGCGGCATTGGTGATGATGGTGAATGTGCTGGTGGCCGCCAGTATGGGAACCCTGTTGCCGATGCTGCTTAAACGCATGAATCTTGATCCGGCCCT
>DATNPS010000344.1:0-2597 GCA_036703095.1 Crinalium sp. | reverse complement strand
ACCCCGACCACTACAGCGGGGCGTCTCATCCAACCATTTACAAAATCGACCCAGAGCGTGATGCGTTTGAGCTAGCGTTAGCACGACGGGCAATTCGGGCGGATATCGCCGTTCTAGGCATTTGCCGGGGCCTGCAAGTATTGAGCGTGGCGAGCGGTGGACAATTGCTGTCCCATGTGCCCGATGCATTTGGCACAAGCGTTTTGCATCGCGAAGAACAAATTTGTCCAACGCGTCACCCTGTGGAAGTAGTGCCTGACAGCCAGCTTGCTCAAATCATAGGTGGCTCACATCTGGATGTCGTTTCCTGGCATCATCAAGCCGTTACAACCGTACCTCCCGGTTGGCAGGCTGCCGCTTACGCACCTGATGGCTTGATTGAAGCGGTAGAACATGGCAATCATCCCTGGGCGATCGCTCTCCAGTGGCACCCTGAGCTGTCATCAGCAGAAGATCCGCTTCAGCAGCGCATTTTTGATGCCTTCATCACCGCTGCTCAAACGAGAGAGCGTACCTACAACTTCAGAGCAGCATCCTAAAGCCACGCGAATTCTCCCACTAGCCCGATTTCGCGTGCGCGTCGCGCACGCGAAATCGGGCTATCGAATTTATAGCTGTATTCATTCGAGTTAGGACGGGGTGCAGGGGTGAAACCCTTGGCTGGGGGCGAAGCCCCCATACCTCCTCTTGGTTTTCGATGTCCTAACGGACATGACTACAGCTATACGAGATTTAAGAAATGCTTTTTAGATCGTTTCTATTTATCAATGAGAATGAATTTTGGTGAATGGGTGGCTGCAATTTCTCAGGAAGGCACTATCTTAATAAACAAGGCACAAGTCACTACATCTAAAAACCACTCGGCTTTAGAGCCAGTGCCTCCCGCTCTAAACCACGCAGCATTTAATTTCTGCAAGGTATCAACTACGTTAACGGTGATTCGAGTTCGGTCTCTTATCCCACCCGTATTTTGATAAACCTTGAATTCATCGCCAAGGCTATGTAGTCCCCTGAAGGAACTAGATATCTGGGAAATGTAAATGTTGTGACATTGTCAACCCTAGTTACTTTGCTCTATATCCATAAGGTTCGTTTTGTTTTGTTTGTTTGTTTGATCCATTCAACTGAAACTCACTCACGTTCGGGTCTGGTAAGCAATTACTGGACCCATTGAGCTTTCTGATCAACACAGCAACGGAGGGGCGCGACGCGCCCCTCCGTTGCTGTATTTGAGCTACGTGAATTCCACGAACAGGTTTTTGAGAAGGTGGCGCGTCGCGCCACCTTCTCAAAAACCTGATTTTGCAAGCGCGACGCGCTTGCAAAATCAGGCTATCAAATTCACGTTTGAGCTAGTTTGCAGGGCTAATCCAAAAATAATCGGCGATCGCCCCTTCTTCCCTACTATTCTGCACATCGTCGGATGGATTTAACAGCACCAACCGTTGCTTGAAATGAGGAACGTTCTGCATCCGGTGGGCGACTCGACTGGGAATACCATATCCATACATCACATGTCCCTGTCCTGCCAGAACAATCACCCGATCCTCTGGATTGGCTCGTAAAAAAGTAACGACACGATCTGCCATCGTTTCGTCCCACAGCACCTGAGCCAGGAAAAAACTGTCAAATGTGTCACTCGAACCCACGTCATCGTGGAAGCTATCGTACAAAGGGCGAAGAAACTGCCGATAAGCATCACTGCCAAGCTGAATCTCAGAGATTGGGGGAATCCACTGGCGATCGCTTACGGACAGCAGGGCCAATCCTTTCCGTGCCGCCCGACGCGTCACTTCTGTCGGCGTATTCAGGGCAAGAATTGGAATCTGATTCGCCTTGGCAAATCGCAAAATCGGTGCGTAATTTTCCCACGGAAATCCCCAACGGCGATCGTATTCACTCTGCTGCCGCAATTCGTCTTCGGTAATCTCCCCTCGCAGATACGCATCGATCGCACTCTGAAACGGTCGCTGAAACATCTCCATCCCGATCGCCAGGTGAGGATTGCGGTGATGTAATTCCTGAATAATTTGAAGTTGGGCGAGATGGTCAGCCTCATTGTCGTGGGTTTCCCCTAAATACACGACATTCGCTTGCGATAGATCGGTGAAAACAGATGACAGGCGATTTGGATGAGCCGAACCAGGCCCTACTATCTCTTGAGCCAGCACAGGCTGCCCCCACAGCAACCATAAACCAACCGATATCGCACAGAGTCGAATAAGTCTCTTCATGGTTTCCATTATGAAGGGCGATCGCTCACGACCACGCTTAGTACACTGGCTTGATACACGGCTTGATACACGGCTTGGTACACGGCTTGGTACACTGACAGAGCACGACTGCTGTGAAGATTTATGGATTTGCCAATTCCACCTGTGCTAGCTGAGTTCGCCTCTCCGGGGCCGATTATGATTCAGATCGGCACCTTCACTGTCCGCTGGTACGGCTTTTTGATTGCCTCAGCTGTGTTACTGGGTGTCACGCTCTCGCAATATCTAGCCAAGCGGCGGAATGTTGATCCTGAAAAAATTGGCGATCTGGCGATCTGGCTGGTCGTCGGTGCGATTCCGGCAGCCCGTCTCTACTACGTTTTG
>DATNPS010000330.1:0-8022 GCA_036703095.1 Crinalium sp. | reverse complement strand
GATAACGAGTAATGTTTTCCTCAGTTGTACTGGCCCACGGTTGATCTGTCCAATTTATCCAACGCTGTAATTTTCGCTTATAAAGTTTTTGCGTGTTGGGTTTGAACTGCTTAGACTGCAAAAATGCTTCAACTTGGAGATAGCGATCGTCAAACGCTTGAGATTGATCTGCAAGCCTTTGAGAACCAGGGGCTTGAGTGTAATATTCGAGGATGGGCTTAGGTTTCAAGTTAATTAGCTCCAGTCCAAGCGGCGTAATCAACATTAACTGAAGACTTACACGGTTCTCAAGTGTACATTGCTCGTAGTTCTAGAGAACCTTTATGCAAGTACTTCGTCTCTACAATCCCGATTTTATCTGTACAGAGCATTAATGTTTATAGCAACCGTTGAGATGTTTAGGTCAGGGGGTATGGGCCTGTGCCCTCAGCCAAGGTTCCACCCCTGCACTCCGTCTTAGCTAACCCCTCGATTGCGATAGTCCAAACTTGGAGCAATGTATGACACCTCTTCTATTACTCGCACCGTAGAGGGCATATCTAACGGTTGGGACTGAACCTGGCGAGAATTCACGACTATTTGAACAAAGTCTGCCTTCGCGAACTGGAGCATAACCTATGAAGGCAAATTTAGTTCTGGTAGCTGTGGTTTTAACCGCCACTTTTCTAACCGCTGGGTGCGTCCCAACAGAGATTACTATCAGAACCCATTTCGTCTCTATGTCCCGCTTATAGCAACAGAGGTAGAAGAGTTATGAAATATCTTGCTTACGCTAAACTTACGCTAAATTAATGAGATGATAAACTAGTGCTGTGGTGCCTAAGGATGAGAGGTTCAGGCGTGAGTCGTCCGGTTAATAAAAAGTGCCAACATTGCGCTACGTTGTCTG
Organism: Crinalium sp.; assembly: GCA_036703095.1. Classification (GTDB taxonomy): domain Bacteria; phylum Cyanobacteriota; class Cyanobacteriia; order Elainellales; family Elainellaceae; genus DATNPS01. The sequence goes on along the minus strand of DATNPS010000330.1, from coordinate 7,133 downwards.
TAGATGATGCGATCGCACTTCACGGAGTAGATGGCGACGGCTGCTGGAATCCTGGTGATACCTTTGGTCGAGGATATGACTGCCACCGTAGGCGTAACCATTATCGCTATCGTGACGATAGCAATCGCATACGTCGTCGCCTCCGAAAAACTGGGAATGGGAAAAGATCCCAGGCGACGGAACCACGGGAACTAACAGTACCGCTCACTTCAATCGCTCGATCGGCGGTGCTGGTTTTGTATCGTCAGAGTAAAGATTCGCCTGTACATGCGATCGCCGCTGAGGTGTGGCAAGGGGATCAAAAGATTGCCGGGGTAAAGCCTGTTCACTGTATGGGAATGCGGGGAAATGAAGTGACTGAATATATTCAGGAGATGTTAGGGGTCATTAGCGGCGAGTTTGGCATTAAGCGCTTTGAGGATGTTATTAAAGAGATGGCTGTACATCAATGTCCAATTAATCCCTGTCCACTGAAGGCTTAAGGTGGAGAAACGATGCAGGAAATACAGCTAGAGTTTGCATTTGATGTTGCAGTTAAAGACGCAATTGCCCATCCGGAAATCGCTAGTTTGACGAAACTATGGCAAGAGTTAGAGCAAGCACTAACGGCTTTTCCTGAAGAACAACAATTGCAAATTGTAGGAGAGGCGATCGCTCTAATTACGGACGTTTATGCCTCCCGTTCAGAGTATTTACTCATGCAATGGGAAGATACATACGACACAAATCAATCAGAACCTCTGCTAACGCTGGACATGCTTTCTGGATTTATACGCCAAACGATGACGCTGAATCTGGATGAGATCTTAGAACAACCAAATCCGCAGCATCGTGCATCTCGACCCGCGATATCAGAACCCATTGAATCTGTAATGGGACAAGTTGATAAAGCCGCTCTGTTAAAAATGGTGGATGAGTTAGATGTGCAGTCTGCCAAGGAACAAGCGTTAGCTGTGGCGCATGATGAAGATGTAAGTGCATGGAGTAGAGCGATCGCGCAGTGGATGCGTCAACAGAACATGGATGTATTTCAACTAATGCAAATCCAGCATGAATTAGATATGCCGCTGGTCAAGATTTGGCTGGCTCTATTACTCTCTGGCTTTAGCTTAGAACAAAGAGGATGTTTCTATGACGCTGAAACAATCTGGGTTAGAGAACCTTAGGAGCACGGATAAATTAAAACCAAATTTTTAATGTTGGAAAGTGCGACTCAGCCGCACTTTCCAACATTAAGTTTCGGGTTTTATTAAATCCACGATCTTTAATGGATCGCATTAAAAATAGAGCTTTCTGGTTCAGGTAAGGCTGTTCTAACGAAGTGTGTGGCACTTCTAGATTATTGAAGGGCGCTAGTGCCACACACGGCAAAGCTTTATTCGTAGGCGTTCATGAAAGGTTTAATCTTTTGCATACGTCCTTGATGGAGGGAGATACAAGGTTTCACATGTAAACCATACACAGCAATTCTAAAGCAGAGGTTCTAACAACGATGAGTAAAACGATGCAAGCGCCCAAGCTAATTCTTTCCGGTCAGGGTGAATCTTTTCCGATGTTAGGACTGACCTTTACAGCCAAAATTACAGCCGATGATACGAACAACGGTTGGGTGATGCACGAAATTACGGGAACTGAAGGCCACGGAGCGCCACTGCACACACATCCCTGGGAAGAAACGTTTTACGTTTTGGAAGGTGAAATGGAAGTTCACATTGGCAGACGTCAATCCTTCGTAACCGCAGGTACGTTGATGCATCTTCCCGCTAATGTCGCGCATGATTTTAGAGTATGTTCACCTACAATTCGTTTACTTGAGATGATTCCTGCGTTTGCGCGATCTTTTTACCAAGAGGTGGGTGAGAAGATTACGTCTATGCCTCCTGATCTGGAGCTTTTCGAAACCATTTGCCGCAAGCATGGTGTGCGATTGCTGTAGTTTGAGACTGATTCAGGGTTTTGCACACACTAGGTCGTTCAAAACCCTTAATTGACGGCAGGGTAACCTTGCCGCCGATTCACATCATGAGAATTGCCGAGGTAACAATGACAAATATTGATTTTTGTCATTTGTCTTGCTATGCTGGCTTCATCACGCTAGTGGAGAAGTCGCTATGTTGTCACGTCAGCTTGGTACGAACGGATCAACGGTGTCAGCGATCGGGCTTGGCTGCATGGGGATGTCTGATTTTTATGGCCCCGCTGACCGTGAGGAAAGTATCGCCACGATTCATGCGGCTCTCGATGCAGGAATTATGTTGCTCGACACAGGTGACTTTTACGGAATGGGTCACAATGAGATTCTGCTGCACGAAGCGCTGGCTGGACGACGGCGAGAGGATGTTTTTATAGCTGTAAAATTTGGCGCACTGCGATCGCCCGATGGTCACTTCATTGGATTTGATGGTCGTCCTGCTGCGGTCAAAACATCTCTGGCCTATACCCTGCAACGATTAGGAACAGACTATATAGATCTTTATCAACCTGCCAGAGTTGATCCGACCGTGCCGATTGAAGACACGATTGGGGCGATTAGCGAAATGGTTCAGGCCGGGTATATTCGTCATATTGGATTATCGGAGGCGGGGGCTGACACGATTCGGCGTGCCCATACGGTGCATCCTATTAGCTGGCTTCAGATTGAATACTCGCTGCTGAGTCGGAGCATTGAGGCCGAGATTTTGCCGACCGTGCGTGAATTGGGAATCGCCGTTACGGCGTATGGGGTGCTGTCGCGCGGGCTGTTGAGCGGGCACTGGTCAAAAGAACGATCTGAGCAAGCGCAAGATTTTCGGGGACATTTGCCGCGATTTTCGGGAGAGAATCTGGATCGGAATTTGTCGCTGGTTGAGGCTCTGCGTCATGTAGCTCAGGAACAGAATGCGACGGTTGCTCAAGTGGCGATCGCCTGGGTGATGTCACGCGGCAATGATATTATTCCGCTGATTGGAGCCAGACGACGCGATCGCCTGAACGAGGCATTGGGTGCATTAAATCTGCATTTGAACGACGCTGATCTGGCTGAAATTGAATCCGCTATTCCTCCAGATGCGGTCGCGGGCGATCGCTACGATTCTGGCCAGATGGGACTGCTGGATAGTGAAAAGAGATAATTCAGCTCTTGCATCCGTTACAGGGACGGGTTATGTTCCTGTAACGGGTGTGGGTTTTGGGACGTACCTTTACCGATTTCGGGTAATTTAGTGTGTACAGGTACTAACCAGATGGCATGAATGATTCAGCGTTGACACCGGAGCGGATTCTAGACGCCGCAGAAGACGTTTTACGGCGTTATGGGCCAGCGAAGGCGACGGTTGTGGATGTCGCTCGTTTCCTGGAGGTGAGTCACGGTACCATTTATCGGCATTTTCCGAGTAAGGCTGCTCTGCGCGATGCGGTGGCAGAACGGTGGCTGCATCGGGTTTCAGCTCCGCTGATGGCGATCGCGAATGAATCAGGAAATGAATCGGGCGATATTGCTGAACGCCTGTATCGATGGTTGCAACAGTTAATCACGCTGAAACGTCAAAAAGTGTTGGATGATCCGGAACTGTTTGCCACCTATGCTGCGATCGCAGAAGAAGCACGAGATGTCGTAAAAGCGCATGTGGATGAATTGATTGGACAACTGGCGAGGATTATTGACAGAGGTATCGCCAACCATGAGTTTAAGGTGCTGGATGCTGAGTCAACTGCAAAAGCGGTTTTCAATGCTACGGTTCGGTTTCATCATCCAGCTCATGCCTCAGAATGGAGTGATTCGGCGATCGATGCGGATTTTAAGCAAGTCTGGAGCTTGATCCTAGTGGGGCTAAAAGTGGGTGAATTGCAATGATGGTCTTTTCTTTAAAGCTAATTTTGGGTTTAGCGCGCCCGTCGGACGTGTAAGTAGGTAGACACAATTAAACATTAGATAGAAAAACCGGGGGAGTGCCCCTCCGGGGCACTCCCCCGGTTTTCTGGGTTTGGTTTAATTAGGCTTGCCTACTTAAAACCCAAAATCGAAAGCAATTCAAGTTCGCCGCAGGCGAACTTGAATTGCTTTCGATGGCATACTGAGAATTGCTGGCAATGTTGCTTAAATCCCGATGCGTGCGAAAGTCTGATGTATTATATAGCAAGCCTAAGATGGCTTGTAGAAAGCGCATTCTAAAGCAGCAATGCTCATTTTTGAATCGGTTACGATTTTGCTCAGCCGTCGGGCGCGTCGGGCGTGCAAAACCGCAATCGGTGGCCGTGTAGCCTCGTAACTGGGGAGATTGCTCGACCACAGATGTACATCATGAAAATTTGCTGATGCTAAAGAGACGTGTTTGACACAACTACTGCTCTGAATCAATGATCTAGAACTGCTATATGATGAGCGATCGCGTAAACATCCTGGTCGTTGATGATAAGCCAAACAATCTACATCTCCTATCCGAAATCCTGAATAGTGAGGGATATAAAGCCCGTAAAGTTCTAGATGGTGCTCACGCCCTAGATGCGGCGCAGCTCGATCCCCCTGATTTAATTTTGCTCGACATCATGATGCCTGGAATGGACGGGTATGAAGTGTGTCAGCGATTAAAAGCAGATTCGCGCACCCAGCATATTCCAATCATTTTCTTAAGTGCACTGGACGACATTGGCGATAAGATTAGAGCCTTCTCAACGGGAGGCGTGGATTATATTACCAAGCCGTTTCGCAAAGAAGAAGTGCTGGCTAGAGTCAAAACGCATTTGCAGATCCAAAGTTTAACGAAAACCCTCCAAGATAAAAATCAACATCTCGTTGAGGAAATTGAACATCGGAAAACCGTAGAATCAGCTTTAAAGAAAGCCCTGGATGAGCTGAAGGCCGCACAGGAACAGATGATTGCCAGGGAAAAATTAGCTGCACTCGGAACGCTGACAGCTGGGATCGCGCATGAGTTGCGAAATCCTCTTAATTTTGTGAACAACTATGCTGAAAGTTCTGTTGAACTGACAGATGAATTATTGGAAGAACTGGAGGCGATATCTGAGAGTCTAGGTGGAAATCACCTAACTCTAATGAAAGAGCTTTTGATAGATCTCCGTGAAAATGCGGTTGCAATTCATCAACACGGTCAACGTGCAGAACGCATCATTAGCAGTATGATGCAACACGCGCGTATGGAGAATAGTTCTTTGCAACTGTCTGACTTAAATGGACTCCTGGATGAAGCTATAGACTTGGCTTACCACAGCAGACGCGTTCAGAGTGCTGGATTTACGGTTGTTTTTAACAAACTGTTTGATACCAGTATTGGTCAAATTCAACTGCTGCCCAATGAACTCAGCCGTGCCTTAATCAATTTGATGGATAACGCCCTTTATGCCATTCAGAGAAAACAGCAGGAGATGGGGCAGGAGTTCACACCAACGCTGTCCGTGACGACCCGCAACCTGAATGAACAAGTCGAAATCCGAATTCGAGACAACGGAATAGGGATTCCTGCAAACTATCGCAACAAAATTTTTGAACCGTTTTTCACTACTAAACCGACGGGAGAAGGAACGGGATTGGGGCTGTCGATTACCTATGAAATTATTGTGAAACAGCATCAAGGCTCATTGCAGCTAGAGTCTGAACCTGGTGTTTATACGGAGTTCATCATCACCTTGCCTGTGAATCTATAACGGTCGTCATCCCAGGCTTACACGGTCACCAATTTACATCATTAGAATTGCTGCCACAAAATTTCCACATTTAGGCTGTATGATTTTTGCCATTATAATAATTTAAGTTTTAGCCGCGAAATCATGGCTCTAAATCAGATAAATGCGATCGCGCCATTTCAACCGCACTGTGCGCAGTGAAAATGACGCGGATTTGCGGTTTGTGCCAGACGCAGACCGCAACTTTATGTATTTATCGAATTTAAACTTGATCCCGGTGGAACCATGTCTAGTTTCTCTCTGACCCCTAACTAATTTGGTTCTTCAAATTTTCTATGGATGTTTGTGAGATGAGGCCCGCTAGAATTTTGGTTGTGGATGATGAACTGGCATTAGAGCGTTTAATCAAACAACGTTTTAGAAAGCAGATCCACTCCAAGAAATTTGATTTTATCTTTGCATCGAATGGCATAGAAGCTCTGCAAAAATTGCAGACAGATTGCCAGATCGACATGATATTAACTGACATCAACATGCCACAGATGGATGGCTTGGCGTTGCTGAGTGCGCTCTCTCAAGTCAACAGCACGCTCAAGGCCGTAGTGATGTCAGCCTACAATGATATGCAAAACATTCGTCGGGCGATGAATCTCGGTGCGTTTGATTTCTTGACGAAACCCATTGACTTTAAAGAACTGGAAAGAACTATTGAAAAGACGCAGGAGTATATAGAGCAGAATAAAGCAAAGCAACTGGAAGTACAACAGGCTCAGGCGATTTTGCTGCAAAAGGAACAGCTCAAACTGGAGGCATTGCGTAAGAATATTAGTTCCTCGTTGCCACATGAGATCAATACCCCATTAAATAGCATTCTCGGCTTTACTAATTTTTTGCTGCAACATCATGATGCATCTGAAACGGAAGTTTCGGATGCAGTTCAGTGCATTCATCGCTCGGCTACACGACTCAATCGGGTATGCAGAAATTTCCTGTTCTACACTCAGTTAGAACTCTTGAAAATGCACTCGAATCGCCTGGAGCAGGTGAAGCAAGCGATCACCTATTCTACCCGGGCTTACATGGAGGATTGGGCCAGACGCAAGGCAGATGAATATGAACGCTTAACGGATCTCCAGTTAGACCTGGATGATGCGGCAGTCCGAATCTCTGATGCTTTTTTAAAGAAAATTGAGGAGGAGCTGTTAGATAACGCCTTTAAATTTTCTGAAGCTGGAACGCCTGTTTTGTTAAAAAGCGTCAGGATTGGTCAACAATTTCACTTGGTGGTGAGCGATCGCGGTAGGGGGATGAGCCGTGAACAAATTGCAGATTTAGGTGCATATGTTCAATTTGACCGGGATCTGCATGAACAGCAAGGGCTGGGGCTAGGGTTAGCCATTGTGAAACAGATTGTAGACTTATGTGATGGCAAATTTGCGATCGACAGTAGTCCTGACCAAGGAACAAGGATGACGGTTCAACTGAATCAAGAGATATCCTTATGACAGATGAGA
>DATNPS010000412.1:0-20969 GCA_036703095.1 Crinalium sp. | reverse complement strand
ACGGACAGGAAGGCTTAGAGCGCGCCCAACAAATTCGTCCGGCGCTCATCATTTGCGATTGGATGATGCCTCTTGTAGACGGGCTAGAAGTATGCCGTCAGGTTAAAGCTGACGCCAACTTATCTACAACGTTCCTAATTTTGCTAACGGCGCGCGGAGCCGTGGAGGATCGGATCAAAGGGTTAGACGCAGGTGCCGATGAATTTTTGTCCAAACCCATTGAGATGAGCGAATTGCAGGCCAGAGTAAGAGCTGGATTGCGCTTGCATCAGGTGAATGTTGATTTGCAAAATCAAAAGCGCATTTTAGAGACCGAGCTGGCAGAAGCCTCAGCCTATATGCGATCGCTCCTTCCCTCTCCCATCACGGGCAAAATTTCGATCGAATCGCGATTTATCCCATCGCGACAGTTGGGAGGCGATTGTTTTGATTACTTTTGGCTCGATCCAGATTATCTCGTAATCTATTTGTTAGACGTGTCTGGACATGGATTGGGAGCCGCATTACCATCCATTACGCTATTTAATTTATTACGATCTCAATCGCTACCCGACGTTAATTTTTATCGCCCTCATGATGTGCTTCGGGCTTTAAATGAAACGTTTCAAATGGATAGCCAAAATGATAAATATTTCACGATTTGGTATGGCGTTTACAATCAGGTGAAGCGCCAATTAACCTATGCAACTGGAGGCCATCCTCCCGCTATTTTAATTTCACCCATTGCAGATACTCTGCCACACATTAAACCACTCAAAACGCCAGGATTACCCGTTGGCATGTTGCCAGAAGCAGCCTATAAAAGCGATCGCTACGGTATTCCCCCAAACAGCACGCTCTACATTTTTAGTGATGGAATATATGACTTTAATCAAGACATACAACCGAATAGTAAATGGGGATTAGATGCATTCGTCAATGTGTTAGCTCATGCGGACCACAAAGCCAGCCCCGATGCGATTTTGCAAAAGATTCAGCAGCTTAATCACCTCGGCACCTTTGAAGATGATCTTTCACTATTAAAAGTGAGCTTTCAATAACTGTTATGGATTGTGGATTTAATAAAACCCGAAACTTAATTTTTGAAAGCGCGGCTCTGCCGCGCTTTCAAAAATTAAAAATTTGGTTTTAATTTGTTCGCGATCCTATGAGAAACACCACCCTTCGAGTGGTGCTTCTCATAACGCAACATGATTATTACTATTGCCACGTTGCAACAGGTCGCAGCACAGACGGAATTTCACCCTGATCGACTGGAAATTCTAAGATGGTTTCCTGTAATCCCAAATAGCCTGACTCGCTAAACGAAAGCAGTAAGCGCTGCAACGCAATCCAAACCTCTGCGTCATATTCCCAATCTTTTGAACGAGCGGCATGAGCAGCGATCGCCTTTAACGCCCAGAAGTAGCTATTTCGCACCACCGACCCTCCTTTTTTATAAGCGGGCAGATCGTCTTGATGCAAAAATAAAATGTCGTTTTCAATCCTGGCTCTCATGATGGATCAGTAATAGGAGAACAGTCTTTTTTAGATACGAATTTGTTTTAGAAATAATTGATATCCAGCAACTCTCATTTTGAACCCATTTAGGGTTTAGTGCGAGCAAAGGTCGCGTTAAACTCCCAATCAGTAGCCGTGCAACCTCACCGTGGGCGAGGTTGCACGGCTACTGATTTGCAGACTGAGAATTGCTAGTTAATATCGCCGTTTACGACTGATTTAGAAGTACTATGATAATCATTTTAGTGATGCGCAAATTTGTTTCCTGAAAATTTTTTATAGCCTCATTACCCAGTTGCATTCTCTTAGAAAGAAATGAATAGACTACAAATCGCCCCTTATGGTTCCTGGAAATCCCCAATTACCTCTGACCTCATTGTGGCTGGCACGATCAGTTTGGGTCAGATTAGCTTAGACGGCGGCGACATTTATTGGAATGAAATGCGTCCCACGGAAGCAGGCCGGAATGTCGTCGTGCAGCGCACTTCCGCTGGAGCGACCACAGACATTACACCCGCTCCATTTAACGTGCGCACCCGCGTTCATGAATATGGTGGCGGTTCCTTCATTGTTGATCGCGGAGTTGTTTACTTTTCGCACTTTGCCGACCAGCGGCTTTATCGTCAGGAGATTGGCGGAGAGCCTGAACCGCTCACACCTGCCGTTGATCTCCGGTATGCGGATGCAGTGGTGGATCAGGCGCGACAACGGCTGATTTGCGTCCGGGAAGACCACACCGGGGGAGGCCATGAACCAGTCAATACGATTGTGGCTGTGGATGCCTTGCCCGGAGCGTCACTGCAAGATGGCGGGCAGGTTTTAGTGTCGGGCCACGATTTTTATGCGTCACCGCGCCTCAGTCCCGATGGGACTTACCTGGCCTGGATTAGCTGGAACCACCCCAACATGCCGTGGGATGGGACGGAACTGTGGGTGGCTCCAGTCCAATCTGATGGGACACTTGGACAAACCCAATGCATCGCTGGGGGAGTATCGGAATCCATTTTTCAGCCGGAATGGTCGCCTGATGGCGTGCTGTATTTTGTGGGCGATCGCACCAACTGGTGGAACCTGTATCGCTGGCATCCCTCCAACACACCTGGAGACGCAGGCAAGATTGAACCTCTTTGCGAGAAAGCCGCTGAGTTTGGCCTGCCCCACTGGGTGTTTCGCATGGCCACCTACGGGTTTGAATCGAGCGATCGCCTGATTTGCACCTACATTGAGAACGGCATTCAGCACCTGGCGCAACTGAATACCAAAACGCTGGAACTCTCGGATATCAAGACGCCCTATGCCAGCATTAGCGGCTTGCGGGTGGGGCCAGGATTTGTCGTGTTTGTGGGCGGTTCCCCCACTCAGCCCAGTGCGATCGCCCGTCTCGATCTGGCCACCGGGCAGGTTGAGGAATTGCGCCGCTCCAGCAGTTTGCAAATTGATCCGGGCTATCTTTCCATTCCAGAGGTGATCGAATTCCCAACCGAGAATGGCTTGACGGCCTACGCGATTTACTACGCGCCCAAAAATCAAGACTTTGCGGCTCCTGAATCGGAACGTCCGCCACTATTGGTGAAAAGTCACGGTGGGCCAACAGCCTCTACTTCTGCCAACTTCAATCCGGGAATTCAATACTGGACAAGTCGCGGCATCGCCGTTCTAGATGTGAACTATGGCGGCAGCACGGGCTATGGTCGCGAGTATCGGGAGCGGCTGAAAGGCAATTGGGGCATTGTTGATATTGACGACTGCGTGAACGGTGCCAAATATCTGGTCGATCGCGGTCTGGTCGATGGCGATCGCCTCTGTATCGACGGAGGCAGCGCTGGAGGGTATACCACTCTGGCAGCGCTCACCTTCCGGGATGTATTTAAGGCGGGAGCCAGCTATTACGGCGTGAGCGATTTGGCGGCGCTGGCGAAAGATACTCACAAGTTTGAGGCGCGCTATTTAGATGGGCTGATCGGCCCTTATCCAGAACGTGAGGATTTGTATACCGCGCGATCGCCCGTTCACTTTGTCGAGCAGCTTTCCTGTCCCGTGATTTTCTTTCAAGGCGACGAAGACAAAATCGTGCCACCCAACCAGGCGGAGATCATGGTCGATGCGCTCAAGGCCAAAGGCTTACCCGTCGCGTATGTTCTATACGAAGGCGAACAGCACGGATTCAGAAAAGCTGAGAACATCAAGCGATCGCTTGATGGAGAACTCTATTTCTATTCCAAAGTGTTTGGCTTCACCTTAGCGGATGCGATCGAACCTGTGGCGATCGAGAATTTGTAGTTCGTGAAAAACGTGAATTCAACGAATGCACAGAAACGTTTCCGCGCCATTTCAGCCGCGCGACGCGCGGCTGAAATGGCGCGATCAAATTCACGTTCACTTATGAATGATGATGACAACTTCCGTTCTTCGTCATCGATGGCGGGACGTCGATCGCTGGACTGGCATCAAAGAAGCTCACGGGTTTGAGCATGAACCCAGAATAAGCAGTGGGCATGACGGGCCAGTCCTCCGGACGGGGAATGTGGTGATGTCCAAACACATACCAGACGACAACATCGGTATTGTCGATCGGGCGATTGGCCTGTGTCCATTTGGGCAAGCCTTCGCCACCGGGATGCTGGTTGGGATAGTTGCCCGTGGGATATTTCTCATCATCCGAATAGGGCGTGACCCATAGATGCTTGGTCATGAAACCCGCCCGTTTCAGGATAGGCGCGTCGGGATGGGCAAATGGCAACACATTCTCACCAGGGATAATCTTGTAGCCCACAGGTTGCCCCAGTCGATTCGTCACCGATGGATTCACCACTTTCCAGTAGCGCGCGGTGAGCGGATCAATAATCCGCTGAGCTTCCAGTTCGGTAGCCAGCAGCGTCGATTTGGCGAAGAAGGCATTGCCGTAAGGATTGTCTGGCCCCATCGGCTCTGCTTCTGAATTCACTTCGTACACTGAATTCGCGCTGCCATCGATATCAAAATCCAGCTTCATGCAGAAAAAGTGCTGGTGGTTCAGAGCATTCAGGTCTGGTGCAACCAATGTGCCGTATTTAGGGTAATCGTCTAACGTCCCGCACAGCAGAATTCCCGTCAGCTTGACTTCATACTGAATGGTGCCATCCTGATAGAAATACCAGAAGAAACCATATTCGTAATTATCTACCGTGGCGATAAAGGAGAGCACTAAACGGCGCGATCGCCTCACTTCTACATGATCTCGCCGCCAATCGGTGTGCTTCCAGAGAATGCCGTAATCTTCTTCATGCAAACAGACTGCATTCTCGGTAATCGCGACCTCTCCTCGGCTATTCGTTAGAACCGCATCAAAGTAGTAAATTTCTCCGACGCAATCGCAGCCATAGGTCAAAGAATTGGCCAGCATTCCCACACCGTGTTCACCCAAATCAAAGGCATTCTTGCGAAAATGCTGCAATCGGGGGTCTCCATAGGGCACGACCATCTCGGCCAGCGAAGCCCGATACAAAATAGGCCGCAGTCGTCCTTCGTCTTCATAGCCTACCGTGTAGAGAACCAGACCTTCGCGCGGCGTAAAGCCAATCCGCATCTGCCACTTTTGCCAGCGGATATGATGCCCATTCACCTCGAAGCTCGGCCCGTCGGGTTGCGTGATGTGGAGTGGTTTAATATCGGTTCGCAGTTTGGGAATAAATTGCGGTTCATATTCCCCCACTTCTGGCGGAACGGGTGCCCCTCCCGTATCCTCAATCCGCAGCACCTCCATTTTGTTTAAATCTACGACGGGCACCAACCCATCGATCGGGCGAGCATAAAAGTTACTATCCGGCGTGGTGCGAACGTAGCAGAGACAGCGCGACAGCCGCAGACCTAGCTCGTCTTCAAAGCCAAAATTGCCGATCGCCCACGGATCAACCACCACTTCATCCAGATTGGTAATCCCCCGTTTCTCTAAAGCAGCCTTGAATCCCGGATGCGCTTTAACCGCGTCCTCGCACTCCGCCAGTTCATCAGCCATGATATTAGGCTGGACATCAGGAATGGCGTTCCAGGACGTTATCTTTCCTTGAGTGAGTGAGGCGATCGCTTCATAGGTCGTTCCCGTCGCATTGTCCAGCAAAATTAAAAACGCCTCTCGTTCAACCACGTCTCCCGGTTGATACGCCAACACAACCGATTTTGGCGGTTCCCGCAGCATCACGCAGGGAAACCGAAAGTGCTCTCCCACCGGACGGTCGGCCCGCGCGATCGCAACAGCAGACGCCACCTCTTCTGCTGTGAGGGGTTCTAAAGGATGGGAAACAGGTGAAGAATTTGTAGGCAACGAGTTGAGCGCATCAGCAGTGGTCATAAAAAAGGATTGAGTAAATGGTTAGTCAGTCATCGGGGGCAGTTTGACTCTCGTAAGCTATTAGCGATCAGCTTTAAACGATTGGCTGTTAGCCGTTATACCAAATTCGTTGGGCAGGCTGCCTCCACGCTACATGTCTCATGCAAAACGATGGCCGTGCAAGTTCACCCCAGGCGGACTTGTATAGCCACCGTTTGCGGGATTTGTGCCCTGTTGAACGAGCAAAATCCATATACAAAAGCGAGAAGCACGGCTAAGCCGTGCTTCTCGCTTACAAGAACTGGATTTCAATCAGGCCACGTTGCTAAAAATAAACTATTGTTTGCGTTTTTCTTTCTCTTGACGACGGCGATCGCGCCATTCAGCCGCTGTCAGGTAAGCGATGCCACCTGTAACAGCGATCAAGAGACCAAACGCGATGATCGCAAGAAAACCAAGGGGGGATACGTCAAAACTCATAGGGAGTTCACTTAGAAACCGTTGCGACCCCAAACAACCAGGGAGATTGAAAAGGTAAATACCACCAGCAAAGAAACCCATCCCAACGTCAAGATATCCATAAGTGATTTGATAGAACAATGATTCAAAGGCTTTACCAGAATTAATGATAATCCATCGTTGTTCTCATTTGGACGAAATATCCAGCAATTCCCATGATGCAATGAGTGGCAATGCAAGCCCGCCGTCGTTGGGGTTGCACTGCCACTCATTGCGTTTTCGGTGTGCCCGACGGGCGCGCCAAAAACGCAATCGGTTTCCACAGGAGAATTGCGGCGAAATATCAGGTGGATTAACGGTGGATTGGTATAGAGTGTCTGATAGGTAATTTTTTTAACTTTCTCACCTGCCTGCCCGGATGGATTTGGCCCACCGCTATCGTCTCAAGTTTGCCGCTCAACGGGGCGATCGCATTGTGTTGTATTTGGCGATCGCTATGGCCCTGCATCTCGGCATCCTCACCTGGGTTCTGCGAGCATCAGATCAGCCAACCCACCCCAGCGATTCTCTAGAACAGCCCGCGCAGCCGATTGAATTTGTCTATCTGGATGTTCCCGATACCCAACCGCCCGTTGTAACCGAGCATCGTTCCAGCGTCAATGCTGTAGCTGGCGGGACTCAAAAAGCTGATGCGCCTGTCAATGCAGGCAAACCGGGCCTGGAAAATCGCCCTGCATCTCCCACGGTCAAACCTATTCTGCCGTCTTCCCCAGCTAATGTGGGTAGAGTTGTTCCGGCGATCGCCAACAGCGGCCCATCCACCAAATCATTAGAACCAGAAGCCGATCCGAAACCCAAGTCTAGAAACACGCCCTCTGTGATGCATGGAGCTACACCATCTGCATTGCCGCACCTTCAAGCTTCATCTCCCATCGCACCCACGGAGTCAGCTCAGTCACCCTCCAACGCCTCTTCATCTCCTCAAGTGGCTCCCCCTGTCAGTCCAGCTGAGTCTGCTCAAGAACCAGACAATGCGGGGGCAGGGTTAGATGGCTCAACCAACCCGAACCGCACGACGGACTCAAACGAGGTCGGCATAGACACCGCCCAAGACCCAATTCTGGGAACCTATATCTCGACAGTAGATCAAAAGGTTGACCATCATTGGCAGCAGGTTGCTCCAGATACCACTCGCGTTACCGTTGTCAGATTCACGCTTAATCGCGAAGGCCAACTAGAAAATGTAAGCATCAAGCAATCATCCGGCTCAGATGATATTGATCAAATCGCATTACAAGCTGTGATTGAGGCTGCACCGTTTGATCCCCTACCCAGCAGTTATCCAGGCGATCAACTAGTCATCAATTTCACGTTTAGTCATCGCGTAGGGGTTACACCTTAAATTGAATGTTCTTGTAGGGGCGGTTCGCGAACCGCTCCTACCGCATTTGTCGTCCTAGTAGTTAGAATCTCGGCATCGAATTAAGGTCAGGTGTTCTGACGACGTGTCAAATGGGCTGAGGAGTTAGGAAATGTGCCTTGGCTTGATCCAGATGTTTTAGCAGCGTTGCCTTGGGTAGCGGCCCCTTCAAGTGATCCCACGGAAGCACCTGATCGGCCTCCCATTGGGTGTGAACATAAAAATCGAGGCTGGGCAACTGTCCGCGCAACTCCTTAAACGCACGACGGTAGCTGCCTAACGAATCGCCATAGTGTCGCGCCAGTTCCAACAAGTGTGAGAGACGGCGATCGCCCCTCGCGATTAACGTTTGAATCACCGACCAGTTATAGCTTTCCGGTCGAAAATCAATTCCGTGAGGCCGCAGTTGCTTCTGCAAAGATTTCAGCCGCTTCTCAGATTCCGGATTCACCCCATACCATTGAAACGGCGTGTGGGCCTTGGGTGTAAAGGTACTACATCCCAACGTCAGCCGGAGTCCAGAAGCGGCTCGTTTGACATTACGCATCATCGCAACTGTTTCTTCTAAGTCCTCCGGTTCTTCTCCGGGCAAACCCACCATTCCATACAGTTTCAGGGCACTGAGTCCGCCCGCTTTGGCATTGACCGCCGCCTGCATGATTTCATCGTTGGTTAGCTTTTTGTTGATCACCTGACGCAGCCGATCAGAACCGCTCTCAACGGCGATCGTAATGGAACGGCTATCCCGCTTCACCAGCGTTTCGGCCAGCTTTTGCGTGACGGTGTTGGTTCTAACGGAAGACAGGCTGAGGTGAACCTGGTCAAATTGAGGCTGGCTCAAATAATCCAATAGGGTTTCAAATTCGGGATGTTGAGTAATCGAAGCCCCCAACAAGCCTAACCGATTGGTCACCTGCAATCCTCGTTCGATCGCCGGAATCAGCGAACCTTCCAGGCTGGCCGTCCGAAATGGCAGCGTTAGATAGCTCGCCAAACAAAAGCGACACATCTCCGGGCAGCTTCGCACCACCTCGACCATAAAGATGTTTTCCCAAGCCGCTTTTTCCGTCACCACCGTCGAGGCAGACAGCACGTTACCGCGATAAGTTTGCTTTTCAACCAGTGCCGGAATCTCTGCATCAATCGGCTGAATTGCTTGAATCGGCCCATCCGGGCTGATGTACGTTACCTCGTACAAACTGGGCACATACAAACCGGAAATCGTTGCCAAATAGCGCAGTTGCGTGGAGCGATCGCCGCCTCTGACCCGCTGATACGCCTCAATAAAATCGACCAGCAGGACTTCCCCATCGCCCAGCAAAATCACATCAAAAAAGTCAGCAAAGGGTTCCGGGTTAGCCGTCAGCACTGGCCCACCGCCAAATACCAGCGGATGATCCGTCATGCGATCGCTGGCCCGCAGGGGAATCTGAAGCTGTTCCAACTGGTTCAAAATATTGCCGTAGTCCAATTCCCAGGACACGGAAAAGCCAACTAATTCGGGTTGCGTCGGTAGTGGCTCGTGAACGTCGGTAAATAATCGACTCACCGATAGATCGGGCCGCGATGCCAGCGTGGCCCAGACCACCTGATATCCCAAGCTGGTGATCCCCAGATTGTAGTCATTCGGGAAGGCAAAAATAGTGGCGATCGCCCCCGATTCCGGCGTGGCTGGGGTGAATAAAAGTCGCTCAGCAGCAAATACAGACGTCACAAATCAACCGTTTAGAAGAACCTTTAACTTCAGCAATTCTCATGATGCAAATCGGTGGGATGGAGGCTCGCTTGTGGCGAGCCTCCATCCCACCGATTGCGGGTTTTGCGCCCCGTCCGGGGCGCAAAACCCGCAATCGGTTTCAAAATGAGAATTACTGCTCTAATCCCAGCCTAATCGTAATTCGAGCAAACGGGTGGTAAAGTACAGATTCGGATGGTGCAATTGTTGTAGCCACCATTAAGAACGTATGAGCATCGCGATATTGATGATCGGGAGCCTCGCAGCCGCTCTTTTTCTAGGGGCTTATATCCCGTTTGTTTTTGTCCCTGTGACAACAGAGGCGTTGCGTCTGACCACACAGCGTCGCAAAAGTTTTAGCTTAACCACAGCCATCGACCGGGGCGAAATTCAGGTAAATAGCGCTACCTACTGGATGGCGATCGAGCGAATGACGGATACTGATTAATTCTTGATCAAAACCCCTGGCTCGCGCTGAATCGGCAGCACATCCAGCGTATCGGTTTGAGCGCAATACTTTAGATCGTCCAAAACGCCAAGACGCAGCAGGCGTTTGCCGTGGCTGGCGTGATGCATTAGCTCTAGCAGCTTATCTTGCCATTCTGCATAGAGGGCGATCGCTCCCACTACTTCATCATTGCCCGCCAGCTCATCCGATGTGTCATCTGTAGTAGCTAAATGGCTACTCAAACTGTGGGCGATCGCTCCAGCACACACCGTATCCTCTAAAGAGAAGGAGCCTTCCCAGCCCGATCCAACAATCCAGACCGTTTCAGGATTCTTCTCTAGTAAAAAGTCAACCACAGCTTTGCGATTAATTAACGCGGCGGTTAGAACAGTTGTAGCCTGCTGAATTCGTTCCAGACAGCGAGTACCGTTAGTGGTACTCATAAATAGTCGCTTGCCGTCCACTCGTTGCGGTGTACAGTCCAGGGGCGAGTTGCCTAAATCACATCCTTCTACCGTGCCGCCACCTCGTTCGCCCGCCCGCAGCCGCTTTTCGGGAAGCCAGCGATCGCTCACAGACATCAACTCATCAATACTGCTAAATACCTGTACCGCTTCCGCCCCCGATGCCAATGCCGTTGCAATTGTGCTGGTGGCCCGAAGCACATCAACCGCGATCGCACAGTCTGGCATCCAATCGGTTGGGGTCAGTTCAGGAGTATGGAAGACGAATACTTTCACAGGCTAACCGCGCTTAACAACAAACGGGAACGAATTCCATCTTACGGTTAGTTAGTCCACAAAACTCAACAAATTGTAGTGGTCTTTATCGGGAGTAACCATAGCGTGAGACAAACACGGTGAGATATGGAGATTCCCGGCGGGAACCTCCATATCTCACCATAACCTTGGGTTTAGATGCGCTTTTCCAGATATTGACCAATCATGACTTGCTCCCCAGCCCGCGAAATGATGGTTTGCCGGGTGCGATATTGGCGGCCAATCAACTTTAGCTCTTCTTCAAAGACCGACCCTTTGTATTCCGTGCGCAAGCATAGGGTTTCTGGGTTGGTGAAGTAATATTCAGCGGTGACAGGTTTGGTGGTGGCGAAGCCGCGATCTCGATACAGCGTATTTCCCAAGACACCAAACAGCGTGTCTCCCTGCGATTGCTTATTGCCAGAGACCGAATCGGCGCTATCCCACGTTACCTCAGCTCCGCACACTAAAATCCCGTTATCTGTTAGCCCGTGCAGTTGCGCCAGTCTAATCAGTTCAGGAGATCCCTGTTCCAAAAAGCGAATCGTGATCTGGCTTACCATCTCTTTCACATCACCATCTGGAAGCGTATAGTAGCGCCGTTCCGAACGCCACTGCCCGGCAGATCGCTGAAAGAACTCACTGATTAACGACTCAGAAGATGGGGTAAACGCTAAGGATGATAAAACCACGGAAAACGCCTCGCAAATGATTCAGACCTTACACCAAGCACACTTGGCGACAAGAGGGGAAATGCTGTTACTGTTCTTAATATATCTTGAGCGATCGCGAGATGACAATTGGCTCTAAGTAATAATGACTAACAAAATTCATCCACATGAAGCCGTACCATAGAATTCCCATCCAAGATTGCAGAGAAGCACTGGTTCCCATCCCACCCGACGTCTTTGCGCGCGAAACACCTCACCCCTACGCAAAGCTGGGCGCTCCCTATGGCAATAAATCTCCGTTTTATCTGCGGCAAGGGGTTCTCGATCGCCTCATCACCGCGCAAACGCTACTGCAATGCCAGCATCCGGGCTGGCGCATTCAAATCTTTGATGCCTATCGCCCTCTGGCCGTTCAGCAATTTATGGTGGACTACACGCTGGCCGAAACAGTTCGGGCACAAGGGCTGACGCTAGAGCAGCTTTCTGAAGAACAGCGATCGCATGTCTTACAGCAGGTGTATCAATTCTGGGCCGTTCCCAACCCCAATCCGGCCACCCCGCCACCCCACAGCACCGGAGCCGCCGTAGATATCACGCTGGTAGACGCAACCGAACAGGTCGTGGATATGGGTTCCCCCATTGATGAACTGTCTCCCCGGTCATATCCCAACTTTTTTGCTGAGGAAGGGGCGATCGCCCATCCCCTCAGCGCAACATTCCATACCAACCGTCAACGGCTTCGCACCATCATGCTTGAAGCTGGATTTTGCCAGCATCCCAATGAATGGTGGCACTTCTCGTTTGGCGACCAGATGTGGGTATGGCTCATGCAGCAGGCAGACCCGTCGTCTTCCGCAACCGCTCGCTATGGTGCAGTAGAGCATATAGCACCCGGAGCATTTCGATAAATGCTACTTCGACAAATGGCACTTCAAATGATACTTCGACGGATATGCAAAGTGGTGCCCCACACAACGCGCGGAACACCACTTTGCACATCCGTCTATGTCACATTAGCTTTGTGGAGTTCCACCACAATATCCATTTACTTCATTCACCAGCGGCGTTTCCTGATTAGTTGCCGTTTGCAGCTGTTTATACGCCGTTTCGGCCGCCTGACTGTTGTTAGCACCCACTGCTGAAACTAGCTCGCGAGTCGATTTACTGGTATCCGAATACATCGCAACAAAGCGCTGTTGAAACACTTTCAATTTCTCGTCGGATAGTTCCAATCCTTCCATAGATGCTTTTGCTTGATCGGCAGTATCTGCAATCTTGGTCATGGCGCTAACATCTTGCGGGTTTGCATTGGACGTAATGGCCTGCACATCCGTCACCGCTTTGTTAGCAACCCCGATCAGCTTGTTGCATTGGGAAACCTTACTCTCGCCACAGCTTACTGTTAAAACTCCCAGCGCAACAGCCACCGAGACAACAGCCACAGGTTTATGAAAAAAGGGCATCTAGTATTCTCCTAAAAGTAAACATACTGCTCTATTGGAGAGCAATTAAGCATCCGCTGGATTCAGACGGCTCATCTCCCACGTTGTGTAAGTACCAATTGGACTCCAGAGCAAATAGGGAAGCAGCAAAAGAGCAGCCCAGCTCGAAATCGGCCAAACGGATACTGCCAGCAACAGTGCTAAGATAGCACCCGATCCGCCAATTAGAGTACCTACTTTCAAGCTGCGAAACGCTAGCATCACCGGGTTGTATGCCAACGTTATCACTTCTAAAAGTAGATAGAATCCCATCAGCCACCAAGTTTTAGCACTCCCCGGTTCGTGTTCCCAGACAATGGTGGCTGACCATGCGCCACACACAAAAACGATTGTCCAGATCACCGGAATGAGTTTTTCGAAGGTCAGCCAACGGGGACGACGTAACCGATTGAACCATTTTCGGCCTCCAGGAGGGGCGATCGCCCCTCCTAGACCACCCACTAAAAGTGTTATTCCGCCAATGACCATCCAGGATTTAATCATGTCTACACTTGCCCTGCACTATTTTCCATAAACCTGCTAATTCATCATCAATAGAGCAGGCCAAAATAATGCTGACAGATCAAAAAAATCTTTGGATCAATCCTAAGATTGCTATTTCTGAAAAGGGTTAGAAAACCAGACCAAAGAATGAAGTTGGGTGACTGAATTAAGGTAACGTGAATTCGATAGCGCCATTTCTGCCGCCCGACGGGCGGCGGAAATGGCGCAACTTAGTGCCCCGCGCGTCGCGCGGGGCACTAAGTTGCGCCATTTGTCGAATTTATATTAAATGACCGGGATTTTGGCTGGCACTTGGGACAAAAATGAGCCGATCGCCCTGCCAGTTTTACCCGCAAAATCGTTGTCCCACAGGTGCGGCAGGGTTGCCCATCGCGATTGTACACCCAGGCTACATGGCCATAGTTGCCATTAATTCCTTTAACATCCCGAAAATCGCTAAAGGTTGTGCCTCTAGCCTCAATAGCCGTTTCAAGAACTTGTAAGATAGCGGCGTGTAGCTGTTTAATCTGGCGTGGTTTGAGTTGCGAACAGAGGGTTTCGGGTCGAATATTGCTCAAGAACAGCGCTTCATCTGCATAGATATTGCCAATACCCGCCACCAACTCTTGATCGAGCAGTGCATTTTTGATCGGTCGCTGGCGGTTATGCAATTGACGGGTAAAGTACTCCACCGAAAAATCCGCCAAGAGTGGCTCTGGCCCTAATCTTGCTAACCCTGTCATGATTGTTTCTGGCGCTACCCCTGGCGGTACCCACCACATGTGGCCAAAAGTGCGCTGATCCACAAACCGCAACTCGCGCTGATGCTCAAAGAACAAGCGAACTCGACAGTGTTTTTGCAATGGCTCATCCTGCTGAAGCCAGAGAAGCTGTCCGGTCATGCGGAGGTGGACGCCTAGGTAGCCAGCACGGGTGTGATGTGGGGTGTGAGGTATGGGGTGGGAGGGAAGAGGATGCGAGGGGGGATGAATCAATTCGGCCAGGAGATATTTGCCGCGACGATGCCAGTGGGCGATCGCTGTTCCTTGCAGCCCGTTAATAAAATCCCCAATAGAAATGGGGTGGGCGATGGTGCGTTCGAGCAACACATCCCCACCCTGTATCACTTGACCAAGGGTTACTTGATTTAAACCCCGTCGAACTGTTTCGACTTCAGGCAGTTCGGGCACAATTTAAAGCTTGAGCGAACTGAAGATTAACGAGCTTCGGTTCCCTGGTTGGGAGAACCTTCTTTACTGGTGGGGTCTACACCGGGAGCTTCAGCTTCAGCACCAGGCTTCACATTCCCTGAGATAGCGCCCTGACCCGTGCGGCGAGTCATAGGATCAATCGTGGTTTGCTTACCACCAGAGGGAGTTGCTTGCTTGGACTTCGCTGTAGGCCCTGCAACTTCTTCAACTTCGGATAGTGAAAAGTTATTGGTATTGACGCCTGCGTAATTAACTTTGTCAAAACGAACGATAACTGGGTACTTAATGCCGCTCTGGTCGATAGAGGCAACTGTGCCTACATCTTTGTACCAGTAGGACTCTTTCCGGAGAATTTGAACCCTAGAACCGCGTTGAACCATGAGTGTTTTCCTTTCAGGTTATTAAGCTTGAACTCATAACGGTAGTTGTCTTTCAGAGTACTACTCCGATAGGCCACTTTCTTTGCCTTTATCTTTAAGTTTTATTGCTGTCTTTGTCGTTTTTCTCGCTGCAAAAGGGCGATTTTGCCCTTGATATCGGTAAAAGGCAGATTTTGAGGGCTTTGAGAGTAACTAGCAGAAATTTACAGAGCGTAATGTTCAGAAGCGATTCCTGCTCAGAGAGCCACGTTAATCCAGCAATGCTCAGTATGAAAATTGTTGGCCATGCAAGCTCGCCTGCGGTGAACTTGCATGACCAACAATTGCGGTTTTGTGCGTCTGACGGGCGCGCAAAACCGCAACTGGTTCAAAATGAGAATTGCTGACGTTAATCTATCCACCGCACCCGCACAAAATGCGTAGGACGGCCCCAGCGATCGCGTGTAGAGCTGATATCTTCAACCTCCAGGTTGAAGGGGATAGACGTCGTGACATATCGCTGCACAATGGCCCCTACATCCGGCGCTAACTGGATGGCTGCTGTGGCAGCAATGCCTAACCCCACAAGCTGTTCTAACGGCCCTTTGGGAATGAGGAGATGAATACCTAAAGCCAACCCAGCCGTTAGCACCATACCAACCGAAAGATTAGTGCCACATTGCGGATGCACAGCCAAATCCCAGTCGCCATTCACCATCCGCTGTAAAGCCACGTGGACAGCCCGCTGTAGCTCCACCGGGTTAACCGTGCCGTAGAGATAAAATCCCTCTTCAGTCGATAAACCGCCCAGCAGCCCACTCGCCTGAGAACCTTGCGCCGAGAGAGATTGGCTCAACACCCAGACAGTGGCGTGTTCCAACGCGTGAACCTGCCGCAGCATCAAAATTTCCTTTAAGCCAGGAACAAAATTTAGCTGATTAAGTAAATCGGTATCCTGCGTTGAGTGAGGTGCGAAGTCAAAGGGAGATTGGCTCGTCTGAGAAGTTGCAGAGACAGCCATAGCGTTACTCCTACCGAGAATGAGGGATTGAACGGCAATCATATCCCTCAACTCTAGCGAAGCTTCCAGATGATAGGTACTTCTTCACAACAGCGTGAACTTGGTAATCACGGTGAATTCCCTAGAAGGGGAGGCTAGCCGTCAGTTGAGAGCCACCTGCCGATGCCGTAGGGCCATTATCGGCGGGAGGGCCACCTTCCCCTACCGCAACAATCACCTCAACCCCATCCTGTTCAAAGATCACAACGGGTTCAGGACGGTTTACGTCAATTCGCTTCACCAAAATCTGTCCATTGGAGAGATATTGACCCACCCGAACATAGCGGCTAGTCGGTTCGTTGGGGGCTTTAACAATCGCGTTAATGGTGTTTCCAACCTGGACAACACCCGTTACCTGGACAGCGCGTGCCAGCTCAGCCCGAGGAGGTTGGGGTGGCGTCGTATTCGGCACAAGCTGAGGAATGGGAGCCAGCGATCCGGGCGATTGTGGCTGCGAGCCTGGTAGAACGGCTACAGGCCCAGTGGGGGCGAGAGCAGGAGTCGGCGGAGATTGCTGTTGCTGCACTTCAGCCTGGGGCGATCGCTCAATCACCGGAGTGGTCGGCACCAGAGCAAATGGATCAGGACGATTTCGCTGAATGCTGCGGAGTCTCTGGTTTGGATCGGTCGAGCTAATCAGATCGGGAGGCAAGTCGCCAACCACCGTGGGAGATACCGCCACAGTCGGCTGCGTGAAGGGCTGAGCCGACGCATTTGGTGCTGGAGATGCGGGGGTTGCAGGAGCAGGAGCCGCAGATGGCGACTCAGCAACGGGGGTGGTTGGTTCAGAACCACATCCGCCTAGCCATAGGGCTAGCAAGCCTGACATCACGATGAATGAAAGTTTATGACGCATTTTCAGTCCCCCACAAACGATATAGCTCTAGGATAGTCCGCGTTCGTATAAATGAAGCCAGCAGTCCTACTTAGCTTCAATATCATAGCTGATACTCATTGACAATAGACTCGACTCACCATCTTTTCAGCAATTCTCTTTTTCAGCAATTTTATTCTAATTTTCTTTATTGAGACTGAATTGTGGGTTCATCGTGCTCAACGGGCGCGATAAACCCACAATTCGGGGCAGTACAAGCTTGCCGCAGGTGAGCTTGTACTGCCCCGAATTGCATAATGAGAATCCCTGTCATTTTTACGCTGAACGATGCCATGCCCCTTTTAACGTTATTAACTGATTTTGGCGAACGGGATGTTTATGTAGGCGTCATGAAAGGGGCGATCGCCCAGATTAATCCTGCCCTCACCATCGTAGATTTAACGCATCAAATCCCACCCCAAAACCTATTGGCAGCACGGTTTAACGTAATGAACGCGTATCCATACTTCCCAGCAGGCACCGTGCATGTAGCCGTGGTCGATCCGGGAGTCGGTAGCCAGCGACGCGCGATCGCGCTAGAACTCCCCAGCGGTTTCCTGGTGGGGCCTGACAACGGCATTTTTAGCGGCATTTTAGAACGGGAAGAGGCGATCGCCGCTGTTCAGTTAGACAACGCTCGCTATTGGCGTACCCCTACCCCCAGCGCAACATTTCACGGACGCGATATTTTTGCTCCGGTCGGTGCCCATTTGGCCAGTGGCGTTCCGTTGCGGGAAGTGGGCAGTACGATCGCCCTATCCTCTTTGCTTCGCTTGCCGCTACCTGCTTGCGATCGCCATGATTCAGGCATTACAGGCTGTGTTCAATACATCGATCAGTTTGGCAATGTGGTAACGAATATTCCCGGTGAGGCTGTGCCATCTTTGTCATGGTCGGTCATTGCAGGAACAGCCTCAATTCCAGGCAAACGAACCTATGCCGATGTGGACAAGGGCCACCCCTTAGCCTTGATTGGGAGCCATGGCTGGGTCGAGATTGCAGTATCAAACGGCAGCGCTCAAAATCAGTTGCATCTGAACTGGGGAGATACAGTGGAGCTTGTTTTGACATAAATTCGACGAACTCGCACGATGTACTTGCACGACGCGCAGAGAACAGCTTGCGCCATGTCAGCTACACGACGCGGGCTTGAAATGGCGCTATCAAATTTACGCTAGTTTTGATGTAATACCAATTTGAATCGGACATACGACAGATGTTGTAAAGATTTGACAATGCCAAACCCCTTCTGGACTTCATGTATTCAACAATCTATTCAGTTGGTACAAACGCTCTGAAACGTGATTTGAATCACAAAATAGATCGATCTAGATCACACAAAACAGCGTCTGGGATCACGCCTCTATAGCGAGAAAAATCACCTAACGAACAGGCATTAAATCACCTAAAACCCCTGAAAGATCCTCGATAGTATCAATATCGAGTTCCTGCGTCACAATGCATTGCCAAATCTGTCTACTGGAATGCGCTCTTGCTGAACTATTCGCCCAGGTTAGCCATTCAGGGCAGATTACACTGGCAGATCGGTATGGCCTGCTGGCCGCTGTGCTTGACGAATCGCTGAGTGATGAAGAAAGGCGATCGGTCGATCGCCTTCTCCATGCGGTTTGTAAGGGTCGGGTTAGAGTCGTGAGTGAAATCTCTAGTCTGGTCTGAAGCCATGCCAATCGTGCGAAAGGGGAGTCTTGTGCATACACAAGGCTCCCCTTTCGCTGATTATCCGTAGCATTCAAAAACCGACAGCCTGATCAAAACGAATCATTTCTAAACTGCGATCGCCATAAACCCCTTCAATCTGCTGGCGACAGCAGTCAATGGCAAACTCGTTTAGCTCATCCGCCTCAATGCCATACAAGTCTTGAAATACTGAAGCCTCGACCCGGCAAAACCGGGGGCGATCGTCGTAAATCTTGCACTCTCGCGTCTCAGCGTCAAAATTAATGCACCAACCGTCCTCACCCACCATGCTGAGATAAAGGGCCAATTCATCGGGGGACAGGTATTGATCCAGCTCTGGGCGATCGCTGGGTTCAAGATGACAGCACGCCCCACACTGTTTTACACAAAGCCAAGTTGCCATACGTTAATCGATTCAAATGGGCGGACTGAAGCTATTCAGCTTCTTAAGCGTAACTGTTTCAATGACCTGAATTCGCCGAATGCGCAAAAACGTGGCTCGCGCGACGCGCAAGGCATGTTCTTGCGCCATTTCAGCCACCCGTCAGGCAACTGAAATAGCACCATCGAATTTACGCTTCAATGAGGTACTCCCTGGAATTTTGCAAATTTCCTTAAAAGGAGAACCCTTTTCATGGGTAGAATATGAGCTAGTCTTTCAGATTAGATAACAAACTTATCGATTGTTGGGGGAGAACTGATGGAGGCTATTACTAGCGCTCTCGGCAGCATTAACTGGGAAGCGATCGCTCAGCTAACTTTGGTTGCACTGATTATGATTGCAGGTCCAGTTGTGATTTTCGTTTTGGCATTCCGTGGGGGCGACCTCTAAGGCTAAAGCGGCTTGAGCTACAGGAACTACTGTTCAATTGCAGATAAACATTAGACAACGAAAGCCATAGCGTGATAAGGCAGCAGGCACTGTGCAGATGCTTTATCACGCTATGGCTTTATATTTGTCACGAGATTTTGATAAGTACGACACACTTTTAACAACGTTAACGCTAAACTAAGTAAAGTCGGTAGGTCATTCTGTTGCTTAACGTTTGACGGCTGCCTCAACTTCAAAATTATTCATTCACTGTGCTGATATAGGGCTTTCCAGCTAGATTTACTTTCGACCGCTAAGGTTGGACTGAGTTAAGCGCGGCAATTCCGCAACTTATAGTAATATAGTTAGCTCTTCGTTAAATACTCTTGAGTTACGTTACGTCTCATCCCTATAAATTTTGCTTTTTCAGCCTAATTCTATTAATCGCATCCGCCAATTGCTTTAAATTCCATTCCTTAATTCCGCAGAAACTCTAGGGGTCGTTTTTATACTTGGATGGTAAGATTGCGATGAATTTATGCTGCGAGGACCTGTCGTGATCCGCTCTGCAACTCTGACTCTTCAGCCTCCTCTGTCTAGTGTCTCTGAAAACAATCGTCTGAGGCTATTTTCCGGTTCTGCTAACATAGCGCTCTCGCAAGAAGTTGCCCGCTATCTTGGCATGGACTTAGGCCCAATGGTTCGCAAGCGGTTTGCCGACGGGGAACTATACATTCAAATTCAGGAATCCATTCGAGGATGTGATGTTTATCTGATGCAGCCCACCTGCTATCCGGTAAACGATCATTTGATGGAGCTGCTGATTATGGTTGACGCCTGTCGGCGCGCATCTGCCCGCCAGATTACAGCCGTCATTCCTTACTATGGCTATGCCAGAGCCGATCGCAAAACGGCTGGGCGTGAGTCAATTACAGCCAAGCTAGTGGCTAACTTGATCACCCAGGCTGGGGCCAATCGGGTTTTGGCGATGGATTTGCATTCCGCCCAAATCCAGGGATATTTCGATATTCCGTTTGATCACGTTTACGGTTCTCCTGTCATTCTGGACTATCTCACCAGCAAGCAGCTAAATGACATTGTTGTCGTGTCTCCCGATGTAGGTGGCGTAGCCAGAGCGAGAGCGTTTGCAAAGAAGCTGGATGACGCGCCGCTGGCCATTATTGACAAACGGCGTCAGGCTCATAATGTAGCTGAAGTGATGAACGTCATTGGGGATGTGAGAGGGAAAACAGCCATCCTCGTAGATGACATGATCGATACGGCTGGAACCATTTATGAGGGTGCTAAGCTCCTGCGACAGGAAGGCGCAAGTCGGGTCTTTGCGTGTGCAACTCACGCGGTCTTTTCACCTCCCGCCACGGAACGCTTATCGAGTGGCATTTTTGAGGAAGTGATCGTCACAAATACCATTCCCGTTCCTCAAGAAAATCACTTTAAGCAACTGACGGTTCTATCCGTCGCAAATCTGCTCGGTGAGACTATCTGGCGCATTCATGAGGATAGCTCAGTCAGCAGTATGTTTCGCTAAAGCCTGAGACTTCTATCAACTGAAGGAGTGTGGTTTTGACCACATTCCTTTTTTTGCTTTAAAGTATTTGCCTTAACGCAAATTCGACGAACGGGCTTTGGGAAGCATTGCGCGACACGCACGCA
>DATNPS010000325.1:0-10677 GCA_036703095.1 Crinalium sp. | reverse complement strand
CTTAACGCAACTCCTGCTGCGGCTCGGATATCAGGCGGATCTGGTAAACAACGGGGTAGAAGTGCTGAATGCTCTGACTCAGCGGCCCTATGACCTGATTTTTATGGACGTGCAGATGCCGGAGATGGATGGCCTCACGGCGGCCCAGCAGATTGGCGATCGCTTTCCGCCTGCCCAACGTCCCTATATCATTGCGGTAACGGCAAATGCTATGTTGGGCGATCGCGAAGAATGTCTGCAAGCCGGAATGGACGACTACATCAGCAAGCCAATCCGGCTAGAAAAACTCAAACAGGCGTTGCAAAAATATCATGCCTACGCCGCCCAGAAACAACCGTCATTCATTCCGGCTGACCCGCCCGTTACGGAACCCGCTAATTCCCATGCCCCTTCTGAGGGGGCCATCCTGACAGCTCCCGATGCAAGCTTAGAAAACGCTGAACCGGAACTGCTGATTGAGTTAATTAGCTGCTATCTGGAAGAAACACCTACCCTATTGGAAACCATGAAATCGGCCTCTCAATCCGGAGATGCCATGCTGCTAAAACGCACGGCCCACACGCTGAAATCTACCAGTGCTCTAATGGGTGCGCCCGGTTTAACCCGCGCCTGTCAACACATTGAAGCCAACTCGACCGAGACTGTAAGTGCTCAGGTGGTGGCTTTGGTGACAGTGGCGATCGCTGAATATGAGCGAGTCAGACCCGCGTTGGAAGAGAGGCGATCGCAGTTGGGTGTTGGGTGTTAGGTGTTGGAATTTGCCCTTTGCTATAACTAAGTCAGAGGAGTTTCCAGGCGTTTCCTAAAAGGCTCATGGCTGAATATCAAAAGATTGAATATCGCATTGGCAAAGACGGCAAGGTGACTGAAACGGTGTTGAATGCCTCTGGCGATCGCTGCACGCTGACCACGGAGGGGATTGAAAACGCCCTTGGTCAGGTTGAATCTCGTGAACTGTTGCCGGAATATTACGAAGACGAAAATCGGTTAACGGTAGAAGAACAGCAGTCCCTAAATCAGATGTGAGGCGCAGTGCATGGTTGATGATCCGAACCTGTTTGGGTTTGGCTGCTTTCTGGCGCTGGGCAGCATTGCGTTGATCTTGAGCCTCAGAGGGGCTGAGGCGAAACGGCCCATTCGAGCCATCTCGCAAATTCAAGAGCCATCCTCCAAGGCTGAATCTTCTGATACTGAGCGGATTAAATCGCTGGAACAACACTGCTTGCAACTGTGTGAAGAACTGCGGATGCTGAATCAGCAGTGTTTGCGCCTGCGGGATGAACTTCAGCAGCAGAAATTACAGCTCACCGATGATTTTCGGGTATCTACCTTTGAGTCGCTGCAATCTCTGTTAGCCAATTATCCTACGGCGCAAAAAATGGCCCAGGTGAAACCCGACCTGCCTGCCAAAAATCTGACCGCTTTATTTACCCCCCTGGAAAATTTGCTCACAAGTTGGAGTATTCAGCCGATTGGCACAGCTTGGGAGCAAGTTCCCTATCATCCCGAATGGCATCAGCCCGACACCGATGACCTCACTCTCGACGAACCCGTCTATATCCGCTTTGTCGGCTATCGAGACGGCGATCGCATCCTCCTTCCCGCTAAGGTGAGCCGGACGCTTCCTCCTTTGGCTCAGTGAATAGCGGAAGGGGTGTGGGGTGTGGGAGAGGTGGGGACGATGGGGAAGGTGGGGAAGATAGGGAAGGTGGCATGAGCTTCCTCTATACCCCATCTCTCTTTTCTTTCCCATCTCCCTCATCCTCCCTATCTCCCCCATCTTTATCTTCCCTCTCTGCCCTATCTCCCCCATCTTTTCCCTCCTCATCTCCCCTCTCTCCCCTATGACGGCGATCGCGATCGACTTCGGGACTAGCAATACCGTTGTGAGCATTTTGGAGCCGGATACACGGCTGCCTAAATCGTTGCGGTTTCCGGGATTGTCGCGGCTGTTTCGGCTGACGACGCCACAAGGGGAGGTGGTTGAGGTTCCGGTGGTGCCGACGCTGGCGTTTGTGAAAGGGCCGGGACAAATGGTGTTTGGCGATCAGGTGCGATCGCAGCGGTTGGGGTTAATGCAGCCCGATCGCTTGTTTAGAGCCTTTAAGCGTGACCTAGCGGCTGATTTTCAGCCTCCACCCCGTTCGCTGGATGGTTCGACGTACACACCAGAATTAGTATCTGAGCAGTTTTTACAATTCCTGTGGCAGCAACTTCTTCAACAGCGAATCGAGCCGTCTCAGGTGATTCTGACCGTTCCGGTTGGGGCATTTGAGCGCTATCTGGATTGGTTTCGCGATGTGGCAACCACGCTGGGCGTTGACGATGTGCGACTGGTGGATGAATCGACCGCAGCGGCATTAGGCTATGCGGTGCAGCGGCCCGGTTCGCTGGTGCTGGTGATTGATTTTGGCGGAGGGACGCTGGATCTCAGTCTGGTGCGCACGGCTCCGGCAGCAGATGATCCCCAGATCCGGCAGGCGGAAGTGCTGGCGAAATCTGATGCCTATGTGGGGGGAGAAGATATTGATCAGTGGATCGTAGAGGACTACTTGAGGCAAATAGGTTCATCGCGAGAAGCGATCGGGGAAACCAGTTGGCAAAACCTGCTGGCGATCGCCGAGCGTCTCAAAATCCGCCTTTCCGGCAGTGAAGAGGCGAAAGAAAGCTGGTTGGATGAGGAAACGTTTACCTCCTATCACCTGTACCTGAATCGCGATCGCCTGGAGGAAATTCTCGAAAACCGCCAACTGCTGGAACAGGTGCGGCAGGCATTAGATGAGGTATTAGCTGTTGCCCTCAGTAAGGGAATTGGCAAATCCGATATTGAACAGGTGCTGTTGGTGGGGGGAAGCTGTTTGATTCCAGCTATTCAGCAGTTAGTCCTGTCCTATTTTGGGCGGCAGCGAGTCCGACTGAACAAGCCATTTGAGGCGGTGGCGCACGGTGCACTGGCATTGAGTCAGGTCGGTCAGATTGATGACTACTTACGACACACGTATGCCATCCGTCTGTGGGAACCCTATGCCCGCACGTATTCGTACTTTCCTCTATTTGACAAAGGCGTGAGGTATCCCTGTCAGCGTCCGCAACCTCTGACGCTCCAGGTCGCGATAGAAGGACAGCGCGAGATTCGTCTGGATATTGGTGAAGTAGCTGATATTTCACAAGCTGAAGTGGAATACGATGCTCAGGGGCGTATGACCAGTTCTTCACTGCGTCGGCACGAGTCCTATCGTTCTCTAGAGAGTCACCAGGATTCAATCTGCGTGGCCCATCTCGACCCACCTGGTCAGGTTGGCGTCGATCGCATTTCGGTTCAGTTTGAAGTGAATGAACAGCGAGTATTAGTCGCTACGGTGCGGGATTTACTGACGGATCAGATTTTGGTCGAACGAGGGGCGATCGCAAAGTTGAATTAACGCGAATTCGATAGCCCAATTCTGCGTGCGCATTGCGCGTCGCGCAACATCTCCAAAAGCCCGTTTATTGAATTCACGTTTGAATGAATACTCTTCGTATAAACACTGATCTTCTACCGGATGCCCTTGGGCACACTGGTATCAGTGCGTTGGTGATTGCCCTATGGTGAGCTATCTAAACGAATCAGAAGAATATTCAGGTGTGGATTGTACCCAGCTAGAGAAGTATCTCAAAGCAGGCATGTGGAAAATGGCTGATTTGGAAACTCGCAAGCTAGTCTATGACGCTTGCGGTGTTAGCCCAAATGATCCAAGAAATAGTCCCTCGATTAGCCAGATTCCCGCTCCCGATTTGCTCAGGATTGATGGTCTTTGGGTGAAATATAGCCGGGGACGGTTTGGTTTTAGCGTTCAGCAGGCGATCTGGCAGCCATTAGAGAAGAAGTTTTACAACAAAACCGATGCCTGGTCTGCATTTGGCGATCGCGTCGGTTGGCGAATTAACAATTTGCTCAAGCGCAATTATTGGAAGCCTTATAAAGAGCTAAGTTTTGAAGCCAATGCCCCGATGGGTCACTTGCCTCATTTAGGAGACAAGTTTGGCATCGTGACGGTAGAAGCGTTTACTCAAATGATTGCGTGGTGCAACTCGCAGCAGGCCGCTGAAAAACAGTTGTAGCCTGAACGAGAATTGAGTGCCAGACCTGTGGCTCATGAACAGCCATGCTCATGATACAAATTGTTAGCAATGCAGGTTTGCTTGTGGCGAGCTTACACCGCCAATTGCGGGTTTAGCGCTCATCGGGCGTGCTAAACCCGCAATTGGTTTTCAAAACGGGAACTGCTGCCCGATCGCATCTCCGTTGTCATGTTCCTCCCAGATCCGTCACACTAGAGCTGACCGATTTGCTCGATGATGTGCCGAACCTGAATCATCCCCAAGAAAACGATCTGGTGTTAGGAGGCGACCATCCGCCTCCGGTTAGCAGTGCCGTGCTGGGTGGTTTGGATGGGGTTCGTTGGCGGTTGACAAACCGTTCAGCAGAGGAGCGGGTGCAAGCGATCGCCCTGCTGCCAAACTATGGGGCAGAGGGGCTGGATTTGTTAATTCAGGCGCTCCAGGATGACTCGCTCCTGGTGCAGAAAGCCGCCTATGTGCGGCTGCGCTATCGGCGGGAAGCAGTTGTGCGTCAGGCATTGCGGCAATACGATTCCTATCGCCTGTTTGAATGCCTGTACACGCTGAGGGGGCACACGGGTGGCATTACAGCGATCGCTATTAGCGATAACGGTGCGATCGCCATTAGCGCCAGTCGGGATGCGACCTTGCGCATGTGGGATTTGCAGGCCAGGGAGGAAGTGATGGTGATTCAGGAACATGCGTTTGTGTATGCGATCGCTATCCATCCCGAGCAGCAAGCCTTCACGGCCAAAGTGCCCAATCAGGTGGTTCGAGCCTGGAGTTTGCGGAATGGGCAACCTCTGGATGCCAGTGAGTTGACGACTCGAACGATCGCGTCTGTGACTGTAACTGCCAATAAGCACCGGACGAGTAGACATCTGATTAGCGGCAGTCAAAACACGATCAAAATTTGGGATTTGCAGATGGGGCGTGAGGTGATTTCGCTGCAAGGGCATACCAGCCTGGTGACAGCCGTTGCCGTGGCTCCTAAAGCGCAGCAGTTGATCAGCGGTAGCGAGGATCGCACGATCAGGGTATGGGGAGTGGGTTAGCTACCATTAAATATGAACCCCTAAGGGTGTGTGCCGTGCCCCGAAGGAGCGCACACACCCTTAGGGGTAACGACTTAAACAAGGCATAAAGGATGGTCATGAGCGAGGGCGATCGCCAGCCTGGAGACAGCGATGCAGTGCTTGGGAATCTAATCCTGCCACCACGGGGTGGTTTGGTGTTGGGTGGGATGGAGCGGATCAAGCGGCAGGCGGCGAGCCTGGAGGTGGATCAGCAAATGACGGCTTTGCTGGACGCGTTGAACTATGGCGACGCGGGATTGGCCTTTCTGGTGCAGTCGTTGTCTCACGAGGCAGCCCAAATTCGCAGAGCCGCACACCAAATTCTCTGGCAGAATCCGGGGCTACCCTGTCTAAAAGCGCTGCTGGCGGCTCAAAACTGGAAACTGGCCGATGAAATGACATCCCTGATCATTTTGAAGCTGGCTCATCGCCAAAGCATCGGTTCCCTGACGATTGAAGATATTGGCAAATTTCCCTGTACTGACCTGTTAGACCTGGATCATCTGTGGATGGTACAAAGTAACGGGCGGTTTGGCTTTAGCGTGCAGGGCGTGATCTGGCAACGGCTGGGGGGTAAACCTAATTCCGATTGGCGGATGTGGTGTCGCTTTGGGCAGCAGGTCGGCTGGCTAACGCGCGGCTCGTGGCTCTGGTGGAATGAACTGAACTTTTCGCTAACTGCACCTGCCGGACACTTACCCGGCGGCAGTGTTTATATGGGATGGGGGCTGGGCGATTTTTGGATTGGCTGTCGGGCGTTGTCTGCCCTTACATCAAGGATGACGGCCTGCTTATTGAAATGACGTGGAGGAGTGGAACGTTTGTGTCTGAGAATCTCAACCAGCCAAACCGATATGATGCCGTGCTGGGCGATCGCCACTCTATTCCCCATCAGGGTGTCATTTTAGGAGGCCTAGACGGGGTCAAGGAACGCCTGAACAGCTCTCTCCCAGAGCATCGGGCCGCTTGTCTGAAGGATGCGCTGGTATATGACCAGCCGGGGCTGTATTTGGTGATGCGGGCGCTATACGATCCGTCGGAGATCGTGCGTCAGGCGGCCTATTCTCTGCTGCAAAATCGTCCAGAACCGAGAGTGAAACGAGCCGTCGAGCAGTTCTATACTCGGTTGCACTATAGTCAGCTACGACGGGTGTTAGCGGCTGGCAAGTGGCAGCAGGCCGACCAGGAAACGAAACTGGCGCTCTGCAATGCGTGCGGGTTAGGTTTGCGAGATCATTTGCAGCCAGAACACATTGCTGATATTCCCTGTCGCGATTTGCAGATTATTGATCAGCTATGGGTGCTCTATAGCCAGGGACGGTTTGGCTTCAGCGTGCAGCAAAAAATTTGGCAGCGTTACGCGAACCGCTATTGGGAAAAGTCGGATGTGTGGATGGCGTTTGGCGATCGCGTGGGTTGGCGGCTGAATACGCTACTGACCCATAACCATTGGAAGCGCTATGGCGAAATTACGTTTAGCTTAAAAGCTCCGGTGGGCCATCTGCCATTTATGGGCGATGCGTTTGGCATTTTTACGGTGGAGGCGATCGCCAATCGGTTAACGCTGTGTGAGCTTTAGTGATATCAAAACGGGGAAGGGAGTTGCGCAGCGCGCAACTCCCTTCCCCGTTTTATGAAGAGTTAGACCCATTTGCCCACAACGACGCGCACCGTTCCGTCTTCTAAAACGTCTTCCGATTCAACATCAAACCCCTGTTGGTTCACAAAGGTCATCAGCGTTTTGTGAGCGTATTTCTGATGAATCGAGTTCAAAAGCTCGGCCTGGTTAACTTTAGCTCCCCAAAAATCGGCCACTATCTCATAAGTCTCACCCATTTGCCGAAAGCCTAAATCGTAGCCGTTGGTCTGCCGGATCACGTAATCGGCCTGTGTGGTTTTGCCCTGATAGCCGCGCACCGTCGTATTTAACTCGACCTGATAGCCCAATTCACGTAAGACTTCATGCAGGATCGTGCCGTTTTTGATTTCGACTTTGATGGTGGTGAAGTGGGACATTTTGGGGTGTTGAGGAAGGGTATGGGGTATGGGGTATGGGGCGATCGCTCTATTTGGAGTTTAGACGAAATAGTTGGATATCGCCGAGTCGCCACATCGGGTTTTCGAGCGTTAACCGAGAAGTATTGGCTCCTGGCTCCTGACTCCTGACTCCTGACTCCTGCCCAATCAATCCCCTCCTGGAACGTGAAGAATCTGCCACTGTCCGTTGACTTTCGCGAAAACGACCTGGTAACCGAGGGGAGAGTAGGCATATTGGTTTGAGACGTAGCCGTGCTGACCGTTGGGTAAGATGACCGGAATCCAGCTATCCAATGATTCGAGCTGTGCGGCTCTATCTTCGGCGGGTAGTTGTTCCCAGGCTTGCCGATCGAATTGGACGACCTCGTCTGTCAAAACGCCCACAACTGGACTATCGACGCTGGCACTGGCTCTGACGTTCACTCCCTGGCCGACGACAATAATACGGCTGATCTCGTAATCGATGCCCTGTGCCTCGGCTGGCTTGGGATACTGCTGATAGAACGCATAGTTGACGTTAGGGCATGACCAAACGCCTGCGGTGGGGTCAGTATTGGGATAATTGCTTTGGGGCAATTCCTGACAGCCGGGGGCGATCGCCTTCTCCAAAATTCCCCAAATATATGCATTGGGATCGTTCAGGTTCAAGGTTTGCAGGTCGAGCGGACGACCAAACCCCAGACTCAGCCCATTAGCCGGAACTAACGCCTGGATAAAAGCGGCATCCCGATTTCTAACAGCCTGTCGCACCTGTTCACGAAACTGATAAAACTCGCGATCGGGCGTTGCTCCATCCTGTAATATCAATCGCTGGTGGGGAAAATCATCTAACGGAGGATTATTCTCTGCTATGAGGTTCTCCGATGCGTCTGGTTGTTGTGCTTGCACCAGAGGTAAAGAATTGCCTGTGCCTGAAAAGGCTGGCCTGGACTCCTGTGAAGCGATTGGAGCCTGGTTGGATGCAGTTGCCTGGTTAGATGCGTTGGCGCGCATCGTTACGGTGGCCAGACTGGCCCCGATCACAGTTGAGAAGGCAACGATGGTGGTGACGAGAAGCGGAACGTTTTTCATGGCGAGATGATGGGAACCTACTTTCTATTACTCCTGGGTATTGAGTTGAATTTTCCGATCGCCTGTTCCAGTCCTTGAAGTTGCACAGCTTAGAACACAATTCAAACTTTATCTTCATGAAGTTATGCTTTCAGCAGCGTGATACTGCCGTCTCGGCAGTATCACGAAACGATCGCTCGTCCTGTGCTAGATACTTAAAGTAAGGTGATCACAGGCGTAAAAGACATGAGTGACGAGTTACAAGCTTTGCAGGCTGCGCAGGGAGCCACATTTGAGCCGATCGCAGATGCCCCTGATGCAGATACCCCGATCGCCCTCAGCTATGGCAATGATGTTGTTGCGCTAGAAGCTGTGCAATCGGGCGTGACGGTGTGCGATCGCTCTCACTGGGGGCGGATTCAGGTGGTTGATGCCGATCGGCTGCGCTATCTTCACAATCAAAGCACTAACGACTTTAATAGCCTGAAGCCGGGGCAGGGCTGCGATACGGTATTTGTCACTTCGACCGGACGCACGATTGACCTGGTAACGGCTTACGCGATGGATGATGCGGTGCTGCTGCTGGTTTCTCCCAATCGCCGCAAATACCTGATGCAGTGGATGGATCGATTCATCTTTTTTGCGGATAAGGTCAGCCTCAAGGATGTGACCGATACAACGGCAACCTTTAGCTTGTTGGGGCCGGGAAGTGATGCTTTGTTAGAAAAACTGGGAGGGGGGGCGATCGCCAATCAACCTTATGCCAGCCATGCTTTGATTGAACTGGCAGGGCATCCGGTACGAGTGGCTGTGGGTAGTGGCCTGACGACCTCGGGCTACACGCTGATTATGGATGCGGCTGATGCGGCTCCGGTTTGGAAAGCTCTTGCAGAGGCGGGAGCCGTTCCCCTCGGCGCGACGGTGTGGGAGCAACTGCGGATTCAGCAAGGCCGTCCTGCGCCCGATCGCGAACTGACAGAAGACATCAATCCATTAGAGGCCGGATTGTGGCAAACCATCTCCTTAAGTAAGGGCTGCTACATCGGACAGGAAACGATCGCTCGTCTGCACACCTATCGTGGCGTCAAACAGCAGCTCTGGGGTATTCGCCTCAATGCTCCGGCGGAACTGGGAAGTCCGCTAATGGCGGGTGATGAGAAGGTTGGAACGCTGACCAGCCTGACACAAACGCCGGACGGCATTCTGGGACTAGGCTACATTCGCACCAAAGCGGTGGAAGCGGGCCTGCAAAAAATCAAAACTGGAGACAGTGAAGGCGAACTGGTCGCCGTTCCGTTTGTCAGTCACGAATACATCTAAAGGAGCATGGATTCATTGAAACCGGATTTTTATTTTTGAAAGTGCGGCTGAGTCGCACTTTCAAAAATTAAGTTTTGGGTTTTATAAATTTACGCTCCTAAGGAGATTGGATGAACCGTCGATGGTTTCTACAGCAGAGTGCTTCCTGGATTGGGTTAGTGAGTCTATTCCTGATCGGCTGCCGTGCTAAAAGCGAAGGATCGGCATTTGATACCATTCATGCACCTGCAACGATGCGATTGGAGAGTGGGGCGATCGCTCCCAACGGCACTATCCCCCGCCAATACACCTGTGATGGAGACAATCGATCGCCCGATTTGCGCTGGGATTCCCCTCCCGATGGGACTCAGATCTTCATTTTGGTTGTCGATGATCCGGATGCCCCTGGCCCAGCCTTTGCCCACTGGCTAATCTACAATTTGCCTGCTGCTACGCGTCAGTTGCCCGAAGGTATTCCCGCCCAGCCGCAGCTTACAACGGGCGGCCTTCAGGGAAAGAACGACTTTAACCGTTATGGCTACGGTGGTCCCTGCCCTCCCAGCGGAACCCATCGCTACGTTTTTCGCCTGTATGCCCTCGATATGTTCCTGAACTTGCCGCCTGGTGCCAACAAACGGGACGTGTTTAACGCAATCCAGAAACATGTTTTGGCCGTTGGAACATTAACGGGGCGGTATAGCCGTTCTTAGGATCACGAATTTAATAAAACCCGAAATTTAATTTTGGGGAGCCACGCTTCTAAAAATTAAAGTTCAGGTTTTAATTCGTTCATAATCCTTAGGAAAAGCAGGGGGCAACGAAATGCGTTAAGCTTGCAGTCTCAAGGGTTTGCGACGGGCGAGGTTATGGAGGAGGCTAAACAAAAGGTTAAAGACCAGATCTTGCACCTCCTGAAGATGAAGGGGGCGCAGACGGCGACTGCTCTGGCGGAACAGGTTGACGTTTCACCAATGGCGATTCGGCAGCATCTTCAAAGTTTGAAGGCTGAGCATTGGGTGATGTATCGGGAAGAGCGACGGCCTATGGGACGGCCTGTGAAGCTGTGGCAGTTGACCGAACATTCGGTGAGCCGCTTTCCGGACAGCCACGCCGA
>DATNPS010000318.1:0-7226 GCA_036703095.1 Crinalium sp. | reverse complement strand
ATTAACTTTGCCATTATTCGCACCATCGCACTCAATCTGTTTCGGCATCATGGGTTTGCTTCGATTACTCAAGGCATTCGCCAGGTTGCCCATGATATCCCTCGACTATTTTCCTTCCTACAATAGATCAGCCCTGGGGGTGTAGGGGTGGAATCCTTGGCTGAGGGCGAAGCCCCCACCCCCCTTGTCCTGTTATATGCTGTCGCCAAGGGCGTGAATTCGATAAATGCGCAAAAATGTCTCCGGTGCGGCACACTGGATACATTTTTGCGCCATTTTAGCTGCAAGTCGCGCGGCTAAAATGGCGCTATCAAATTCGAGCTAACCACGAGCTACTAATTTTAGGTTTAACGCACCCGATTAGAATCGGAAGGTTGTGCGAATTGTGCCTAGCACAATGTCGCTGTTATTTTCATCGTGGTTGGGAGCCGTAATCCAGGCAATTCCTGGCGTGATATCAATGTAATCATTCAGCGTCCAGCGGTAGAAAGCTTCTAGATGTAACCCCGTATCCGGATCTTCACGTCGCCCTAAAACACGACCCAATGCCGGAGTGGTGCCTGTTAAGCGAGGCTGTACCCCAACAATGATGCCGCCTAGATTCCCTTCGCCGCCTAAATCTGGGAATGCCAACGTGACGGCATAGTTCCAAACATTGGCATCTCCTAACTCAAGCGCACGAATTGCTGAATAGCCAACCCAACCGCCAATTTGAAAACCGGGACTTAGCTTTAAGTTTGTTTCAAGCCCATACGAATTGGCCACCACAGGGCGATCGGCGTCTACATTCGCAAATACACTGCCCGTTCCGGTCGGTAAACCAGCAATAATATTCGTTCCAGATACGCGAGTGCCAATGTACGAGTTGGCATAGGTTAGCGCCAGATCCAAATGGCCAAACAGGTTCTTAGCCGTAAGCTGGCCCAAGATCGCGTAGTCACCGTTAAACAAACCAGCATTATTGCCAGGATTATTCGGTTCGCCAGCACCATATCCCACCTGGAAGCTAATGTTGTCGGTCAGATGCACATCAGCCGCTATGGCTGCTCTAGTGTTGGCAACGCGGTAAATTGGAGGACGCTGACCAAAGCGAGAGATTGCACCCCGACCACCCGCGACATCAAAGGGAGTAATCACGTTACCAAAGGCGAGGTTATCGACGCTGCCACCGTTGGCATATACCACGACACTGGTGCGATCGCCCACCGGAAATAGATAGCTAAGTGTATCTAAAAGAATGTCGTTGTCTGTGTTGGCCGCATAGCCAAACGCAGCTTCAGTACCCGGTTGACTAAACGCCTGGAAATTGCCCGCCAGTAAGCGAGTTCTTAAGCGATCGCCACCATTAAACGAACTGTCGAGCGTGAGACGGATTCGATCCTGAAATACAGTGGTGTTTTCGTCATCCACATCATCACCAAATACATCTGAGATCGCAAAAATAGCGTCTCCAGAAAGCTTGGTGGTTGTAGAGAACTGATTGGCTTCCAGTTCAGCCGTGCGGGCTTCCAGCGTGTCAACCCGTCCCCGTAAAGTAGCCAGCTCAGCCGCAAATTCTTCCTGCAATCGCTGCAAGGTTTCCAAATCTTGACGAGTGACGGTATCCGCAAGTCCTTCCCGAATCAGTTCATTAATTCGGTCGAGTGCGGCGTTTAATCCTGCTGCAAATTCGTAGCGGGTTAAAGCTCGATTGCCGTGATAGGTGCCATCGGGATATCCAGCAATCACACCATACCGTTCGACTAGATTTTGCAAGGCTTGGAAGGCCCAGTCGGTCGGCTGTACGTCTGACAATTGTGATACAGAAGTTACTTGTCCTACAGAATCGCCCTGACCTTCTGCACTGTACTGGGTTAATAGATCAGACGCAGGTACAGCATCAGACTGAGTTGAACTATCCGCCAGATCAGAAGATGCGATCGCTGTCACATCATTTGATCCATCTGTAGTAGAAGAAGGATTTTGAGATGCGATTGCAGAATGCTTTACAGCGAAAACAGC
The DNA here is from genome assembly GCA_036703095.1 of Crinalium sp. GTDB lineage: Bacteria > Cyanobacteriota > Cyanobacteriia > Elainellales > Elainellaceae > DATNPS01. The sequence goes on along the minus strand of DATNPS010000318.1, from coordinate 5,225 downwards.
CGCGATCGCGATTGGAAAGAAGAGTAGTTTAAAACAAAAAGTATTCACCTTAGCCTCACACCTGTTAGGAAATACAAACTAGACAACCTGAGAATTATTTTTATGCGTTGTGAAAAGTCACGAATCGCTTTGACACACAACTGATTCCGGTCGCGATATCAGTAAAAACTACGACCATGAATGAATAGCGTCTTATAATTTACTCGGCTGAATAGAAATTGAAGATTGAGTAGCACCGTATCACAGTATTTTTGCTGAAGGCAAGCCCAAAAATATACCAAATCTTGAAAACATGAAGGATGTGATTTAGCTTACAAGAAACTCGTATTTTGAATTACAAATACTGAATTAATCGTGTCTCAAATGAACAGCTAGTACAGCAAAACAAAAGTTTTGAAAGGGGTGAAGGGGAGCTACACCTTCTTGAGGGCGAAGATCCCTAAAATCCATGTTGCAAATTAATTGAGAAGTATTGGTTCCAAATTGAGCTTTAATAAAGTTCATATTCCATTCGTTAAAATCTCAAAGCTCTATGAAATCTCTACATCGTCCTGATTTATATAGTTGGGCTGTATTTGATCCAGAACGCAATGTCGATTTCAATGGTGTAGCCTGGATTCGGCCAGACGGAAACGTTTTGATTGATCCGGTTCCCCTATCCGACCACGATTTAGCACACTTAAAATCTCTGGGTGGTGCAGCGTGGATTGTAATTACCAATTCAGATCACATTCGAGCTACCCAAGAGATTGCTCAATGGAGTGGGGCGACGATCGCCGCTCCAGTCGGTGAAAAAACAACGTTTCCATTAGCTGATCTTGGCGTCACAGATCCTGAGCAAATCCACTGGCTGGACGATGGGGATGAGGTTGTTCCAGGTTTGAGGGCGATCGCCCTGCACGGTTCTAAAACGCCTGGTGAACTGGCATTTGTGTTAGAGGACACCACTTTAATCACAGGGGATCTGGTGCGGGCACATCAGGCCGGACGCTTGATGATATTACCCGATGCTAAATTGCAAAACCGGGGAGATGCTGTAGCGTCGGTTCACAAGCTGGCTAAACTCCCCACAATCGAGGCAGTTTTAGTGGGTGATGGATGGTCGGTCTTTCGCAATGGGAGCGATCGCCTACAAGAATTAGCGACATCGCTGTAATCAACGCAGTCCGTATTTTATACAGATACGGTAGGGACGTTTTGCAAAACGTCCCTACCAAAGCATTGATGTAGCCAAATTTAGAGAAATGGTACGAGACTTCAAACTTACTTGTTCAGAATCTCTTTGGGTAGCAGTGAAGCGTACTGATCTGGCGATAAAAATCCATCTCTAACGTTGACCTGCTTAGGAATGAGCTGCAAGCTAAACCACTTCTCTGCAACGGCTTGTTGCTTGTTGACAATGTCTTCTGTGATAGGTTTCACCCCCCATTCTGTTTTGTCATAAATGGTTTCGAGCGTTGTTGGATCAAGCTGGGTGACTGGAGCTAAAAGCTCTGTGATTTCTTTCCGGTTCTGACTCGCCCATTGTTCCGTTTTTTCTAGCTCATCCAGGAACACTTTCAGCACATCTGGATGCTGTTCCAGAAACTCACGTCGAGTCGAGTAGAAATTCGTGGTATCGCGTAACCCATTACCGCCATCCAGCAAAACACGGCCTACGCCTTTCTGTACGTTGCGAGTTACAAAGGGTTCCCATACAAACCAGCCATCTACTTTACCTTCAGCAAAGGCCGCATTGGCGTCGGGGGGGGGTAAATAAACCGATTCAACATCACTTAATTTCAAGCCAGCTTTCTCTAAGGCTCTAACCGTTAGATAGTGCCCAATTGAGGCTTTCTGAAAGGCAATTCGCTTGCCTTTTAGGTCAGCAATGCTTTGAACGGTCGAATCTTTTGGAACTAAAAGAGAAATCAACTTGCCATTGATTGGAGTGGCAGCTAAGTAGACTAGCGGTGCATTAGCAGCTTGAGCAAAAATCGGAGGTGATTCTGCGGTAGACGCGAGATCCAGGCTTCCAGCATTGAGGGCTTCAAGTTGCTGTGGCCCGGCCAGATACTCATCCCACGAAACCGTAAATCCTAACGGTTCTAATGCTTTTTCCAGCGTACCCCGTTTTTCGAGGGCAGCCAGAGCCGTGAGCTGTTTTGATCTCACCACATGAAATACTTTTTGTTCGGTGCTGGCAGGAGCACTAGAAGACGCCTGTGGGGATGCACTAGGGGCATCCGTTTGGGTTGTGCAACTTCCTAATGTTGTAACTAGAACTAAACAGTAGGTTGTAAAAAACAGAAGAACCCGACGAGTTAATCGTCGATGCATCCAAGATGAAATTTTTGCTCTTAAACCTTGCATGAATGTATGTCTCTCCTTGACTTCAAGATGAGGGGAAGTACACGTTCTTAATCGTTAGGGCTGGCCAATTTGCAAACGTGAAACATCTCTGTGTTGACTAACAGACGAAGTTGAATCAACCAAATTGCAATGTTGATTGAGTTCAGTGTGGTGATTTAGATGGGAGCGGGCGATCGCAAATTACAGACAGCAACAAATCATTGGTCTGTACCTGTTTCTGATGACTGTACGGCGATCGATTTGTCGTAATTTAGCTTGGATATATTCTCATATTCTTGATTTCAGTGCAGGTAAAATGCCTCACATTTTCAGAGAAGCAAAACGGTAGGATATTGAAGAAAGGCAAAAGGCAGAGGGCAGAAGGCAGTAGGGAGTCTATCCTTAAGATCTATGGATAAATTAAAACCAAATTTTTAATTTTGGAATGTATGGCTCTGTCGCGCTTTCAAAAATTAAAAATTTGGTTTTAATTTGTTTGCGATTCTTAGTCCCATACAAAACGATGATGAGAAACCTAATGGCTGTAGAAAGCCAGGTCGAACAACTTGCCAGCGATAACTATTCTGGAATCTGTCCTGAAGCCCTGGAATACATGCTAAAGGCCAATTATGGTAGTGCTGCTGCCTATGGTAACGATGACTGGACTCGGCTGGCATCCGATCGCTTTCGAGATTTATTTGAAACAGATTGCGAAGTTTTTTTTGTATTTAATGGAACAGCCGCTAATGCCCTGGCATTAGCAGCCCTATGTCAGTCTTATCACAGCGTGATTTGTCATGAGTTGGCGCATATTGAAACTGATGAATGTGGCGCGCCAGAATTTGTATCCAACGGGTCTAAATTACTGCTGGCCAGGGGAGAAAATGGCAAACTTACGCCTGATGCGATCGCCGCATTAGTCACCAAGCGATCGGATATTCACTATCCCAAACCGGAAGCAATTAGCGTCACGCAATCTACTGAGTTGGGCACGCTGTACTCAATTGAGGAATTGGATGCGATTCATGCGATCGCTCAACAATACCGTCTCAAAACCCATATGGATGGGGCACGCTTTGCCAACGCGGTTGCTGCTACCAATAAAACACCTGCCGAGTTGACCTGGAAACGTGGAGTAGACGTCCTGTGCTTTAGCGGTACTAAGAACGGGTTGGCGTATGGAGAAGCGATTTTATTTTTCAATAAACCCCTGGCTGAAGATTTTGATTATCGCTGTAAACAGGCGGGACAACTGGCGTCTAAAATGCGGTTTATTGCGGCTCCCTGGGTAGGCTTGCTCGACACGGGCGCATGGCTAACCAATGCCCATCACGCCAACCAATGTGCGGCGTATTTAGAACAGCAATTGCTGAGGCTGGAGGGTGTAGAGCTGATGTTTCCCCGTCAGTCCAATGCGGTGTTCGTCATCCTGTCTGATCAGGTGACTCATGCGCTGCGTCAGAAAGGCTGGACGTTCTACAGCTTTATTGGCCTGGGAGGAGCACGGTTTGTCTGTTCCTGGAATACAACGATCGCTCGAATTGATCAGTTAATTCAGGATATTCGGCAGGCTCAGCAGATCTAAACTGATTGCAGGAAATGCTGTTTTGATATGCATCGATTCTGTTTTGATATGCATCGATTCTGTTTTGAACTCCGTCGATTCATTTTTTTACCCTATCGATTCTGTTTTGAACTCCGTCGATTCTATTCTTGGATGCGTCGATGCTGTTTTGATATGCATCGATTCTGTTTTGAACTCCGTCGATTCTGTTTTGAACTCCATTGACGCATATCAAAACAGAATCAGCGGTATTCAAACTAGAAATTATGCTGACTGATACCACTGCTGGCCGTAAACCTCGATCAGGACATTTCAATGAGTTGCTAATGAAGGTATTGTCCCTAGTCCGGAATATCAAAGTAGGGGAGGGAGGAGATGTAATGAAATTGATGAAATTGCCATTTCGTACTCAAACTTGGGGGATTTCCCATAGAATGCCTTTACCACTATGGCTGGCGGGTGTGTTAGTTCTTCTACTAATAGCCTGTCGTGCAGAAGTCACTAACGTCCCTTCCACGGGTACGGCTACACCCGTATTTGAGTGTGTCATTACTCCACCGCCAGCTGAGCTGCGGCTCGATCCGTTCTACAAGAAATACTGCTCTGCGTTGGGCATTCCGATCCTAAGCGATGGCAGTGTTTCTGATCGAGCAATTCAGCAGGCTGCTTACATCGTCGTTCATATGCTAGCTCCCCTTCCAGACGTTCGCCAAAAGATGCTGGAACTCAAACTTCGAGTGGGAGTTATCGGGGCTAACCAAGTTACGACGGATATGCCAGAGTATCGAAATCTCAATAACCAGTTTCCAGGTGTAGATTGGAATACCCGTACTCGTGGATTAGGCGGTACACCTTCCATCCCGCTCATGACGGGGGCAGAGGAAAACTTATTATGTTATCCGAACGACGTGTACCGGGGAGAGAGCATATTTGTCCACGAGTTTGCTCACACAATTAAATCGATGGGGCTTGAATTTACAAATCCACGCATAGTGACTGCCTTACAGGCTGCCTATGACAACGCAAGGGCAACTGGTTTGTGGGCGAATACTTATGCGGACGACAATATCGAGGAATATTGGGCAGAGGGAGTTCAATCGTACTTCAATACGAATCTAGAAGCCACGCCTCCTAACGGAATTCATAATTCCGTCAACACACACGAGGAGCTAAAGGCTTATGACCCCACGCTGTACAAAATTATTGCAACCATATTTCCAGCAGCCGATTGGAGTATTAGATGCCCTTGAGTTGTATTAACGTGAATTCGACGATCGGGCTTTTAATGGTGCCGCGCGACGCGCGGCACCATTAAAAGCCCGGTTTTGGC
>DATNPS010000313.1:0-6781 GCA_036703095.1 Crinalium sp. | reverse complement strand
TCCCCGCCCGTCGGGCGCGCAAAACCCGCAATTGACTCAAAATGAGAATTGCTGAAACGCACTATCTTAGCGTGAAGATCGCGGCCATAACTCGCTATGATTGGGGGTTGTGCTCAATGAAGTGATTAGGAGAAAACGGTTGGCTGTTGTTCGCGTTCGTCAGCATGTGAATCCGCTCAGTCGGAAGTATCAGCAGCCTGTGCAGCCTCCAGAGTGGGAGACGGTGTATGCTGAGCCAAACCAACCCCTGCATCTTGATATTGGCTGCGGACGGGGTATTTTTTTGCTGCAAATGGCTCAACAGCAGCCCGATTGGAATTTTTTGGGAATCGAAATTCGCGAACCGCTAGTCGTGCAGGCCAATCATTGGAAAGAAGAGGCAGGATTAACCAATCTGCACTACATGTTTGGGAATGCCAACAATTCGCTTGAACCCTTTCTAACCTCCTTAAAGCCTGGAATCTTGCGTCGGGTAACAATTCAGTTTCCCGATCCCTGGTTTAAGAAACGTCATCAAAAGCGACGAGTGTTACAGCCCGAACTGGTCAATCTTCTCGCCAATGCCCTAACCTCTGGCAGTCTTGTCTTTGTGCAATCGGACGTTGAACCTGTAGCTGTGGAGATGTGCGATCGCTTCCTGGCCCATCCCGATTTTGTTCAAGTTGGTGAAACCCCCTGGCTAGCTGAAAATCCGTTACCCGTGCCCACAGAACGAGAAAAATCAACCCTGGAGCGGGGCGAACCCGTGTATCGGGCCACGTTCACCAGACGGTAATGTGCCCGTAGAGACGCGCCATCGACACGTCTCCTCTGATGTTTCGATGATGATGCAGCGCGTCAAATCCACGTTGGAAACCACTGTCGCAACCGGAAGGCTTCCGGCGCGAGCGGCAACGCCAGGTACAGCGGTAGCCAGAAGACAAACGCGGCCACAATGATGAAAACAATAGTGACCCCTGCGCCCCTACGCCATTCTTGAGGGCTTTGCAGCCATCGATCGACAATCAGCGCGATCGCCATCATGGCAAACATTGCAGAAGCCATGTAGTGATACAGGAAGGTACAGCGGCTCACTTCCAGCCAGGGCAGCAGGTTGGCAACCCAGTTCACAATCAGATAAAGAGCGGCCCAGGTGTAGAGGCTGGAATGAGGGGTTAATGGTCGTTTCGCCGCACTGCTATTCTGCCGCTTCACGGTCAGCCAAGTCCATCCCTGATAGGCCAACACGCCAATCAGCAGCAGCATAGCTGCCGTGGAAAACCACCAGAGAAACGGATTTCCCATCGCGTGAACGTCATAAATCACTTTAGCGGCGGTTTGGGGCAGGGTAGCCTCACCGACAGGAATGGGTTCATTCAAGCTGGCCGCCGTTTTGTAGAAATAGGCAACGGGACGCACCATAAACGGCCAGGTATACCAGGGTGAGCAGTAGGGATGGACATCCATCCCGCCGACTCGCTCGTGATAGTCGATAATTTTGGCCTGCCATCCTAAAAAGCTGGTGCTGGGATCAAGCTGCATATAGGGAATCCAGCACAGGTAATACGTGAGCGCCGGAATGACGGCAAACCCAAACAGGATATGTCCCGGATGCAGTTGAATCAGCTTTTCTAGCGGACTGCGATACCGCTCAGAGGTCGATCGCCGGGGCGGTGAATCAGACGGTCGAATTTTTTGAACGCTTCGAATAATCCAGGCCAGAAACCAGATGAGATAGGCTCCCAGCAAAAAGCCAAGTCCATTCCACTTAATCGCAAAGGATGCCCCAAAGCCAACTCCGGCGATCGCCAACCAGCCCCAGCGCGCTTTCGGAGACGCATTCAACGCCAGCAATACGCACAGTTGCCCCAATAGCCCAAACGTCAGCAGATACACGTTGTTTAAGGCATATCGCGATTCCACCAGGGTCAGGCCATCCACCGCTGCAAAGAGTCCTGCCAGTAAGGCGTAGCGGCGGCGATGCGTGAGTTGATAGGCGATCGCCGCCATGATCAGCGGCAGAAATGACCCTGTTAGCGCATTCAGCCAGCGGTAGCTAAATGTTCTCAAGGTCATTCCGGTCAGGTCGTTGGTGTTGACCGGATCTCCCCACGAGAGGTGCTGAGAAATCCAAATTCCCGCTGCGATGATATAGGTGCTGAGGGGCGGATGGCCGCCGAAATCTTGCTTTCCTTGCAAAAACGCGACAGCAAATTTGGCGTAATAGATCTCATCGAATACCAGCGCATTAATACGGCTGAGGCCCCAAAATCGAAGGGCGATAGATGCCAGAAAGATAACCGTTAAGCCACCCCAAAACCACAGAGCAGGGCGACGGTCAAGCTTAGGATAGAGGGTCATAAACCAACTAGCACTTGAGCACAGAGCAACAAACTGCCTTTCTACCCTATCGGGAAAATGGACTTTTCGAGCGATCGCTTGTTTGGTTAAGGCAGATTTTTAGAGAAATTGTGAGACAGGCAGTGCTGGGTGTTGGGTGTTGAGGAAGAAGGTAAGATAAACCTTCCCCATCCTCCCCATCCTCCCCACCTTCCCCATCTTCCCCATCTCTCCTTGCCCAACACTCAACACCCAGCACCCAACACCCAACACCCAGCCAGCAATTCTCATTTTGAAACCGACTGCGGATTTGCCGCAGTCGGTTGCCGTGCAAGCTCGCCGCAGGCGAGTTTGCACGGCAACCGACTTGCATAATGAGAATTGCTGACACCCAGCACCCAATTCCCCAAGAGGCGCGGAAGTGTGTTACCTGTATTGATAGTTAATAATCGGGATTTAATGAAGGCTGGAGCTTGATTTGGGATAAACAGATCAAGAATTTGATTTGTTTAGATTTGTTGTGCACATCACATAAACTGTTGCAATGTGGATGGGGGGTAAGGTATATCCGTTATCTGCGCACCCAAATCGTTTCTTGACATTCATAAAATCTGGTTTCGGAAAAAATTGACATCTTCGCTTCCATGCCAGTTGCACCTCGCTATGCCTGCCTCTTTCAAGATCGCAAACATCTTTATCAATTTTTGTTTGAATGTCAGCAGCGATCGCTTGAAAAACAACATCCCCAAATTGCCAGCATTTCGGTAGAGATTGATCCGGTTGATCCACTTGCGGTGTTACATGAGGTGGTTCAGCCGAATCAATTCCACTTTTATTTTGAGCAAAGTCTGTCTGGTGAAAAGGTTGCGGCGATCGGGAATGCACTGTCGCTAGAGGTAGATGGCAGCAGACGGTTTGAAAAAACCCGACAGTTTATTCAATCGCATCTAGATCATTTCATTTCAACAGCGGCGCATGATTTACCCGTTGTGCCGCCTCGCTTTTTTTGTGGCTTTACGTTTTTTGATCAGGTTTCAGCGTCTCAGTCTTTGTTTCCGGCGACGACGGTGTTCTTACCGCAATGGCAAATCCTGCGGCGACGGGATGAGTGTCAGGTGACGACAAATTGGGTGATTCATCCAAGATTGAATCTTGAACACTTGACAGAAACGATCTGGGAACAGTTTCAGGCGATCCGATTGGCGAGGTATGGGGTGTTTCATCTGCCGGATGAGATGCGGCATCGGCTCAACCAGTGGGATATCACAGACACCGATCGCTTTATGGCCACGGTGATTGCAGCGCTAAAACCGATTCACACCCATCGCATTAACAAAATTGTGCTGGCTCATGCGATCGATGTGACGGCTCGGTTTCCATTTCAGTGGGCGCGATCGCTTTACAATTTGCGGCAACTGCATCCCGATTGTTATGTGTTTTCGATCAGCAATGGCAAGGGTCAGAGCTTTATTGGAGCCAGCCCTGAACGGTTGATCAGCATTCGCGATCGCACTCTCATTACCGATGCGCTGGCTGGGTCGGCTCCCAGAGGTAAAACGACGCATGAGGATGGTGAGTTAGCAGAGGGATTAATTAACAGCAAGAAGGAGCGTCATGAACATCATGTGGTGGTTGAATTTCTAACGCAAACGCTGCGGCAATTGGGAATTCAGCCACAGTTTGCTTCTGCGCCAAGGTTGTTACAACTCTCGAATATTCAACATCTGCATACTCCCATTCGGGCAGATTTGCCGAACCATTTGCATCCGCTGGATATCCTGGCAGAGCTGCATCCCACGCCTGCGGTGGCGGGAATGCCGAGAGATATGGCCTGTCATCTGATTCGACGGTTGGAGCCGTTTGAGCGATCGCTGTATGCGGGGCCGCTGGGATGGGTAGATGCTCAGGGAAATGCCGAGTTTATTGTAGGAATTCGATCGGCGTTTATGGATGGGCATCATGCGCGGCTGTATGCAGGGGCGGGCATTGTAGCCGGATCGGAACCGGAGCGGGAAATGGCAGAGGTGCGGTTAAAACTGCAAGCATTGCTGCAAGCATTAGTCTAAAGGGATTCCATTCTCTCGGAACTTTGCTATCACAATTGGCATCTAAATCTGGAACTGATGGTGCGGGAGATGACCGATAGCGTAAGCGATGAGGATTTCGGGTGGGACTTCATTGGCATCGCTCAGTTTTACCAGGGGCAAGGACTGTATGAGTTAGCAGAAGTTTGGTATCAGAAAGGGTTGACGGCAACTCAGACCCAATTGGGTGAATTGCATCCGGATGTGGTGCTGAATCTAATCAAACTGGCTGAGTTTTATCGCATTCAGCATCGCTATGAGGATGCAGAACTGTTTTATGTTAAAGCGTTGCATCTGAATGAACAGGTGTTTGGCCAAGACCATGCGGCGATCGCATCTTGTATGAATCAGTTAGCAGAATTGTATGTGGAGTGGGAGCGATACGAGGAGGCCGAATGGCTGTATGTGAAAGCGTTGGAGCTAAACAAACGATTGTTTGGAGATGCCCATCTGGCAGTAGCCAGCAGCCTGAATAATTTGTCGGGTGTATATGCAAAATTGCGGCGCTATGACGATGCGGAGTTGTTTTGTTTACAGGCGTTGCAACTGAATCGTCAGCTATTGGGAGAAACACACCCGAATGTGATGCGTAGTCTGAATAATGTGGTGGCGCTATATAGTCAGCAGGGGCGCTATGAGGATGCGGAATCACTGTTATGGGAAACGGTGGATCGGCGGAAGGCGCAATTGGGAGAGTCGCATCCGTGTGTTTTTAGTTGTTTGGATGGGTTGGTAGCGCTGTATGGTGAACAGGAGCGCTATGCCGATGTGGAATGGTTGCTGAAGAAGTTGCTATTGTTGCGCAAGGAGCGATTGGGAGTTTCTCATCCAGATGTAGCCCTGACTTTAAATAATCTGGCCTATTTTTATTATCGGCAGAGAGAGTACAGATGGTCAAAACCGCTGTATATGGCAGCATTGGCACTCAGTCAAATCATATTAGGAACGAATCATCCTCAAACGGCAACCATTCGCGCGAATCTTGCATTGCTTCTGGAACAAATGGGTTCTCATGCAATGAGTGCAATTCAATTTCCCGAAATTCAAGACATTTGGAACTATGTTGAGCAAACCATTTGGTTTGATTAGCGATCGCCCCATCACCACTACTCTAACCTTCCAGCTATAGAGAAATCAGTTCTATACTAAATCTATGACCCAAGCGTTTTAGGTACAAGCCGATGCCTACCTATGAAGAGGTTTTAAGGTTAGCTGAGCGCCTTACTCTAGATGAACAACTTCAGTTATTGGAAGCACTAAGCAGCAAACTCCATGTTGCTGTTGAGGTTGAAGAGAGCGATGAAACGATACCAATTGAAGAACTGGCCGAAAGTGAAGTCGCTTGGCAAGCTTACCAAGCTGGCCACGATACTGGTATTTCATCGGAAGAATTGAAATTGAAGTTATTGGGATAGACGCTTGAGTGATTGGAAATATATCGTCCCTCGTGGAGATATTTATAAGTGAGCAGCGATCGCCCCTCTCTTCACACCAAACGCGATCGCCCCACCATCTATCTCATCGACCCAAGGTTGTCTTAATCGATCGTCAGGTCACGCAGGAAATAGAACTGATTTCTTCCATCACTATCCTTGTAACGGCCAAGATGACCCACTAATGGAGAAGAAAGCTCGATCAAGATATCTCTTAATTCCTCACGTTTCAATGGTTTAGGTGGCTCAGAATAAACGTATGCTCCGTGAAGAGTATCGATTCCTACGCCATCATCTCCAGTATTTTTCAAATGTTTCTTAACTAGCTGAATAATGTGCGATCGCAACTGAATCTCTTTGGAAACTTCTTCGATATATTCCTCAATTTTGTGATCGATTTTCCCAGGTTCTAGATATTTCTTTAAAGCTACCAAGTTTATTGAACCTGGATATTTTGCATGAAACTCTACCAATTTTTGCAACGTCATAGGTTTAATAATACTAACTCGCCATTTACTAGCCGCCTTTAAAACATCTGGATTCGGTTCTCCAGGGCCAATGATTAATTTAGCGGATGACAAGAACCGATCAGCATCTAAATGCATTCCACCTAATTTAACGAGTTCTTCAGTAGTATCGCTGGGAATTTTCTTGCCTGCTTTACACTCGCCAACTAGCGGGTAAGGTTCAGAACAAAATAAATCTAAGCCTCCTGCTCCGCCTCTATAAGCTTCTTCAACTTTAAAGCCTAAAAATTCTAAACCTTTGCGGACGATAATCTCAAAATCTGTTCCAGCTTGCCAATTATTTTTCTTATTATTATCGTCTTCCTTGCTACGATCGCCTAAAACAGAAATATCTTTAATCCATTCAAAGGCTGAATTGCTCTTTTCAGTCAGAGCATCATTCCAACCTAGAAATTGCGAAATATTGCGCTCGAAGGCT
>DATNPS010000298.1:0-2627 GCA_036703095.1 Crinalium sp. | reverse complement strand
TTTAATTAGGGCTACTTACTTAGTAAACTTTTGAATACTTTTGATGCCGTCTCCAATCAAAGAGTCATAATTATTTGTAGTAATACTCGTGTGAGTATCGGTTGTATACGACTACTTCAATTTCATTCTCCTCATTTTTCTTTTAAGCCTTTCCTTCAGAACTGACTAACATAAACTGGAAGGATAATATAGTTTTGAGTTGAGATTAATATTGGGCTTTCAGAGAATTTCTTGCGACTATAATTCAATATGCTTTTGCTGACAGAATTGAAGTGCTCAAGCGCTTCTTAAAGCTATTTTCTGTTGCTCAAAGTGACATATTTATAGTCCCCTCAATAATAGATCGGAGTTAAAAATGTCTAAAACAATCGTCAATTTAGCCCTTTCCATCGTGCTTGATAAGATTGAAACCATCTTGGAAACCTATCCATCTCATCCTTATCAACAAGCATTTTCTATACCAGATCTACGGCAAAAATTGGTCTCCTATGTGTTAAGTCGAATTCCCTGTCATTACACCGTGATAGATGATTTAGGAACGGCTGAAGTTGATTTGAAAAACCTATATTGTTCCACAGAAGAAGATATGCACATAGAGACGATTATTCGTCAGGGGATTGAACATATTCTTCAAGAAGATTCTGATTGGGTTGATCATCATATCCCTGAAGAAACAGATGCGAGTTTTGCGCCTTCGACCTGGTTTGGTTAATCGGCTAAACCTGCTGTCTAGCCATAACAATCTGGATGAGGAGGGGGCAAGGTGAAATTCCTGACTGGTAAGGTTAAGCTGCTGTACCCCCCTTTGGTATTAATGTCTTAATCAAACGTGAATTTGATAAACGGGCATTTGGAAGAGTTGGGCGTCGTTCAGCTCTCCCAAATGCCCAATTTTGTGTGCGCGACGTGCACACTAACGTTGGGCTATCGAATTTAGGTTAAATTTGGGCCTAATTATAAGATTGCTTGGGTAATTGCGACTATAAGGTTCGGTTTTATGGCTATTCATTTCTTTATAAATATCGATATCGTCATATCAGAAGCCACAGTAACGAGAGTCTATTGCCCCTATGGGAAGTTGCGTGGCATGATAAAGCCGTCGAGGGGATTTTCCAGGTGTATAAGTGGTATTTGCCAACCCTGAGTGAAGTTATTTCCCTGGGTGAACCGATTCAGGGCAGACGACCCGGTTTTCCAGCTCAGCAGCGGGTAAAAGCAGAGCGGGAATGGTCTGGGGCGATCGCCGCTCTTAATGCGCTCTTACAAGATTATCCAGAGGGGGAACCGATTCCGTCAGACGGTTCTCCAATCGTGAGAGGGGTGGTGTTATCGGGGCCATCGCCTGTGCTCGATCACCCCGACCTGGTTTCTCATATTTCGACATGGACATTTACAGCCGATCCGCTGAGCTGCACCTGGCTGCCGTTTCAACTATTGCCAGCGGCTCAGGAACAGGCCATAGCCACTCATTTAGCGATGTCTACCCTGCCGCTGCTGCCGAACGATCCACTGGCCGCAGAGCAATTTTGTTTAGTGCTGACACCAGAATTTGGGCTGGTCATGACCTTGGGTGAAGGGAAACATGGCGAACCGTCTTTCTTATTTTCGTTTGATCCAGAGGTGATTCAACATGCCTGGCGATCGCTGCGATCGCGGCTGATGATGACTAGCCCTCAGTTTTTGGGCGAATTGGACATGCTGGTGGAGCAATTTGCTCCGGTCATTCCCGACTATCAAACGGTAATGCAGTTCAGTCGATTGATGCTGGCTCACATGCCTGACCCGTCCGATTGGGATGAGGAGCGAGATGAGGTGAGCCACCGACGGCGACACGCTACGACGGTCTCATTGGCCTCGGATGCCTGGATTCCGATCGCCTCTAATCCTTCTAACCTTGGGGTAGAGGATGTGGTTGAATCGCCCGTCTGGCAAGACGCCGTTGCGGATCGGAAAGGAAAACAGCGCACCAAGAAATTGGGACAGCGAGACCATCGATCGCTAGAAAAACTGACGCAGGCTACAAGCAGTCCAGATACCGAACTGTTGCAGGCGATCGCCCATGAGGTTCGTACCCCGTTGACGACCATTCGCACGTTGACCCGTCTGCTGTTGAAGCGCAAAGACCTCAACCCGGACGTAATTAAACGGCTGGAAATTATTGATAAGGAATGTACAGAACAAATCGATCGTTTTAGCCTGATTTTCCGGGCAGTTGAGTTAGAAACAACGCCAGTCAAGCATCCCATAACGCCTCTAGCGGCTATTTCGTTGGCGGATGTCTTCCAGCAGAACGTACCACGATGGAAAGAACAGGCCAGCCAGCGATGCCTCAGTCTGGATGTCATTCTGCCGCAAAAATTGCCGATGGTGGTGGCCGATCCGACGATGTTGGAGCAAATGCTGACGGGTCTGATCGATCGCATTACTCACAGTCTGCCGCCCAAGAGCCACATTCAGGTGCAGGTACAACTAGCTGGTCATCAGCTTAAGCTTCAGTTTCAGTCGCAGCCTCCGATATCCGATTTAGAGTCCGATGGTTCTGGCAAAGCATCAACGGCAACCTTTACGCCGACCTTGAAATCGATCGGCCAGCTTCTCATGTTTCAACCTGAAACGGGAAATTTAAG
>DATNPS010000287.1:0-26156 GCA_036703095.1 Crinalium sp. | reverse complement strand
AGGGGGCGGGTGGCTTAGCCACCCGCCCCCTTTCGTGAATTTCAAGGCTGGGGTTGTTCAATAGCGTCAATATGCTCCCACCAGCGATTGAGAGGATAGTAGACAACGGGTGCCCACAAGCTGCTCAAAATCGCTGAGCTTAAGGCAATGCGCTGATGATAGAACCAGATTTCAGATAGCGTGCGATGCGCTTCAGATGGGTTTTCCCCGAAGCCCAGGATGCTAAATTGAACGGCTGTGATGGTTTCGGCCAGAACTGCCATACCAAACACAATCAGTGCAATAGAAATAAAATCTTCCTGGATATAGCGCTGCTTTTGAATGCTGGCCGTTAAAAAACCGATGATGGCAAGGCTTAACGCATGAGTTGGATCAGGAGCGGTCATGCCGTCTTGAATCAAACCCAGAATTAAACCTGCGATCGCCCCCTGCCATGCCGTTCGTTTAACGCTCCAGGCCACAACCCAGATAAGCAACCAGTTAGGCCCAACCCCTAAAAGCTCCATTCCTGGAAACCGAGTCGGCAAGATAAACAGACAGAGTAATACCGAAACAACGGTTACTCCCCAGTTCAACATCCGCTTATTGTAGGGATTGGGCTGTAGAAAATTATTCACTGCGCTACTCTTGATTTGAGCCAATGGAGTATGACCTCCCTAACCCTAAGGTGCAGTATTGGCGGAACCATTTGGAACATCTTCTGCGGCATCACCTTTGGGATTAGGGTAGACAATGACCCATTCCAAATAGCTGATGGGGGCAGAGAGTTCAATAATCGCCTCAGGAGCAGGGCTTTTGCTTAAGTTCACCGACTCCACTCGCCCAATGGGTAAGCCTGCCGGAAAGAGCCGACTAAAGGATGACGTTGTTACCACATCCCCCGGTCGGACATCGGGTACTTTATCAAAAAACTCCATGACAGCCCGACTTTCAGCCTGTCCTCGCATGTATCCCATAAAGCGAGAACGGGCGATCGTCACCCCAACCTGGCTGCTAGGGTCGCTAATCAGTAAGACGCGGCTAGTACTGGGGCCGACTTGAACCACCCGCCCCACGACGCCGCCTGTTCCAGATACGATGGAACCGACCTTAATGCCATCTCGACTGCCCCGACCCAGAACAATCTGCTGCCACCAGTGGTCGGCACTACGCCCAATGATTGGCGCAGTGACTCCCTTATCTGGACGGCTAGACACATAGCCCAAAAGTCCTTTAAGCTGCTGATTCTGGCTCTCTAGCTCTACCAACCGCTGCTGAAGTTCCTCAATTCGAGCATTCTCCTGGACAGCTTCCCTTGGTGGGCCTCCCTGAAAAGGTCGAGAGACCCACTGATAGACCTCAAAAATAGCGGTACCTTGAGTCTGTCGTATAGTCCAAGCCGTTCCAAGAGCCAGGCAGATGAGGCCAGCCCTGACTGCGTGCCGATTCCACCAGCGACGTAATGTGAACATTCAATTTCGTTAGATTACATGTTGCGCGAGCGACCGCTAAAGACGCGTTCGAGTTGCTTGAAGTTTTCCAGCACTCGACCTGTGCCCAAAACAACACAACTTAGCGGATCGGCTGCCACATGTACCACGATTCCAGTTTCATGGCTGATCAGGGTATCCAGTCCTTTCAGCAGCGCGCCACCTCCTGCAAGCATAATGCCGCGATCGATGATGTCTGCTGCCAGTTCGGGAGGAGTCCGTTCTAAAGTACGCTTAACGGCTTCAATGATGACAGAGAGCGGTTCAGCCATTGCTTCCCGAATTTCGGGAGCCTTGACGGTCACGGTGCGAGGTAGACCAGAGAGGAGGTGTAAGCCACGGACATCCATGATGATGTCATCATCTTCATCCATGGGATAGGCAGATCCGATGAGGATTTTGATTTCCTCAGCTGTCCGTTCCCCAATCACCAGGTTGTGGACCTTCTTCATGTATTGCGTGATGGCTTCGCTCAGCTCGTCGCCTGCAACGCGCACCGATTCACTCAATACAGTCCCTTGAAGGCTGAGCACCGCCACTTCTGTGGTACCGCCACCAATGTCAATGATCATGTTTCCGGTCGGCTCTGCGACAGGCAGTCCGGCTCCGATCGCTGCTGCTACGGGTTCATCAATCAGGTAGACATCACGTGCGCCCGCTTGAGATGCCGCTTCCATTACTGCGCGTCGCTCAACGCCCGTTACACCACTGGGAATGCCAATGACGATTCGAGGTGAAACCAGAGTACGGCCTTCGTGAACTCGCCGAATGAAGTGCTTCAGCATCAGTTCAGCCGTATCAAAGTCGGCAATAACACCATCTCTAAGAGGACGCAAGGCTACCACGTTGCCAGGAGTCCGTCCTAGCATTTTCTTGGCATCTTCTCCAACTGCCAGTGGAACTTTATCCTCCTGATCCATTGCGACCACGGAAGGTTCCTGAAGAACGATGCCCTTACCAGATACATATACGAGCGTGTTGGCAGTACCTAAATCGATACCCATATCACGCGAGAATGAGAAGCGACTAAAGAAACCCACTAGCCTTCTAAGCCCCCAAAATCAATTGCCATGCTTCAACAGTGACACTCGACCGAAACGTGGTCGATGTGGATTTTATTACGTTTTTTGTCTAGAGTCTAGTCAGGTAATCTGATAAAACTCACTCTCATCTGACTTAAATACTCTAAGAAAATCGTTCTAGGAGTAAGAGTGTAAATCAGGACGAAAATGATTTAATCCAGTTCCTTGTTCGGCTGTGTATCTTACATCCTTAGAGGTCCTTGGTTATGCCCGTATAAATCAATTACGTTTTTAGGAACCTCTGCATCCTGAACGGTGTTTAGCCAATATTCTAACCAATTGTCTCATCTAATAGTTGACGGGGTTTGAATTACACTCTGGCCAAACATCTACGCAAAACAGCAGATGCTCTGAAGCAGGCTTCCTTAGACCAGGTCTGCTAACTAAAAAGAAGCGCTGTATTTGCCAGGAAACGTTATAAATATCTTCTATGAATTGTGCAAGGTTGACAATGAACTTCTTGTGAAGCTGTAGAGTGAAACAGGAGTTGTCAGTTCAGCGTAAATTCTAATGTCTATCGCTTAGAATTAGTATTAGAGTACTGATGTACTAACTGCGGTAATTCTCGTTTTGAAACCGATTACGGTTTTTGCCAACCCAATGGGCGAGCGAAAACCGTAATCGGTGGCAGTATAAGCTCGCCGCAGGCGGGTTTATACTGCCACCGATTGCACAATGAGAGTTGCTGACTAAACTACGGCACCCTTGAAAGATTTTTGCCTGGAGTGATATGGGGTTAAACTTAGTGACTTTGGTAGGGCGAGCTGGCCGAGACCCTGAAGTTAAATATTTTGAGTCTGGAAGTGTTGTTTGCAACCTGACACTGGCTGTCAATCGGCGCAGCCGCAACAATGATGAACCGGATTGGTTCAATTTAGAGATTTGGGGCAGAACGGCTGAAATTGCGGCCAATTATGTCCGGAAGGGGAGTCTAATTGGGATCAGTGGGGTCTTGAAGTTTGAACACTGGCAAGATCGTAGTACTGGCGCTAGCCGCACCAAGCCTGTCATTCGAGTAGATCATTTAGAACTGTTGGGATCTAAACGTGACCAGGAAGGTGCTGGAGGTAGTTTTGGTGGTGATGACGAATTTTAAGGTCGCGTGAGTTTAGGACGCTAGCGATCGCCCCTAAAAGATAGCGATTTATGCAAATCGTTGGCTGTGCAAGCTTACCTGGGTGAGCCTGCACAGCTAACAATTTTGATTTGAGCGCACCCAACCTGCGATCTCGGTTTCAAACTGAGAATTGCTGACCAAAAGACGGAGGAGATGCCAGCCAGATGTTTCTAAGTTGAGATAGACCCTAAGAAACCGGAAATAATCATGGCTGACAAATTTAAGAAAGGAGACCACGTTAAGTGGAACTACTCTCAAAAAGAAGTTGAGGGAACGGTAGAGCGAAAACTCACCGAACCTACTGACATTCAAGGACACCATGTAGCGGCGTCAGAGGATAATCCTGAGTATCTGGTCAAGAGCGATAAAACGGGCAAGAAAGCCGCTCACAAACCGGATTCTTTAGAAAAGCTGGACGAGGCTTAGAATTATAGCTGTATTCATTCGAGTTAGGAGGGGGTGCAGGGGTGGAACGTCTGGCTGAGAGCGAATCCCCCATACCCTTCTTGGTTTTCGATGTCCTAACGGACATGACTACAGCTATACCAGTCACACGGGCGCAAGTAGTGTCTGCGCGTCGCGCAGGACACTACTTGCGCATTCGTTGCTCGGGGTTACTGGATTAATTTGGGGTAGATTTTCCGCACGGCCAGGGTAGCAAACACTACCATCAACACCACCAGCCACAGTAATCCAAGCCACCACCAGGGCGACAGCCCTAGAGGCCAACGCAGTAAATCAATCAGCGAGGCGAGTGGCAACACTAGGGCGATCGCTCTCAAAGCAGCAGGTAGAGTTTCACGCGGGAAATAGGTGCCGCACAGGGTGAACATTGGGATGATAAACAGAAAGATGGGAATATTCACCTGATCAATTTGACGGACACAGCCCGCCGTAAACAGCCCGATCGCCCCAAACGTCAAACTTCCCAATAGCATGAACGGCAAGGAAATCAGCAGATCTGTCGCTGAGTAAAGCCCCCAGATCACCGCGACTAATCCGGTTAATCCACCTGCGATCATGCCTTTTGTGGTCGCCCAGAGCCAGTCTCCCAGAAACACTTCCGCGAAACTGAGCGGAGCCGTAAGCAACCCCTGCCAGGTTTTCTGGAAGTTGAGGCGAATAAAGGTGCTATAGGCTCCTTCAAAGAATGATTGGAACAGCACGCCGACGGCAATCATGGCAGGCGCGATAAATTCCAGATACGACACGGGTTGACCGTGGTAGGTAATCTCGCCAATCAGGGGCGTCAGCCCGTAGCCAAACGCGATTAAGTAAACAATCGGTTCTGACACGGGAGGCAAACAGTTGACCAACCAGGTGCGCTGGTAAACTTTGGCATGACGATGCCAGACAGAATAAACACCCCATGGGGTAACAGCAGGCCCTTTCATGCCAAAGAACTCCCAGTCAAACGAAGGAACACATCCTCTAAGTTGGCCTGCCGCCGCGTCAGTCGCAGCGGGTGAGCAACGGTCAATTGATGCCACAGTGGTTCAGGATTAGAGGCGGGTAGAGCAATGAGATAGCCACTGCCAAAGGGACGGCACCAGGTTTCAGCTTGAGTGGCAAGAACTTGCAAATCGCTGTCGGGAATGCCTTCTACTTCGACAATCTCTTGACCAACGGTGCGTTCAATCAACTCGTCAGGCGTGCCTTCATCGATTACCTGGCCTTGTTGCAACAGGATGAGGCGATCGCACAACCGCTGAGCCTCATCCATGTAGTGAGTTGTGAGCAAGACGCCACAGCCTTCTCGCTTGAGGTCGATTACCAGCTTCCAAAAATCTTGGCGGGCATCTGGATCGAGTCCGGTCGTGGGTTCATCCAAAAACACAATTTTGGGACGGTTCAGCAGCGCACGAGCTAGCACCAATCGTCGTTTCATGCCGCCCGACAGTTCATCAATCGCGCGCTGGGCGTAATCTTGCAAATTAACATGAGCCAGGACTTCACCTGCCCTCTGTCGGGCGGCTTTACCTAGAATTCGATAGTGATGAGCAAAGTGAATCAGGTTTTCAAACACCGTAAAGTCAGGGTCTAGGTTGTCTTCCTGAGTCACAATTCCCATTTGGGCACGAGCACGACGGCCATCACTCTGCACTTGGACTGGCCCTAGCTGCACAAACCCACGGCTGGGAGCCACAGCTCCATACAGCATCCCAACAATAGTGGTTTTACCGGCTCCATTGGGCCCTAATAGCCCCAGAACTTCGCCCGGATTGAGGGTGAAGCTGACGTTTTGCACAACTGGGCGATCGCCATATTGCTTGTAGAGATCATGAGCTACTAGCGCTGTTGCTTCACGTTGAAGCGGAAGAACGGAACTCAGCATAGTTTAAGCACCCGTAGTCACGACATTGGCAGACTGAGCCTGACGAATTGATTTTGCGGCTCTTTATAGCTGTATTCATTGTTAGGACATCGAAAACCAAGGAATTGTGGGGGCTGCGCCCCCAGCCAGGGGTTCCACCCCTGCACCCCGTCCTAACTAACCCCAAGGGTGTGTGTGGCTACGCCTCCAATCAGGAATTCCATCCCTGCACCCCGTTTAATTCAAGGAGGTATGGAAGCTGTGCCCCATCCAAGGGTTTTACCCTGTCCCCCGTCCTAATCTCATTGACGGCAGCTATATTAATCGGCGAAGGCCGATTTTGTTTGGGTAGCTGCGGGTTTAACCGCCACTTCCTCTAAGTTAGCAACCAGAATGTCATTATTGTACTACGAATTGTAGTATGCATGTCGTGCACATTCTGCTAGGTTGTGCAAAAGATTATCCCCATTCCGTTGTTGCTAATTCGTCTGGCAAAAGAGCGGGAATTTGCCCCGTTCCAGATTGGGCGATCGCCTCCTGGTTTTCATGCGCCAGCACGATCCGAGCGGTGAGGTGGGGCAACAGGGTTTGCCATTCGGGTGGAGTTAAAGCGTTAATGGCTGAAATCGTTGGCCCTTCTTCGCTGACCTCCAGATTGTCTTCGGTCAGCAAATGCATGATGGCATCGGAAAGGGCCATGTCGGCCTGTTCTGCATTGGTTCCGGTGATATCGAACAGGAGGGTGATTTGATGGCGATCCCAGTGGGGGAGAAGCGGCCTCAACAGTTCGACAAAATCCGTGAAGATGACTTCTTCGGACTGCTGCCAATCGGGAAACACAATCAGGTTGATGGGTCTGAGTGGCAGGTCTGGTGTGACTTGCGGGGATTGATCGCTGGTCAACCGTTCTAACATCTCTTCGGCAGCGACCAGCTTCGGCACAATTTGCAGAACGGCATGGGCTGCGGTTTGAGCAAGTGTGCGATCGCCCATTTTCTCGGCCAGTTGTGCCCAGTGCCAGAGATGCCGCCAGTAGTTGCAATTGGGTTCGGCAGGGTCGCGCTTGCGAAACCATACCCCGGTCATGTCGATGACGCGCAGAGCAAACGATTCATGCTGCTGTCGTTCAAATTCGTGAATGGCTTTGCGGCAGCCTTCCCAATGCCCATAGTCATCGATTTGAATAAATCCCTCTGGAACGACGCGATCGTAAAGATTGGTAAAGATGTCTACTGTGGACTCATACCAATCGCCATCGGCATGAAGAAAAGCGATATCACCGATCGCATCTTTGGTTTTAGGAAGCGTCTGAGCAAATAATCCAGGGACGGGGCGTACCAGTTCACTAACTCTCAAAGTCTGACAGATCACCTGCAAATTTTCGGTTAGAGGAGCCTTTAAAGTGCCTGCTCCCCAGGGAGTTTCGTTGGCTGGAATGCCCTGGAAGCGATCGGCGTCCGTCGGATCGGGCATCCCCTCAAAGGTGTCAAACGAGTAGACCAGGCGAGTCCGGAGACTGTAGCGCTGCACAACGGCGGCTAGTAGAGCTGTGGAACCTCCTTTATAGGCACCACATTCCACAAAATTGCCGGGAATGTCATCCAGGCAGATTTGCTTGGCTAAAGAGTAAAGTGAGAACAACCGTTCCTGACTCAGTAAGGTGTAGGGTGCGATCGCGGCTATCCATGCCTGAAATTCTTCACCCTGCATCGAATCGGCAATGAAATTCCCAGACTGTGCCCAGGCGTGATGCTGCAAACTTTGGGTCAGATTTCCCTGTTGCCAATACAGAGCGCTGAGGAGATGATGGGCGATCGCTGAACCAGGATTGAGCGACAGCGTTTGCGTCAATGCCGTTTTAGCTTGCTCAACATCCCCAACGCGATAAGCCGTCTTTCCCTGTTCCAGCAGGGTCACAAGCTGTTGCTGATTGAGATTTGGCGAAAGCGGTCGAACGGTCAGAGGAGGCAACTGTTGAACTGCTTCTAGCCACCGATCGATGATCGAACCCGCTTCAGTTGGTTGCGGCTCCATCGCTAGTCTCTGAGGGGAAGATTTATCTGTGATGCCGCTAATGGTGTAGTGCTGCAAGTGTTCTGGCAGTTCCCACGCTATTCGGGGATCGGGCTGATGGTGAACAGGTTGTACGTTGCCACGCCATGCTACGCCCATGATTTGCATCGTTTGATAGACGAGCGTATTCCAGCCTCGCTGTTTCAGGTAATCTAATCCTTCCGTCACTTCGGGTGAGGCCAGATCGTGAAACACAATCAGGGCATCGGGTTCGGCTAGCTGCTCACAGGCGATCGCATCTTCCAACGGCCCTGGTGTATCGTGGTTACCATCAATGAAGATGAGCGACCACTTGCGTTGGTGTTGAGCGGAGAGGTCTTGAACGGCTTGAGGGCTGTAGCCTGACACTAAATTAACCGAGTTTAGTACTCCTGCCAGGTTCAGGGATTCACTGACGCTTTGATAGAACTCCGGCTTAGCGAGTAAGGGATCAACCACATCCAGTTCAACCCCCGCTAATGCCAAATGACAGGCCGACCAGCCCAGCCAGCAGCCAATCTCTAAGGCTCGCTTGCCCTTAAATTGCAGTGCTGTGTTGTAAAGAATATGAGCTTCATCTCGGCTGAGGAATCCGACAATTGGTTGCCGACGGTCTACGTACCAATTGTGTGGAATGTTGCGCCGCAGGTAAATCCAGGGGCAGGTCTGGGGATCGCCAATGACCATGTTTGGGAAAGCGGCATCGGGTTGAGCGATCGCCAATCCCGGTGAAACATAATCGCCATCGGGCAGTAGAGCACGTTCAACCACCATGAGTGTTTCCTCAACCATTCGCTGTTCTGTAAATAGCGTTCTGGCGCGCTGTTGACACGCTTGCCCGATCGCCGCTCGTAAGCCGGGATCAATGCCCCATGCCTGAATTGTCGCCACCAACTCTCGGATTGTCCCATGCGGATCAGTATTGGGATCAGGCAATAGCTTTCCGGTATTCCCTAACTCTTCTGGAATGCCGCTCACTGCTGAAGCTGCTACAGGAAGTCCTTTTGCCATAGCCTCCATCACGGCTAACGGCATTCCTTCCATCTCGGATGGAAAAACAAAGATGTCGGCAGCATCGTACCAATCTGCAACATCCCACCGATGGCCCAGGAGCTTGATCTGGTTTGCCGCTTTCAGGTCTTGAATCGCAGCACGGATTTGATCGCGAAGTGGCCCCTCACCAGCCCAGACGAAATAAAGCTTGGGCCAAATCACCGTTTGTTTGAGCTGCACAATAGCATCCAACTGATATTGATAACCCTTGATTCCTTCTAAACGGGCAGCGGTAAAGCAAAGAATACCGTCTTCTGGAATGCCCAGTTCTGACCGGAGGCGATCGCGCACTTCCGGTTTGGGTGGCGCAAAGTACAGTTCAGGTCGCCCGTAATGAATCACCTCTCCGCGATCGCTTGATAGCCGAAATCGCTGATGCAGTACCTCCAGGTTTTCTTGCGAGACGGCGATCACGGCTTTAGCCTGCCGATGTTGATCAGCGACAGCATCCAGACAAAAAGCAAATCGCTCTGCCAGATACGGAGCCGCAAATCCAATCACTACTAGGTAAGGAATGCCGAGCTGAAGTGCTACCTGCTTAGCGGCGAAGTTAGACGTAGGGCAACCATCGCTGAACAAAATCAGGTCAGGTCGAGTGCGGTCAAAGATGTCCTGCGGATCGGTCAGATTGTGAAACGTGCGGTCAAAGTCTTTCTGTGTATCGAAGTCGAGCCATTCATGCTCAATTCCAAGCTGAATTTGCTGCTCTAACAGCGGATTCGTCGTGCGGCTCTGCACTAGCGTCACCCGATATCCCCGCTGCTTCAATCCCAGCACAATCGAGTGGTTATATTGCGCGACGCCACCCACACCGGGATCATCGGTATACAGCAGAATGTGTTTTGTCATGGTTGAGTCGGGGGAATGCACCAATCCGCGATCGCTTCACCCACAAGATTACCCAGGCTATTTAGGAATTGGAACAGATGGGGAAGGTGGGGAAGTCGCAGAAGCTCCCCCATCTCCCTCATCTCCCCCATCTTCCCTATCCTCCCTATCTCCCCTACCCCCTACCTCTCCAGCTTGATGCTACCGAGCAATAGCGATCGCCAACTCCCCAGGTTTGCTAGGATTGCCGCTAATCGTTACCCCTCGCTGATTGGCACTGAGGTGGCGCACGATCTTATAGATCGTTTCAATCCGTTCGGGTGCACCTACTTTGACGGCCAAATCTTTCAATGACATCGGTTGGCCTACCTCTTGCAGCACGCTAACCACCTGCCGCTGGAGATCGAGAACAGCCGCCGCCGCCTTCTTCCCAGCTTCAACGCCAGGTTGATGATAGGCATTAACGTGAACCAGGAAGCCATACAGACCTACAGCCCGCTCATACAGCGCAATCAACGCACCGACCGTGCGGGGATTGACCTGAGGAATCGTAACGGTAATTGAATCCCGGTGATTTTCGTAGATCGCTTGTCGCGTGCCCTGGAGCAATCCAGACAGGTAATCCCCAGATGTAACCCCTGGCTCGACTTGAATTGACCCTCCCTGACGGTCTTGCAGCACTTCAATAAAGGTGATGAAGAAATTCGGCACACCCTCCCGCAACTGCTGCACGTAGGCATGTTGGTCGGTAGTGCCTTTGTTGCCGTACACCGCGATTCCCTGGTAAACGGTATTGCCTTCCAGGTCTTTTTCCTTACCCAGCGATTCCATCACCAATTGCTGCAAATAGCGGGAAAACAGCAGCAGGCTGTCCTTATAGGGCAGTACCACCATGTCCTTCTCGCCTTTGCCATTTCCGGCAAAGTACCAGCTTAATGCCAGTAGAGCGGCTGGATTGGACTTGAGATCGGGAATTCGGGTTGCCGTGTCCATTTCTTTCGCTCCGGCCAGCATCGCATCAATATCGATACCCTGAAGTGCGGCTGGCAGTAGTCCAACGGCTGACATTTCTGATGTTCGTCCGCCGACCCAGTCATGCATAGGGAATGTGGCGAGCCAGCCTTCCGACTCGGCTACCTTATCCAGGTTGCTATCGTCGCTGGTAACGGCGATCGCATAATTGGCGAAGTTTAACCCCTTTTTCTCATAGGCTTGCTTAACCTCCAATAGCCCGTTGCGTGGTTCTGGCGTGCCCCCCGATTTGGAGATGTTGATTACCAACGTGCTATACAGCCGATCTTGCAGTTTATCCACGGTGCGATCGATTCCGGCGGGATCGGTGTTGTCAATGAAGTGAATCGCCAGCGGAGGATTAACTGAACTCAGTGCTTCTGCCACAAACTGAGGGCCGAGCGCCGATCCCCCAATTCCAATTGAAATGATATCTGTAAACTTTTCAGCCAACGGTGGGTGAATCTTGCCACTGTGAACGTCTTGGGCAAAGGCGTGAATGGATTCCAGCGTGGAGGTGATGTCGTGCTTCAGCTCAGGCGTAGGAGCCAGATCGGCATCTCGTAACCAGTAGTGACCCACCATGCGGTTTTCGTCGGGATTGGCGATCGCCCCACCTTCCAGAGCCGCCATGTCTTTAAATGCCTTCTCAAACCGGGGCTGCATTTTCCTGACAAATTCGTCATCAAACCGCATCCGACTAATATCGAGATAAAGCCCCAACCCGTCGTGGTAGTAAAGCCAGTCTTGGTATCGTTGCCAGAGTGCAGCCGCGTCCATACAAGTTCCCAATCTAAATGTGCATTGATTACTTCACAGTTTACAGACTCAACCTGAACGGAAGTTGAGGATTTTAATGGTCATACAAGATTAGGGGCTGTTAAGGGTCCCAAATTCTCTTGGAAACAGCGTTGGGGATTGAGGATTGAGGACTAAGTACCACTATTCATAGAAAGGGGCCAGAAATAAAACCTATGGGGACATGGGGGCTGCGCCCCCAGCGAGGGGTTCCACCCCTGCACCCCGACAACTAAACCCCATTTCATCACCTTATTCCCGTTTCCTCATGGCACGTTTGGCTGAAATGTCGTTCAAAAACAACAGTGTCCTTACACACCTGATATCGTTAGAATCAGTGCTCTTTCAAAGACAGCAATTCTGATTTCGAAACCGATTGCGGATTTTGGATGCCTGTAGGGCGCGCAAAATTTGCCATCGGTAGCGGTGCAATGAGGATTGCTGATTCAACAGAGCTTTCTCATTCATCCGTTCCCTTGACTGGTATGGAAGGCTTCATTGTTTCTCTCATCATCTTCACGGCAATTTTTGCCATATTTGGTCTCGGCTTAAATCTGCAATGGGGGTTTACGGGCCTGATTAACTTTGGACATGTCGCCTTCATGACCATCGGGGCCTACACGACTGTATTGCTCAGTGCTCAAGGCGTTCCGCTGATCATCGCTGCTTTAATTGGCGGAGGGTTGGCGGCTCTATTGGGACTGTTGATTGGGCTATCAACGTTGCGATTGCGAACGGACTATTTGGCGATCGTCACGATCGGGGTATCTGAAGTGATCCGGTTGATTGCCGTAAATGAGGATTGGTTGACTCGCGGTACGTTTGGCATTCAGCGTTTTCCGTTGCCTCTGGCTAATTTGAATCCAAGCTTGCCCGTGCGGGCCGTCATGATTGCCATCCTGACGGTTGTGATCGGGGCGGGCTACTGGCGGCTCTGGCTCTGGCTGAAACAGCAACTAAAAGGCATTCCTCCACGGGTGATGCTCAACAGCACCCTGGCTGCTGCTGGCTACATCGCTTCACTTACCGTGCTGCTGTGCGGTGTGGGTCTGGCTTCCCGCCAGTTGAAGCTGTCGAATGCTATTCCACCCTGGGCGATCGGGCTTTTGTTACTGGTTGCGGTGGTTGCGATCGGTGCTCTGTACATCTGGCTGGCGACTAAAAAACTGCCTCAGTTGCCGGAGTGGTCAAACGGGTTAACGTTGGTTTCAACACTCATCTGCGCGGTTTTAGGGATTTGGGCGTATGGGTACGGTGTGTCGGCTCTTAATCACTACTCTCGTAACCCCACGAAAACAGGCTTGATGTGGGTTTCGGTGCTGCTGGTCGCGCTGGTGTACTGGGGACTAGAACGGTTGGTGCGATCGCCCTGGGGTCGCATTCTCAAGGCCATCCGAGAAGACGAAGAAGTGGCTAAAGCGCTGGGTAAAAATGTGTTCTGGTATAAGCTGCAATCCCTTATGTTGGGCGGCATGTTAGCCGGAATTGCCGGAGCCTTGTATGCTTGGCAGCTCACAACCGTTTACCCCGACAACTTTCAGCCGTTGGTGACCTTCAATGGCTGGACGATGGTTGTTCTGGGCGGAGCGGGTAGCAACGTGGGTACTCTGTTGGGAGCCGCGCTTTTCTGGGCCTACCAGACGGTGACTCGCTTTATTTTGGGTGACATTATTCCCCTAGATGATGCCCGACTGGGCGCATTTCGCATCATGTTGATTGGTTTACTGCTGATGGTGCTGATGGTTTGGCGGCCTCAGGGCATTTTAGGCAAGAAGGAGGAACTTACCCTTGGTCGATAATTCCACAAATCCATCTGAATTTTCTGAAAGCACCAGCTCAAACGTCGCTCCATCTGCATCTCGAACCCAAACGGTCGATCGCCCTCCTCTACTGGCCGCCGATCAACTGTCCAAAAGCTTTGGCGGCATCAGAGCCGTTGATGCGGCTTCGATTGAAGTGTCTCTGGGTAGCATTACCGGATTAATTGGCCCCAATGGAGCGGGTAAAACAACGCTATTTAATCTCCTGTCAAACTTTATTCGGCCCGACAGCGGTGAGGTCATTTTTAATGGGGCACCGATTCAGCACCTCCAACCTCATCAGATTGCTCAACAAGGACTAGTTCGCACCTTTCAGGTGGCACGAGTGCTGTCTCGGCTGTCGGTCATGGAAAATATGCTGCTGGCCGCTCAACACCAGACAGGGGAGCATTTCTGGAATGTTTGGCTGCGTCCGCATCAAGTGATTCAAGAGGAACGGCAGCAGCGAGAATGGGCCAGCACCATCCTGGATTCTGTTGGCTTAGCGCATATGGCACAGGAGTATGCCGGGTCACTATCGGGTGGTCAGCGCAAGCTGTTGGAACTGGCGCGAACGCTGATGGTTCGTCCGAAACTCATCTTGCTGGATGAACCTGCGGCAGGCGTGAACCCCACGCTGATCAAACAAATTTGTGAACATGTGATGGACTGGAACCGCGAAGGTATCAGCTTCTTGATCATTGAGCACAATATGGACGTGATCATGTCCTTGTGCGATCGCGTTTGGGTGTTGGCAGAAGGTCGCAACCTGGCAACAGGCACTCCGGCTGAGATCCAGACCAATACTCAGGTTTTAGAAGCGTATTTGGGACAGTGAATTGCATCGCTGACTTGCCACTCTTCCGAAAGCCCAATTTTGCGTGCGCGTCGCGAGGGT
The DNA here is from genome assembly GCA_036703095.1 of Crinalium sp. GTDB lineage: Bacteria > Cyanobacteriota > Cyanobacteriia > Elainellales > Elainellaceae > DATNPS01. Next base: position 11,735 of record DATNPS010000287.1, on the reverse strand, counting down.
ACATTCAAATGTATTAAGTGCAAACGATCTAGTGTTTTTGGGCACTCTCAAGGAAAGATGGTAGATCAGGTGCTCATCTACTACATAAAAGCGGCATATCCTACGTACTATATCTTCGGGTCGGATGTATTTGAGAAGGTTGACTTCTTGTCTACATGCTGCGCTTTGCGCGTTGACAAAAATCCGTACCTTAATCACTGCAAAAGTATTGTGTCTGCCAAGGGTTTAGAGCGGTGTTTGGGAGGAGAACCTCGTTAGCGAGCGCCTCCATCCCTACTCCAATCTCTAAAAATCGATCGTTAGAATAATTTTAAGAAATCGGCAGTTTGAATTGTGTAGATCAGCTCAGTTTCTTCCATTACCCTATGCCTCAAGCCGTCGTAGAAACGTTTGTACTATTATTAATGCATCATTTCTGCGAGAAACAGGTCATAGCGCGTATCATGCTGGAAGGAGACCTCAGTAGTTTTACGAGGTCTAGCTACTGGGAATGGGTTACGAGAGGTTGCTTTCAACGAAGCACCCCTACGACTTTTTTATTTCTCACCTGAGATGGGACGGCGATCGCACTTGTAATTCACACTGATTTCTATAGTTGGTCTATCCATGTGGCAGAGTTACATCTGATCTCTCAAAATCACTTATATAAGCGTTCACCGTATAGATTATGAGTTGAGTGGGTAGCGCCTTCAGCTAGGGAGTCCAACCCTGCACTCGGTTCAAATTTGAGCTGGTATCGCTATAGATTGAAATTCAGGGTTAACTAACACCATACGCATCAGAGATAGAAGCAGAGCCTACAACAGACTGAGTCATAAGCGGAGCCAGATGAAGATGGCAGACCCCAATATTGGTCGCATACTGTCAAATCGCTATCAACTTGAAGATTTGCTCGGACAGGGATCGATGGGCCGTGTCTATGGAGCAAAAGATATGTTATTGGGCGGTGTGCCCGTTGCGGCTAAATTTCTATCTCAAACCCTGTTAAACCAGCGAATGCGCGATCGCTTTGAGCGAGAAGCTACCACCTGTGCGCTATTGGGACAACGCAGTATTCACGTCGTTCGTGTCACCGATTACGGCGTGGATGAGGACGAAATTCCCTACTACATCATGGAATACCTCAAAGGTGAAAACCTGACGGAGGTGATCAACCATCAGCCAATGGCGCTTCCCCGGTTTCTCAGTCTATCTCGTCAAATCTGCCTGGGGTTGCAGTGCGCGCATCAAGGCATTCCCATCAATGGTGAAGTGTATCCCATTATTCACCGAGACATTAAACCCAGCAATATTTTGGTAATTCAAGACCACAGTTTGGGAGAATTGGCCAAAATTTTAGACTTTGGCATTGCTAAAGTGCTGCAAGAGGATAGCCAGCAGACCAACTGCTTCATGGGTACTCTAGCCTACTCCTCACCGGAACAGATGGAAGGCCATGAGTTAGATGGTCGTTCTGATATCTACAGCCTGGGCGTCATGATGTTTCAGATGCTCACGGGCAAGATGCCCCTCCAGGCAGACACTCACTCGTTTGGTGGCTGGTATAAAGCGCATCACCACCAGTCCCCCCGCTCGTTTGAGTCCATTAACGCTAGCATCAAAATTCCCAAGGATTTAGAGAATTTGGTGATGAGCTGTTTGTCAAAATCACCCAGCGATCGCCCTCAATCCGTTGCTGAAATTCTTAAAGCCTTTGTAGCGCTGGATCAGAAATATAGGCCCGGATGGGAATTAGGGCAACAGATCAGAGAAAAGCTGCATCCCTCTCCGCCTTCTATTCCCTCGCCTTCTGAAATCCATAAGTTTGCCCAGTGGCCTAAAAATAAACCGATCGCAGATATTGTTTTCCCCTATCCGATTCGTACCACTCAAGGCTTATTGATGACCCTCTGGGTAATGCTGTCCAAGCGGGAAATTGAAAATCGCCAGATCTGCACTCGCTATAACCAATTTCTGTTTTTACCCTCACCCCATCCGACGATCCTCTGGCTCACGGTTTTATTTAACCGAGATCACGGCCCGCGCTGGCTGCCCGTTTATCTGGATCTCCAATCATCTCAGGGGCAGCAGATGGCGCGTCTCTTAGGCGAAGCAGGTGAATATCGCCTGCTCTTTTTTGCCCAGGAAGCCCCACTGCGATGCGCTAACGAGATGACCTCTAAAATTGCACCCGCTCAGTGCAAGATGTTGTTAGAGTGGGCGACAACGGCTCAAATGTCACCGCCGACCAAGCAATTTGCTCTCAGCAAAAAGCAACTGCAAGGTGAACTGGAACGCCTAAAGCCCAGAATAATGATGCAATTAGAGTCGATCTATTCTGATTCGGGTAGGGAGAGGAAATGACTCTCAGCCTCTGCATGATTGTGAAAGACGAGGCGGCTAATCTACCGCGCTGTCTAAATAGCGTTCGCGCTGTGGTGGATGAAATCCTTGTATTGGATACCGGGTCAACGGACGCTACGGTGGCGATCGCTCAGGAATTTAACGCTCAGGTTCATCATTTTCCCTGGAATGATGACTTTTCTGCCGCCCGCAATGAATCCTTGAAATATGCCACTGGCGACTGGATTTTAGTGCTCGATGCGGACGAAGCTTTGGCAACAGCGATCGTGCCTCTCCTCCAGCAAGCGATGCAGCACGAGAATTATCTGGTAGTGAATCTGCTGCGTCAGGAAATTGGGGCGACGCAATCTCCTTATTCGCTGGTTTCGCGCCTGTTTCGTCGCCATCCTGACATTTGCTTTACCCGCCCCTATCACGCGATGGTAGATGATAGCGTGGCGCAACTGATGCAGCGAGAACCCCAGTGGCAAGTTGTAGATTTACCGGAGGTTGCCATCCTGCACTACGGGTATGAACCGGGGGCGATCGCCAGTCGTGACAAGTTTCAAAAAGCGCGGATGACGATGGAACGCTTCTTGGTCGCGCATCCTGGTGAACCCTACGTGTGCAGCAAATTGGGCGCGCTGTATGTGGAAATGGGTAAAGTCGAGCATGGTATCAGCCTATTGGAACGGGGGTTGCAGGCCCCGAAACTGGATGCTCCCGTGCTGTATGAACTGCACTATCATCTGGGGATTGCTTACAACCGCTTGAAACAAGCTGATCAGGCCGAAAAACACTACCGGGCTGCCGTTGAGCAGCCTATTCTAGAACGCCTAAAGCTGGGCGCTTATAACAATTTAGGGAATCTATTGCAGGCTAAATCAGAGTTTCAGGCGGCCAAAACGGTTTATGAAGCTGCACTGGAAGCCGATCCAGATTTCACAATTGGCTATTACAACCTGGGCATGACGCTAAAGGCGATGGGGCAGTTGCAGGAGGCGATCGCCCAGTATCAGCAGGCCATTCGTCGCAACCCGGACTACGCAGAGGCATTGCAAAACCTGGGCGTTGTGCTCCTGAAGCTAGGCCGAGTTGATGAAAGTATGGCGGCGTTTCAGCGGGCGATCGTGCTGTATGAACGGCAATGTTCTGGAGAAGCGACTCGGCTCCGGCAGGGATTACAGCAGATGGGATTCCGTGTGTAATCTGTCTTTTAACGTGACCTCGATAGCCCAATAGTACGTGCGCCTCGCGCACGCACTATTGGTTTTTTAGGAGAGTTGCGCATCGTGTGACTCTCCTAAAAACCCATTCGCCGAATTCTTTATCAAAATCATTAGTTTTTTTTGGTCATAAGTTCTGTGCGAATGTGTCTTTCTACGAACCGAACCTCATACTATGAATATGGAGGACGAAATTCTGAAGGACTCACCGCAACAATGGCAGAAGAAATCAACAAGCCGGATGCTGGGCAAAGCGAAATCTCTGACGCAGCCAAAAAAGAAGAATTAGCTAATCCAAACGCTGGCGTTGCTCATACGCCAGCCGTTGCTGAAGATAATGCGCCCAGCACCTCTGAACCTGTCGCTACCTCTCTTCCATCCGCTAATAAGCCCGACGCCGAGCCAACTGGGCCAGATAAAAAGCCGAAAGCCGCTAAGCCTCCTAAAGATGACGGTGCACCTGCGGCCAAAGCAGATAAGCCCAAGAAAGAAAAGGCTCCCGCTCTTGAAGATAAGCCTTTTGCTGAATTTATCAATCAAGATTTCATACCCAATCTCAAGAAAACGCTGGAGAAGGTCGGCATTTCTGACCTTGATCTGAAGCTTGAGAAGCAAAAACTGCCTATCAAGGGATTGGAAGATAGCGGTGATTGCTGGCAGGTGATCGGTCACTTCCAGAGTGGAAAGCGCCAATTTAGCATTGGATTTTTGAAAGAAGATATTCAGGGCCAAAAGGTTTTCTATCACGCTGACAATGGCGCTCATCCCAGTACATTAGAATCCTTCATGATTGATGAGCGAAAAGTAACGCTGGATCTGCTGTTGCTATATACCGTTCAGCGTCTAAACGGTCAAAAATGGCTGGTTAGAAACTAAAGCGACGCGAATTCAATAGCGCTATTGAATTCGCATTATGACTGTCGCCACATCGGTTAGGAGATTAAAAAAAACAAGGGTTGTGGGGGCTGCGCCCCTAGCCAGGGGTTTCACCCCTGCACCCCGTCCCTCTCTAAATGGCTACAGCTACAGCGATGCTCATGATGCAAATCGGTGGCAGCAAAAGTTCGCCTAAGGCGAACTTTTGCTGCCACCGATTTTGGGTTTTGTACACCGTCGGGCGCGCAAAACCCAAAATCGGCTTCAAACTGAGAATTGCTGTCTTTTTTCGCACTTCAAAGTGGAAAGGACGAATTATGTTATCTTAGAAAAGCTGAAAAATTCCACACATCCGGGAATTTCGGGTGTTTCTGGTGAGCGATTAGCTTACGCGATCGCCTTCTGGAGATACGCCTGGATGCAGGATTAACCCGAAAGGAGTTCAAAAAATTTATGCCAGTTGTTAGTTTGGCTCAGTTATTGGAGTCTGGAGTTCACTTTGGGCATCAAACCCGACGGTGGAATCCTAAAATGTCTCCCTATATTTACACCTCTCGGAATGGGGTGCACATCATCGACCTGGTGCAAACTGCCCAGTTGATGGAAGAAGCTTACAGTTATATGCGGACGGCGGCTGAGCAGGGCAAGAAATTCCTGTTCATTGGTACTAAGCGGCAGGCTGCCGGAATTATCGCTCAAGAAGCCAGTCGGTGCGGCGCTTACTACGTTAACCAGCGCTGGCTGGGTGGTATGTTGACCAACTGGGCAACCATTAAGACGCGTGTAGATCGTCTTAAGGATCTAGAGCGTCGGCAAGAGACAGGTGTGCTGGATCTTCTTCCCAAGAAGGAAGCGTCTGTGCTGCGTCGGGAATTGGAAAAGCTGCAAAAGTATCTGGGTGGCATTAAGGCGATGCGCAAGCTGCCTGATGTCGTGCTGATTGTTGACCAGCGTCGTGAATATAACGCGGTGCAAGAATGCCAGAAGTTGGGAATTCCCATCGTTTCGCTTTTGGATACCAACTGTGATCCCGATACGGTAGATATTCCAATTCCAGCCAATGATGATGCTATCCGTTCCATTAAGCTTATAGTGGGTCGCTTGGCGGATGCCATTTATGAAGGCCGTCACGGGCAGCTTGAAGCGGAAGAGGACTACGAAGATTACGAAGGCGCTGAAGAAGAGTTTGAATACGAAGATAGCGACTTCCCTGAAGAAGAGGAAACAGAAGAATAGAGGAGTTATATGGCGGATATATCACCAAAGCTCGTCAAAGAACTGCGCGATCGCACTGGCGCAGGCATGATGGACTGTAAAAAAGCCCTTGCCGAAACCGATGGTGACATCACCAAGGCAATGGACTGGCTGCGTCAGAAGGGAATTACCTCAGCAGAAAAGAAAGCTGGCCGGGTTGCCGCAGAAGGATTGGTTGGAAGCTACATCCACACGGGTGGCCGGGTTGGTGTTTTAGTTGAAGTCAACTGCCAGACTGACTTTGTAGCTCGCAACCAGGCATTCAAGGAACTGGTGCAGAATATTGCGATGCAGATTGCTGCTACGCCAAACGTAGAGTATGTGCGCGTTGCGGATATCCCTGCTGATGTCGTCTCAAAAGAAAAGGAGATTGAGGGGGGGCGAGATGACCTGGCCAATAAGCCTCAAAACATTCGCGAGAAGATTGTTGAAGGCCGAATTGAAAAGCGTCTGAAGGAACTCTCTCTGCTCGATCAGCCTTACATCAAAGATCAGAGCATCACTGTGGAGGAGTTGGTGAAACAGAATATTGCCCAACTGGGTGAAAATATTCAAGTTCGCCGCTTTTCCCGCTTTGTGTTGGGTGAAGGCATTGAGAAAGAAGAGTCTGATTTTGCGGCTGAAGTAGCGGCTCAGACAGGCTCTAAATAAAAGCCTTCTCAGTGTAAGCGTGGTTTTATAGGGGCGTTTTGCAAAACGCCCTTACCGCTTTCAGTTAAAAACGTTAAACAATAGGCAACATTGTGTTTGGGACTGAGTATCGGTTACTGAGCTGTAAAGTTACACTCGGTTTTCGATAGTCAGTCCTTAATTTATGGGGCAGCATTCACTGTGCAGAAGCACTGCCATATCCAAATAACTGGAGCTATCTTGAGGATATGACACGAGCAGTTGAACAAATTGAGCGCGAGATGGCAGCCCTGGAAGAATCGGTGGCGGCGATCGCTCAGGAGTTTCATACTACCTATAGTCAATACTTAGACGCACTGGGGCAGGCTGTACGGCAGCAGGTCATTTTGGCTGCTTACCATGTGTGTACCCAAGGCTATCCAGAACGATTTGTTGAACGTTCAGTTAGCCAACAGCAAGAGCTACAGAAGGAGTTGCGGAATCTTGCCCGGCAATCCAAAGCGCAGTTAATGGAATGCTTAAAGCCTTTTGAAGTTTCCAACGAGATGATGAAGCAGCCTCCTGAGGAAACGTTAATTCTGACGTCTGAGGATGATGACCTGGATGATGATTTAGACGACGAACAGGCGTTTATGTTTTCTGAAGATCCGCAGGTCACGGAAAGCTTTGAAGAGAGTTTGGCTGAGCAGGAACAACATGCGGCTAATCCGGTATTATCAAGTCCTAATCAGTTGGTCGTTTGGCAGGAAAACCTGGAAGCCGCAGTAACCTCTGTTTTGCAAACTCTGTCTCACGCAGTCAATCGCTTGCTGCAACAGGCTGAGATTCTGCCCAAAAAGTTGCCTGAACCCGTCCTCGAAGTGGCTGCTAAGGCTGGGGGGGAAGCGTCATCCAACTTGCCGAATCTGCTGAATTTATTAATTGAAACGGATGCTGAAAATAGCCAGGGTTCTAGCCTCACTCATGTAATGGCAATCCGGTTACGGCTATCTGAAATCGAGTTTAGCGATGCTACGCTTTCGGTGTGGCGATCGAAAATTCGCGGATTGCTAACTCGTCTAAACCATTTAGGGCGAGAATATCAGAAAAAACAGCGAGAACGGGCGATCGCGCAAGCTGAGGCGGCGTGGCGGGCCGTTTGGTTTGAGGAATAATGGACTGGTTGCGATTGCAGAAAGCACTATCCGTCGAAGCTGAGCGCGGCTTCAACGACTTGATGGGCAATCAATATCGCTTTAGTGAGTTTCTCAGCATGAGCCTCAGTCGTCCGCCGATGGAGTTGCCGTTGTCGGATCAACTGCGCTTGCAGGATATGAGTACGCAGTTTTCGAAGTATTCAGAACTGACGTTTGCTCAGCGGCAGCATTTGGTAGCGGAATCGCGGCGAGTGTTGCATCAGTTAAAGCGGATTGTGGAGCAGCAGGAAGAGGCAGGAGGTAGAGGGCAGGAGGTAGAGGGGGAAGGCGTAGCGGAAAATTTAGGGAATGGGGGGAGTGGCGATCGTGCTCCCAGGGTGAAGACACCCCGTACGGCTCCGCTGGTGGAGAAGAAGCGGAAGGTTGAGCTAGACCAGGCTGTAACCTATTTGCCGGGGGTGGGCGCGAAGAATAGCGAACGGTTGGCGAAGCTGGGGCTATTTACCGTTAAGGATTTGCTTTATTACTATCCCCGCGACCATATTGACTACGCCCGTCAGGTTCGCATTCGGGATTTGGTGGAAGGAGAGACTGTAACGCTGGTGGCGACGGTGAAGCGCTGCACCTGCTTTAACAGTCCCCGCAACCCCAAACTTACGATTTTTGAACTGGTGGTGCGCGATTCCAGTGGACAGCTGAAGCTGAGCCGATTTTATGCGGGCAGTCGCTATCAAAATCGCGGATGGCAGGAGCAGCAAAAGCGCCTTTATCCGCCCGGTGCGATGGTTGCAGCGTCGGGACTGGTGAAACAGAGCAAGTTTGGTATGACGCTGGAAGATCCCCAAATTGAGGTGATCGATCATTCGGGCGCGTCGATTGAGTCGATGAAGGTGGGGCGGGTGGTGCCTGTGTATCCCCTAACTGAAGGAGTTCCGGCAGATTTGGTGCGCAAGGCTGTCGTGGCAGCCCTGCCCGCCGCTGCTTTGTTGAAAGATCCGCTGCCCGATGCGCTGCGCGAAAAGTATGGGTTGATTGGCGTGCAGGAGGCGATCGCCCACATTCATTTCCCACCGGATGGAGATGCACTGGATTCGGCCCGTCGTCGGCTGGTCTTCGACGAGTTTTTCTATCTGCAACTGGGATTGCTAAAACGCCGGATGAACCAGCGGCAGGAGCAGACCAGCGCGATTCTGGCTCCGACGGGGCAATTGATTGAGGGCTTCTACAAGGTATTGCCGTTTACGCTGACGGGTGCTCAGCAGCGGGTGATCAACGACATTCTCAACGACATTCAAAAGCCTGAACCAATGAATCGATTGGTTCAGGGTGATGTTGGTTCAGGAAAAACGGTAGTGGCAGTAGTGGCAGCTCTGGCAGCGATTCAGGCAGGATTTCAGGCCGCGCTGATGGCTCCGACTGAAGTGCTGGCCGAGCAGCATTACCGCAAGCTAGTGAGCTGGTTTAACCTGCTGCATTTGCCTGTCGAACTGCTGACCGGATCGACCAGGACGGCCAAACGCAGACAGATTCATGCCGAACTGGCAACCGGGGAACTGCCGCTGCTGGTGGGGACGCACGCGCTGATCGAAGATCCCGTGCAGTTTCAGCGATTGGGGCTGGTGGTGATTGATGAGCAGCATCGATTTGGCGTGCAGCAGCGGGCCAGACTGCAACAGAAAGGGGAGCATCCTCACGTGCTCACCATGACCGCGACGCCTATTCCCCGGACGCTGGCCCTGACGCTGCATGGGGATCTGGATGTCAGCCAGATTGACGAACTGCCGCCGGGGCGCAAGGCGATTCAAACGACGATGTTAACAGGACGCGATCGCCAGCACGCCTATGACTTGATTCGACGCGAAATTGCGCAGGGACGGCAGATTTATATCGTGTTGCCGTTGGTAGAAGAGTCGGAAAAGCTGGATTTGCGCTCGGCCATTGAGGAATATGAGCGGCTGAAAGAGACTATTTTCCCAGAATTTAAGATTGGATTGCTACATGGCCGCATGACATCTGCTGAAAAGGATGAGGCGATCAGCCAGTTTCGCGATAACCAGACGCAAATTTTGGTGTCAACGACGGTGGTGGAAGTGGGGGTTGATGTGCCCAATGCCAGCGTCATGCTGATCGAACATGCTGAACGGTTTGGCCTGTAGCAGCTTCACCAGTTGCGCGGACGGGTTGGACGAGGGGCCGACCAATCTTACTGTTTGCTGATGAGCAGCAGCAAAGCGGAGACAGCCCGACAGCGATTGAAGGTCTTGGAACAGTCGCAGGATGGCTTTTTTATCTCTGAAATGGATATGCGCTTTCGTGGCCCCGGTGCAGTTTTGGGAACGCGCCAGTCTGGCTTGCCAGATTTTGCGCTCGCCAGTTTAGTCGAAGATCAAGATGTACTGGAACTGGCGCGGGAAGCCGCCGAGAAGGTGATCGAAAAAGACCCGACACTGGAGCGTTGGTCTCTGATGAAAACAGAGCTAGAGTATCGATATCAGCGATTGATGGGTGGGGCGATTTTGACCTAAAGCTTGTAAAAACCTGATTTTCAGCCAAACCACGCCCAACTTTGATTAACCTTAAGGAAGGTCAGCGATTTTGGGATGCCACTGCTCTATAACGCCAATTTCCTGAAACAATTAATGAGCTAATGGGCGATCGCCCCCATTCACCGACCATAGACCCCCGACAGACAAGGATTACTCCGATGAAGCGCACGCATCAAACCCTATTGGCATTGGCGTTACAAAGTAGTATCACCCTTTCTGCTGTGTTGCTGTCCGTCAGTGTGACCAGTGCTCAAACGGTTCGGCCTGTTGGGGATCAGCTTGTGGCGCAATCACTCACCGCACAAGAGCGCAGCGAGCTAGAGCAATTGCGCGCCAACGCGAACCGGGCATTTAACCGGACGATGATCTTGTTTAACGTGTTGCTGGGCGTGTTGGCTCTGCTGGTGGCTGGGGCGATCGCCACGCTAATTGTGCTGCGACGAGCGGTGGTGCGTGAAGTGGCCGATGCGGTGAAAAATCACCTGAATGAACTGGCCGACCTGGAATCGCAAATTAATCGAGCTACCAAGAACGTCAATGACGTGCTGAAAGAAGCAGAAGCGATCGCGGATGAACTGAACGGCGAGGCCGATGATTTTCAGGATGAGGTGAAGGTTAAGCGAGAGGCGATCGCCAAGATTCTGGCCGATTTCACCCGACTGAAGGATCAAACGCTGGCCGACCTGACGAACCTCCTGAGTTCGACCCGCCAAAATCTAGAGATCTCAAAAGCGGAATTTACCAATCAAATTGCCGATACGCAGAAGCAAGCTCAGGGCCAGATTGATTGGACGCTGCAAAACCTGGAGCTATCGCAATCGACCTTTGCGGCACGGTTGTCTGAATTAGAATCTCGCGCGAACGCTGAGAAAGACGGCTTTACGGTGCGCATGTCGGAAGTGCATTCAGAAGCGGCGCGGCAGAAGGATGAATTCTTGTCGCAACTGCTTGACCTGCAAGCCGCTGCCGTTGCTCGTAAAAATGAGCTATCGACTCAATTGCTCGATCTCCAGTCCAGCGCGGCTGTGCGCCGCGATCAGGTCTTCGAACACTTTGGCCGCATGGAGGCCGAAATCGCGCCTCAGTTGACCGAAGTGCGGCAGGGAGCCGAAGCCCGCATTGTTCAACAAAAAGACTTGATTCTCGACTATCTCCGCAAGCTGGAATCTGAGTTTGTGGTCGAGTTGTCTGGACTGCGGTCGGATGTGCAAGGGCATCGCGATGGCACCATTCAAGACCTCCAGCGTTTAGCGGCTGATTTTGCATCACAACTGTCTGCGCTCCAGTCGGACGTGCGAACGCAGAAAGATGTCACCCTTCAGAACATCCAGCATTCCTCGACGGAGTTTATGGCTCAGTTCTCTGGCCTCCAGTCGGATGTGTTGAACCAAAAGAATGCCGTTCTGCAAAACCTCCAGCAGGCCGCATCAGACTTCACTTCGCAGTTTGCCGGATTGCAGTCGGACGTCTATGGTAACAAGGAACGCATCATTCAAGGGTTGCAGCAGGTTGCAGCAGAATTCAACAATCAGTTTGCTAACTTGCAATCTGATGTTCAGGGCCAGCGAGACTCGGCCCTCCAAAAGTTTGAACGGTTGATGGGTGAGTATGGCGATCGCTTCTCTGGCATTGAATCTGAGGTGCAGGGCCAGAAAAACGCCACGCTTCAGAATTTGCAACAGGTTGCCTCTGAGTTTGCGAGTCAGTTTTCTGGTTTGCAGAGCGAGGTGCAGGGACAGAAGGAT
>DATNPS010000284.1:0-2435 GCA_036703095.1 Crinalium sp. | reverse complement strand
TTCAAAATAGCGTTCACAAGTAGGTTGTAAACAGGGGGTATAGGGGCTGTGTCCCCAGCCAGGGTTTCCTCCTGAACCCCGTTCAAGTTTCAGTTGAGATTGCTATCTTGCTAAGTAGAAGGGCGTAAATAAAAACCGGGAGGGTGCCCCTCCGGGGCACCCTCCCGGTTTTTATAACACGGTTTAATTAGAACTACTTACTTAAAAATAAATGGAAATTATTGGTCAATGTCACTGTGGTAATCTTCAATTCAACTTAACCACTCAGCTAACAGTTGATACCCTTTTAATTCGGGCTTGTCAATGTTCGTTTTGTCAAAGTCATGGCGCGAAGTGCACGTCTGATCCAAAGGGATCAGTTCAGTTTTTTGTACAGGATTTGAATCTCTTAAACTGTTATCAATTTGGCGCAAAAACAGCCGATTTCTTAATCTGCAAAATTTGTGGAGTATATCTAACCGCTGTCACCACGATTGATGGACATCAATGGGCTACTGTGAATCTCAACATCACTTCACTGCGCGATCGCCCTGCCATTCCAATCTCCTATGACAACGAGACAAAACAAGAAAGATTAGAGCGGCGATCGCAACGCTGGACACCTGTTAAACCGCTATTTAATTCAATCATTAAAAGGGTTTGAGAACACCACTAAATGATGTCCCCAACTCCCAAAATCTGCGTTTGATTCTTAATAAACGGTTCCGCAAGTAGCCTGAAGGTCGGCTTCAGGTTGACCGTAATGCTGTTGGCGGCATAGCAGAACTTGTGCGGCTCGCTGTTGAGCGAAAAGACGGTGTGAGAACCATCCTATTGGCGCACCAATAATGACACCAAGGATGATCCCAATCACTAGACTTTGAACTAAATTTTTAACGCCAGTTCCTCTTTCCCGACGCTCTGGAGCAACAGTTGAGTTTCTCATAACACCATTTCAAAAACTACCTCACCTCTAAGGACAGCAAATGCGGCTCAGCGCAACATCTCTCTACCTGCCTAATCTGGACGAGAGACACCGAATTCACGCTAAACCAACGTGAATTCAATGAATGCGCAAAAAAGTGCAACGCGTGTCGCGCGGCTGCAATAGCACTATCAGAATCCACGCTAATCCGCTGGGATACAATCGAAGCAAATGCTTGAGGTCATTCATGCGATCGCCGTTTCCGGGAATGGACCCGTATCTGGAATATCCAGCCTTTTGGTCGTCGTTTCATACGCGGCTGATGGTGGCGATCGCAGAAGCCATTGAGCCTCAGCTAGGCCCGAACTATTACGTTGAAGTTGAATCGCGTACATACCAGAGTGATGACAGTGAGGATGATCTGCTGATTGGCATTCCAGATGCGATCGTGTTTTCGGGGCAAGCGGATCAAGATTCTGTAGATTTGCCGATGGAAGAGGAAGGACGTGTTGCGACTCAACCTCGTCCTCAAAAAGTCGTTGTGCCGATGCCATTGGAGGTCACGGAACGCTACTTGGAAGTGCGAGAGATGGTGACTGATCAGGTGATTACGGTGATCGAGCTACTGTCTCCTAAGAACAAGCGAACGGGTGAGGGGCGATCGGCCTATGAACGCGAAAGACGATTAATCTTAGGCAGCAATACCCATCTCGTGGAATTAGACCTGCTGCGGGGAGGCAATCCAATGGCCGTTCGCGGAGCGCCATCAGAATCAACGTATCGAATTTTGATCAGCCGCAGTTCACAGCGCCCCACAGCTGACCTTTATAGCATTACGCTTCAGCAGCCGTTGTCTAGCCTTCCTATCCCCTTGAAACCAGGTGATTCAGAACCAGAAGTGCCGCTCCAAAGCATTTTTGATCAGATCTATGAACGTGCCCGGTATGCCAGTCGGATTGATTACCGTCAGCCCGTTCCTCCACCTGCTCTCGCCGAAGCAGACCAGCAATGGGTAGACACCTTATTGGGCAAGACGTAACACCACCATTTTGGCAGGTTGGGCTGACCGTCGAGACGGCAGTGTTACTCTCCGGCAATCTCGCGGAACCACTCATCATTCCAAAGCGCTTCAAAACTATCGTCAGCTTTGGCCTCAGCTCGATATTTCGGATTCAGCCCGATCGCCTGTTGGAGGCTCCCCAAGGCCAGTTCAGATTTATCTTGCAGAGCGTAGCAAACTGCTTTGTTGTAGTGAGCGCTCGCCAAGTCCGGTTTGAGTTTTAAGGCCCGATCAAAGCAGGCGATCGCCTCTCGGTCGCGCCCCAGTTCCACCAGCGCGGCCCCCTTCTTGTCCAGCGCTTTATATGAATCGGGATTAACGCGCAACACCTGATCGTAAGAGCCAACGGCATCGTCATAGCGCTCCAACGCTTCCAGGGCCATCCCCCGATTCAGCCATGCAGTCGAGTCATCAGGATCAAGTTGGGTAGCCCGATCGAAGGCGGCAAAGGCTTCCTCATGTCGCTGTAAC
>DATNPS010000283.1:0-3728 GCA_036703095.1 Crinalium sp. | reverse complement strand
CCACTCTCCCAAAAGCCCGTTCGTCGAATTCACGTTCTTCAAAAACGATTATGGGTTTTGCGCACCCGTCGAGCGCAAACCCCATAATTGGTGACAGTGCAGGCGCGCCTGTGTCGAGTTTGCGCTGTCGCCGACCTGCATAAATGAGAATGGCGGGCCGCGAATTGATTTGCAAGGCCACGTTCCCAACTAGGGATAAAACTCTCAAAATCCCCTATCTACAGGTTATTTGTGAACAATATAGTTCATAAAATATTGTTAATAATTGGTGATTCAGTTACTCACAAAAAGAATAAGTTTGCTTAAAAAATACGTTCGTTTTTTGTTAAGTATTTATTAAATTGAGTAGTTTTCATGATCCCATTCCCTTTAAGATCATTTAGCGAATCATTTTTTTTGTTGTCCCAACTACGTAGCGATCTGAATTGAAATTGAAACGAAGTGAGAGGGGTAGCCCTGCATAGGGAAGACGCCCTCATTTACTTTGCTTCACAGTTAATTTTTTATCGATGGGGCTGTAATCCCTGACCTATTGCGCTGACGATTTCAATTAGATCTGGGTTAACTCTGTTCTGTTATTGAGTACAACCGCGTACAAAATAACGATCTGAATTTATTAAACACAGTGAAAATCTATGAACGATCGCAAAAGAGCCATTATTGCTCTAGGCAATGAGCGATGGAGATTTTCATTCTGGCTCACCGGAGCCATGATGATTATTTACTTTGGCTTTATCCTGCTGATTGCCTACGATAAACCCCTTTTAGGCACCCTGGTCATGCCGGGGCTATCCCTCGGAATCTTGTTAGGCGCGTTGGTCATTATTGCGGCATGGGTGTTGATTTACATCTATGTGCGCTGGGCCAATAACTACTACGATCGCCAGCTTGCACGACTGCACCAAGAGGATGAACAGTGAATACAAACCTGGGTCAATTAAATCCTTTAGCGATTACATTTTTCTTTTTGTTTGTTGCCATTTCATTAGGCATTACCTATTGGGCCGCAAAACAGACGCGCAGTACGTCTCATTTCTACACCGCAGGCGGTAACATTAGCGGTTTTCAAAATGGACTGGCCTTAGCGGGTGACTACATGAGCGCAGCCAGCTTTTTAGGCATTGCTGGACTGGTTGCTCTCAATGGATTTGACGGGTTGATCTATTCCATTGGGTTTCTGGTGGGTTGGCCAGTCGTGATGTTCCTGATTGCTGAACCGTTGCGGAATATGGGGCGCTACACCTTCGCGGATGTGGTGGCTTTCCGAATGAAGCAAAAGCCGATTCGAGTGGCTGCTGCGATCGGTGCTCTGGCGGTAATTTGTTTTTACTTAATTGCTCAAATGGTCGGGGCGGGCAACCTGATTAAGCTCCTGTTTGGGTTGGACTATGATCTGGCCGTAATGATTGTGGGCGGCGTGATGCTGGCCTATGTGATTTTTGGCGGCATGATGGCTACAACCTGGGTGCAAATTATCAAAGCGGTTTTGTTGCTGGCAGGTACGGTTCTGATGGTGCTGTTGGTGTTGAGCCAGTTTGGTTTTAGCCCAACCGCTCTATTTCAAGCCGCATCTGATAAGTATGGAGCAGCAGTTTTGGCTCCCGGGAAGCAGGTGTCTAATCCACTCGATGCCGTGTCGCTGGGGATGTCGCTGATGCTGGGGACGGCTGGATTACCCCACATTTTGATGCGATTTTATACCGTTCCCAATGCCAAAGAAGCGCGGGCTTCCGTAATGTATGCCACGATTTTGATTGGCTTCTTCTACCTGTTAACCTTTGTGCTGGGCTTTGGTGCGATGGTGCTGGTGGGGCAGGATGCCATCAAAACGATTGATGCGGGTGGCAATATGGCGGCTCCCATGTTGGCTGAAGTGTTAGGCGGGAATGCATTCCTTGGCTTTATCGCTGCCGTTTCGTTTGCAACCATTTTGGCGGTAGTCGCCGGGTTAACGCTATCCGGTGCGGCCACTCTGTCTCACGACTTGTGGGTAAACGTGGTTCGGCATGGCTCTGCGGATGAAAATGAGCAATTCAAAGTAGCGCGGGCAGCCACGCTGCTGTTGGGGGCGATCGCCATTGTGCTAGGAATTGTCTTTAAGGGGCAGAATGTGGCCTACATGGTGGGGTTAGCGTTTGCGATCGCGGCCAGTGCTAACTTTCCGGCTCTGGTGATGTCGATGATGTGGAAACGATTCACGACCAGAGGCGCAGTTTCCAGTATGTTAGTGGGAACGTTTTCCTCCTTAGTGTTGATTTATCTTTCTCCGACGATTCAAGTCACCATTCTTAAACACGCGTCTGCCTGGTTCCCGCTCAAGAGTCCGGGATTGGTTTCGATTCCGCTGGCGTTCGCTGTGGGTATCATTGTCTCGCTAGCGGCACCTGAACGCAGGGCAGAAGAGGAATTTGAGGAAGAGCATCGGATTCACGCGGGTTAATGGGTTCTGGCTCCATACTTCATCTATAGTGAAAGCGAGCGGCTCAGCCGCTCGCTTTCACTATAAATTGGGTTTTCAAGGGTTAACTCAGATCTTGCACCATTTGCAGGAGCGCTTCGCGCTCCTGCAAATGGTGCGGATTTGGGCGGCGCGTAGCGCCGCCCAAATCCGCTTATTGAGAAAGGTGCAAGATCTCAGTTAACCGAGAAGTATTGGGGGTTTGGCTGTCCACTCCTCTTGGAATGGGCATTCCTATCGATTCGATCGCTCTATCAACTGTGTGAGCTGCATATAGGCTTGCTCTGGAGTCAGTTTCTCGTGATGCTCATCGGGAATGTAAAATTCGCGGCTATCGGCAAAGTGTCGTACTACAAAGCTGTGAATCAACCCCAACTGTAACGCCTGTTTGCCCAATTCTTCCGCCGCGTTTGCCAGACTCAGTTCATCGTGATAGGGATGATGCTTGGCAGTCATAATTTAACTATCCTCAATCGTTGCCACTGTTGACCATGCAATACTTACAGCGGTTCTTAATCACTTAAAACCCGGTTGTTTTTCTGAAAGCTTTGCTGCGCGCGGCTCATCAAAAAAACAATCGTAGTTTACTTAAGTGAGAACCGCTGTAAATGGCTCGATTCGTAATCGGTGCCGTATGTTCACAAAGCCGTATGTTCACAAATTAGAGGACGAGACGTGGATTTGCCTCCAACTCTTGAGCCATCTTTAAAGCTAAAGTGCTTCAGCCTTCGGACAGAGCGGATGAAATGCTTGAAAGCCATTACAGCTCCTTAAAGCGAAACGGTCTGCCGGGAGATGTTTCAGTCGCAATCCTGTTGTTAGCATCTGACGAAGCTAGATTCATCACGGGGCATATTTGCCTGTTAGTGGTGGTGTGTAAATACTTTGAAGATGCGCGCGGAAGGTATACTCACGCTTGAACTCCATCACACAGATCCTCTCATTTCCAGCCTTTCAGTCGAGAAACTATCGGCTGTTTTTTCTAGGTCAAGGACTTTCCCTGGTTGGTACCTGGATCACGATGGTAGCCATGATCTGGCTGGTATACCATTTGACTCAATCGCCTGTGCTGTTGGGAATTGTAGGGTTTGCCAGTCAGGTTCCCAACCTGGTGTTAGTTCCCTTTGGAGGCAGGGCTGATCTATTGGCTGTAGAAAAAGCAAGATAGACAAGTACCGTTCTACTGCCTCTAACCCCTATGAGCCTGATTGAGCATCTCCAACAAATCAGAGACTTTCGCACCCAACCAGATTACCCGCTGTGGGTCGTC
>DATNPS010000269.1:0-4000 GCA_036703095.1 Crinalium sp. | reverse complement strand
TAAAGCACGGGTCAGAGACTCCATTGCCCCGGAGATGCTCGCGCCGACCGTCCAACCCTTGCGGGGGCGGGTACCGACAATCCCCGTTGTGAGAACGATCGATCCGCCTGGTCTGATGTGACTACTGCCATACTTGACTGCCGCGAACGCACCCCAGAAGCGAAGATTGAAAAACTGTCGCGCCTGGTCGATCTGTATTGAGTCGAGTTCGTTGGCCTGGATTGCCTCCCCAGCAGTAAACACCAGATGGTCGAAGTCATCGATGCGCTCGAAAAAGTCGCGGATTTGCTCTTCATTGGACAGATCGATCGTGTAGCCCTCCGTCCCCTTGGGCAGGTCGGCGACAGCACGAGCAACCCGCTCCTGAGTGCTTGATGCCACGACGACTACAGCCCCTTCTCGTGCTGCTGCTGCCGCTGTCGCCAAACCAATTCCTGCTGTCCCTCCGAGAAGAACAATTCGTTTGCCATTTAAGTTCATGTCATTCTTCTTTTGGATAGGTATAAAGTTGATATTCAATCTTCAGTCTGATAGCCTGATCTGCCTTGGCATCCGGACGATGCACTTTACGAGAACAGCAGCTTCCAAAACAGGTGCTTCAAGCCTGCTTCAAATATTTCTCGAACCATCTCAAGGCAGTTGTACTAGCAATCTCGAAGCCCTCTCCCTGGAAGCCGTCAAAATGTCCGCCCTTCAAGATTGTGAAAGACTTCGGCTCCATTGCCCGCACATAGACAGCAGCGGCCAAGTCGGGAGTTGCAAGAAAGTCCTTCTCGCCCACAATCATGCAGAGCGGGGTTGGAAAGATCGCCTCCAGGTGAGGAACTGGTTCGTAGTAGAGACAGTGTTCAATTGATTCAAAGGTGAGCCGATTTTCCCATCTTCCTTCGCTGGCGCTCTTAGCCGATTCAACCCAAGTGAATGCGTCGGGTGTTGCCAGGAAGCTGGGTTGACCGGGTGGGGCGACCAAGGGGAAGTAGCTCACCTCTCCGGTTTGATACCGTTTTATCCGGTCAATTGAAAGCGTTTTCGTGAGTTCATCAAGTTCAAGTGGGGAGACCAAGCGGCGGGAATTGAGAAATGCATTTACCGTAGGCATCTGTACCACGATCGCTTTCACTCGCGGATCGAATGCGGCTAGATGCAGCACATGACCACCGCTATAGGAGAAGCCCCACAGACCGATGCGCTCAGGGTCAACTTCGTTTTGTAGTTGAGTCCAGGTGATGGCATTACGGTAGTCCTCTTGCTGCTCGGTAGGAAGCAGTTGCCCACGAGGCTCTCCCTCACTGGCACCCTGGTAGCGATAATCGAACAGCGTGACGACGAACCCGGCTTGAACGAAGAACTCAGCAAACTGCGGGAGTCCCATCTCTTTGGTCAAGCCAATGCCATGAGCCATGACAATCGCCGGACAGCGCTCACCGGATGCGACTCGATCTGGAGTGTAAAACGTGACGGAACACTTTAGACCTTTGCTCTCGAAACTAGTTGTTCTTTGCATAGCTGCTTACCCTTTCATTCCTCGCGCTCAGTCAACGGTTCAACGGTAATAAGTTGCATACGAGTTCGGCGTGCGATTTAGAGGCATCGCCCAGCAACCTTTGCACTCATCAGGCAGGGATGGGTTGCAGTCGTGACGTGAGAAATTGAGCGATGTAGTTGGCGATGCGATCGCCCTCTTCCTCTAACGCAAAGTGCCCTGTATCAAGCAAATGAAACTCAAGGTTCTGCAAGTCACGCTGGTAGCCATAAGCTCCTTCTACTAAAAAGCCCCGGTCGTTTTTGCCCCACACCACTAGCGTTGGCGGTTGATACTGACGAAGGTAAGCTTGCCATTGCGGATACAGCAGCACATTGGACTGATAGTCGTATTTCAATGCCAGTTGAATATCTAAGTTACCAGGGCGATCGAGGAGGGCTTGATCCAGAATCCAAGTATCGGGACTGAGGTTTTCTAGATTCCTGACTCCGGTAGTGTAATACCGTTTCGTACCCTCCGGTGTCATAGTCTGGCGCACTCGATCAGCATTTTCAGGTGTCTTGTTCTGCCAATAGGCTCTCATTGGCTTCCAGAAATCACCTAACCCTTCCTCGTAGGCATTGCCGTTTTGCACAATCAGCGTCTCGACTCGCTCTGGATGCTGCGTGGCAAGGCGATAGCCAATGGGAGCGCCATAATCCATCAAGTAAAGACTGTAGCGTTTCAAGCCGATCGCATCAACAAAGCTTGCTATCACTTCGGTAAGGCGATCGAAGGTGTAATCAAATTCATCCACCGTCGGCATGGAGCTATAGCCAAAGCCAGGGTAGTCAGGAGCAACCAGATGGAAGGAATCTGCAAGTGCAGGCATCAGATTGCGGAACATGTGAGAGGAAGCCGGGTAGCCATGCAACAGCAGAATTGTTGGATTACTACGGGAGCCAGCTTCACGGTAGAAAATATCTAAACCATCAATTGAGGCTGTGCGATATTTGGTCATGAGGTTACTCCTTCTGGGACACCGCTGCCCAAATGCTGTTTCAAAAACGCCAACGTGCGATCGCGTGCTAATTCTGCGGCGGCTTGGCGATAAGCGGAACTACCTGTGCGACTAAATCCGTGGCTCACGCCTTCATAGCGATAGATGGTTACCAGGGGGTTGTCTTTCAGCTCTTGCTGAATGCTTGCTTGAGCGTTTGGCGACACATACTCGTCGTTTTCACTCATGTGCAACAGCAGTGGTTTGTGGATCTTTGTCGCCTCTGCTAAATTCTTGTCAATCTCAACCCCGTAGTAACTGACATTGGCATCCGCATCGGTGCGTGTTGCCATGAAATATGCCAGTTTGCCACCCAAACAAAAGCCTAAACTGCCGACCTTACTTGTGCTGCTGGGATACTGCCGCAGAAAAGCCAGACTTGCCTTCAGGTCTTCTACACCGCTATCCACATCAAACGCTTGGAGTAGCTCAAAGCCTTTAGCCCACTGCTCCTTAATTTCAGAATCAAGCTGCACACCCGGTTCTAACCGCCAGTACAAATCTGGCACGAGCACCAAATAGCCTTCTTTGGCATAATCATCAGCCGTCTGGCGCATATTTTGATTGACCCCAAGAATTTCCTGAATCAACACAATCCCCGCACTAGGCTGAATACTGGGTACTGCTAAATAGGCGCTAAAACTGCCTCCAGAAAAGGCTGGAATGGTTACATTTTGAGTTGTCATCGTTTCCTCTTGCGGGAATGTGTACTGATTGTGTCCAATTAAGGTAAGGTTCCGGGCGGTCCCAGAATCTCGTCGCCAACCTCGGCAGAAATGCGGTCATACAGCGCCATGTCTGGTGGTTCCGTTTCCTCCACCGTTCCGACGGTTTCAACTACCCGAGCAAAAGCACTGGGCGCAGCAACAACCAATCCGCGAGCTGATTTATCGCTAGCCGTGGCGACCACATGAGGGGTGCTTGGAGCAATTAGATAACTTTCACCGGGTCTTAGCACCACCTTGTTCTCACCTGCCCAGACTGTGAACTCCCCTTCCAGCACATAGAGTTGTTCGGAATAACGCGTGTGGCGATGGAGGGGTGTTTGTGTCCCAGGTGGGAAGTAGCCTTCGATCAGATCGTACTGACCACCAGTTGTAGTGCGATCAGCAAGGATGGTGAGACGAGTGCCAAATAACCAGAAAGTCTGTGTCATGATGTTTCTATTGGTAGGTATAGCTATAGCTAGTCAGGTTAGGACATATTCTGCGATGCCATCGAATTAGTTCTCAAGAAAGCAGCGTCCTAAGGAAAGTGGCTACAGCTATAATTTGTGTGATCAATACTCAAGCTTCTGACTCAAATTGAGAAGGCGTTCATGAATGGCGCTGACTTAATGGCAAGTCAGCAGCCATACTTTGCGCTGATTAGGCACGGATGGGTTGCAGCCGTGACGCGAGAAATTGCGTGATGTAATTTTCGATAGCGAAGCGCTGCTGCGTTAGCGAAGCGACTCTGAAAGAGTCAAGCGCAGATCG